>NZ_CP142149.1:8855000-9155000 GCF_035918295.1 Amycolatopsis rhabdoformis
CGCGTCCGTCGCGCGCCGCGGGTGGCAACGCCCAGACTGTCGGCCGTCGCAAGGAGGCCGTGGTCCGCGTTCGCGTCGTCCCCGGCACCGGCGAGTTCAAGCTCAACGGCCGCACCCTCGCGGAGTACTTCCCGAACAAGGTGCACCAGCAGCTCATCCGTGAGCCCCTGGTCACGGTCGACAAGCCCGACTCGTTCGACATCTTCGCCAACCTCCACGGCGGCGGCATCTCGGGCCAGGCCGGTGCGCTGCGCCTCGCCATCGCCCGCGCCCTCGTCGAGGTCGACGCGGACGACCGCCCGGCCCTGAAGAAGGCCG
Source organism: Amycolatopsis rhabdoformis (assembly GCF_035918295.1). GTDB lineage: Bacteria > Actinomycetota > Actinomycetes > Mycobacteriales > Pseudonocardiaceae > Amycolatopsis > Amycolatopsis rhabdoformis. Next base: position 8,855,319 of record NZ_CP142149.1, read on the forward strand.
GCTTCCTGACCCGTGACGCGCGCGCCACGGAGCGGAAGAAGTACGGCCTCAAGAAGGCCCGTAAGGCTCCGCAGTACAGCAAGCGCTGATGCTCCGGTCGTGGGGGTAGTCCTCTGCTCAGCGCCTGGAGGCGCTTCGCCTGGACTCTCTCCACGATCACATTGGGGGTCGAACCCCCAAACCCCCGCGCTCGTTCGCGGGGAGCTGTGCTCAGCGCTTGAGAGCGCTTCACCGGGCTCTCTTCGCGGTCACATTGGGGGTCGAACCCCCAAACCCCCGCCAGGGGGCAAGCCCCCTGGACCCCGGTGGGTTGCGCTGGTTTTGGCGTGTTGCATACCCGCGCTGGTTGAAGTACTTGGCCTCGCGAAAGGCAACCTCGAGAGCGCCCATCCGTCCATCGGATGGGCGCTCTCGTGCTTTCCGCAGTACTCCGAAGCTCTCGGAAGTTCTGACGAGCGCTCTCTGACGTGTTCTCTGGGACCTCATGTGTCCCATCTGCCCCACAGTGATGCATTTCGCGCGTGGTCCGCGACTTTCCAGGGGTGGGGGCACGGCCCGACCGGGTCGCAGCCGCCGCTAGGTTGTCGTGGTCGATTTGGACCTTGGAGGTCGTGGAGATGGCCCGACTGTTCGGCACCGACGGCGTACGTGGCCTGGCCAACGCCGAGTTGACCCCTGAGCTGGCGCTTTCGCTCGCGGCCAGCGCGGCGCGCGTGCTCGCCGCGCACGACCGTTCGCACCGCCCGGTGGCCGTGGTGGGCCGCGACCCGCGCGCGAGCGGCGAGATGCTGGAGGCCGCCGTGGTGGCGGGCCTCGCGTCCGCCGGCGCCGACGTGCTGCGCCTGGGCGTGCTGCCCACGCCCGCCGTCGCCTACCTCGTGGGTGCGCTGGAAGCCGACCTGGGCGTGATGATCTCGGCCTCGCACAACCCGATGCCCGACAACGGCATCAAGCTCTTCGCCGCCGGCGGCCACAAGCTGCCCGACAGCATCGAGGACGAGATCGAGGCCGGCCTGTCCGGCGCCGACGTGGTGCGTCCGACGGGCTCGGGCGTCGGCCGGGTGTCCGACGTCTCCGACGCCCTCGACCTGTACGTCGACCACCTCCTCTCGGCGACCCCGCACCGCCTCGACGGCCTCAAGGTCGTCGTCGACTGCGCCAACGGTGCCTCCTCCGTCGCCGCCCCCGAGGCCTACCGCCGCGCCGGCGCCGAGGTCGTGGCCCTGCACGCGGAGCCCGACGGCATCAACATCAACGAGCACTGCGGTTCGAACCACCCCGACCTGCTGCGCGCCGCCGTCGTCGAACACGGCGCCGACCTGGGCATCGCCCACGACGGCGACGCCGACCGCTGCGTCGCGGTCGACGCCTCGGGCGAGCTCGTGGACGGCGACCAGATCATGGCCATCCTGGCCCTCGCGCTCGCCGAGGACGGCGAGCTGGTGAAGGACACGCTCGTCGCCACCGTGATGAGCAACCTGGGCCTGCACCTGGCGATGAAGGCCCACGGCATCACCGTCGTCACCACCTCCGTCGGCGACCGCTACGTGCTCGAAGAGCTCCGCGCCTCCGGCCTCGCCCTCGGCGGCGAACAGTCGGGCCACGTCGTCCTCCCCGCCCACGCCACCACCGGCGACGGCCTGCTCACCGCCATGCGCCTCATGTCCCGCATGGCCGCCACCGGCAAGAAGCTCGGCGAGCTCGCCGGCGTGATGAACCGCCTGCCCCAGGTCCTCGTCAACGTCCCCGTCGCGAACAAAGCGGCCGTCGCCGACTCCTCCGAAGTCCGCGACGCCGTCGGCGAGGTCGAAGCCGAGCTCGGCGAAGAGGGCCGCGTCCTCCTGCGCCCCTCGGGCACCGAACAGCTCGTCCGCGTGATGGTCGAGGCCCCGGCCCACTCCACCGCCCAGGCGGCGGCGGACCGGTTGGCCGGAGTGGTGTCCGCGGTCTCCTGATCGTCCCGCGATCGCCGAATCGCTGCGCCCGCCGTCACAGCCCGGGTACATTCCGTGGGCGAGTGTGATGGCACCGGAGACGCCTTTCGTGCGTCCTAGAGTGCTGTACACCGGTGCTCTAGGGAGGGCGAGCGATGGCGGGCGGCCACAAGGTCGATACGGAAGCGTTGACGAGGGCGGCGAAAGCCGTGAGCGAAATGCCGCACAACACGCTGCAGCAGCCGCTCGCGGCGGTCAAGGACGTGCAGATCGTGTCCGCCGATTTCGGTGAGGCCCACGACCGGAACTTCGACCCCTACCACTCGGGTGTCCTCCGATTGGCTGGAATGGCCGACGCCTACCTGAAGGCCTCCGACGCCTTCGCCCAGAAGCTCAACTCGGCGGGCGGGCACTACCAGGTCAATGAGGACGCTTCCGGCTCCGCGGTGAAGGCGGCGGGCAAGTGAGCGCCGGCGAGAGCGACGACATCCCGTCCCGCCAGGAAGTCGAGCAGATCCTCTACGACCACGACCTCGGGAAGACCCAGGCGGGCACCGACCTGGCGTGGAAGTACATCAAGTACCTCGAAGACAACGACCCGACCAAGTACGGGTTCAAGGACGAGCACGAGTTCGAGCAGTGGCGTGACCGGATCAAGAACGACATGGCGCTCAGCGCCGATCCGCCCGAGGACGCTGACGACAACCACGACAACGACGACGTCTACGACGCCTATTCGCAGGCGAACGGCATCCACCAGAAGAACCAAGCGGATGCCCGCGCGGCCGACAAGAAGGCCGCTGACGACGCGAAAGGCAAGCTCGACGCGCAGGCCGGCAAAGCATCGGCGACGAATGCCGGGGCGAACACCTCGGACGAAATCCTCGACCTGGGGTTGCCGGGGATGAAGACGTTCGACATCTGGGCGCCGCTGTTCAACCGCGCGGTCGCGGTGGTCGGCACCTACCAGCCCGCGAACAAGGACGACCTCTACAAGCTCTACGACGAGCAGCGCAAGATCCCGTTCACCAAGTTCATGACGGGCGCCGACGAGTTCACGGCGTTGAGCGGTGCCGTCGTCAACGCGTCGACCGATGTCGAGGGTCAGCTCTCGACCAACCTCGCCGACTGGCACGGCAGTGCGGCGGACTCGGCGAACAACTTCCGGAAGAACTACACGGCTGACGCCAAGGTCGTTTCCGATTCCGCCGCGCATGCGGCCGAAGCGATGAAGTCCGCTTGCGGGACGGTCGGCAAGGCCTGCCGTGACAAGGCGAACTGGATGATCAAGTACCGGGTCGATTCGCTCGGCCAGGTGACCGCTCCGGACCTGGACCGCATCATCCGGATCGCCGAACTGCGCAGCAACGCGAGCCAGGACGACTTCAAGCACTGCGCGAAGTTTCTGGACCAGCAATCGCAGCAGATGATCGACGACGACTCGTGCAACCTCAACGAGGACACGATCAATCACATCGTCGACCAGTGCAACATCTACCTGAAGGACAACTTCGGGAAGTTCTTCGACGGCTACATCCGCGACTTCAAGACGATGTGCACCAACACGCACACCGCCGTCGACGGTGCCTGGCGCGCGCTCACCGATTTCTTCGCCCAGCTGCCGCAGGACCCGTTCTCCAACGTCGACCAGGCCGCGCCGCCGGACCCGGGCACCACGAAGCCGGCTGGCACCACCGGCACTGGCAGCGGTGGGGGTGGCGGCGGTGGCGTCACCGGAGGCGGCGGTGGCGGTGGTGGCACGCCGGCGATGCCGAAGGTCGACCTGCCGAAGACCCCGGAGACCCCTTCGGCCACCGACCCGAACCTGAACCCGGTCACGCACCAGCCGCTCGAGACGGACCCCGCCACGGGCAAGCCGTACCCGATCGACCCGACCACCGGCGAGGCGATCAAAACGGCCCAGCCCGACACGACGACCGTCGAGCAGGGCGATCACAAGATCGCGATGACCGAGCCGGACTCCGACGGTCACATGGGCATCACCGTCGACGACGGCACCGGTCACCCCAAGCAGTACAACCTCGACTTCGACGACCCTAAGGACGGCGCGACCGCGGTGCCGGGACAGCCGGGCGTGCCTGGTCAACCGGTCCAGCCCGGTGTTCCCGGTCAGCCTGGCGTGCCCGGCCAGCCGACGGCGCCGGGCCAGCCCGCTCCCGGGTTCGGTCCCCAGGGGCACGACGGCACCCAGCCCACCGACCCGTCGGCCAAGACCTACGAGCCCGGCCCCGACGGCAAGATCCACATCGAGGACGGCGGGCTCAAGATCACGGCGGAGCGCCCGGAGGGGCCGGACGGCCCGACCGTGGTGACCGTCGACGACGGCAGCGGCGAGCCCGTCAAGTACACCCTCGGCGACGACGGCAAGCCGGACCCGCTCACCGGCACCGACCCGACTGCCGTCACTCCGCAGCACAGCCAGCCCGGGTTGCCGGACGTACCGGGCGCGGCTCCGGCAGGGGAGGCGGGTGGTCCGCAGGACGGGCCCGGCCATTCGGGCGGCACCGGCGGCGGGTTCGGCGACCAGGACTCGCCGGCGCACTCCAATGGCCAGGAAGCCGCCCCGCTCCACGCGGCGGACGCCGGCCCCCAGCACGCCGCGGACATGCCGGCCGATGCGGCGAGCTACTCGGCACACGACGGATCCGGGCAGGACGGATCCGGCCATGACGGGTCCGCGGCGGTCGACGACTCGACCACGGCCCAGTCGCTCACCAACCCGCTCGACAGTCACAGCGGCTTCGAGGCCCACGCGGACGACTCGCTCGGCACCGGTCCGGACGCGAGCGTGCCCCTGGGCGGCGGGGCGACCGACGCGTCGACCTCACCGCTCGGCACCGCGCCGACGATGGGCGACCACCAGGCCCAGCAGTCCTCCCCGATGGGGATGATGGGCGGCGGCATGATGGGCGGCGCGGGTGGCGGTGGCGGTGGCCAGGACCAGGATCGGTCCGCGAACGCCTACCGGGTCGATCGTGGGCTGTTCGAATCGTCGAAGTCGGGCAACCGCATCTCCGGTTCGCTCGACGACGACCCGGTGATGGGCCGTTAGCCGGCGCCGGGAAGGGGGAGTCTGATGAGTTCGCAGGACGCGTTGGCCGCGATGCGCGCCAAGCTGGCGACGTTGGAGGCCGAAAACAGCGCGCGGTCGGCCATGCTCGACCGCAACCGTGCCGAGGCGGTGGCGGAGAGCAAGGAGAAACTCGAGAAACAGGGCAAGATCCAGGGCGAGGTTTTCGTCCGGCTGCAAGAACGCAACCGTCGCGCCAAGGCGGCCGGAGGCTGGGAGACCGAGAAGACCGTCGGGGACCGGGCCGAAGAGAACCAGTTCGGGTTCGAGGACGACGAGGCCGCGCAGACCGGCGACGTGGATGTTCGCTACGCTGCGCGACCGTCGGCACCGGCAGCTCCGCCGCCGGCGGAACCGTCCGGACGTCACCGCCGGGCCGCGCACGCCGTCGACGACGACGACTTCGCGGACACCGATTGGCTGGCCAACTGAACACTCTGCCCTCGAGGCCCTTCTGGCCGACACCTTCTCTCGGTAGATTTCCGGTGCACGGAAGGGGCACCGGGCGAAGGCGCCGTGCGTCGGAGTCGGTGCCGGTCGGGTGAGTGAGGGGGTGGCCATGCCGGAGGGCAGCCACCGGACGGACAGTCATCAAACGGATACCGACGCGATGCGCACCGCGCAGACCGCGCTCGAGGCCGCAGCCGCGCGCGTGCCCACGGTGTCGTCGCAGGTCACCGAGGCAGCCTTCGGCCTAGGTCACAGCGACGCGATTACCGCGTACCGCAACGGTTTCACCGCTCTCAGTAACGCGCTCCAGTCCTATGCCGACTCGCTGACGTCCTTCGCCGGCAACCTGGACACCGCGGCCGCCCGGTATTCGTCCATCGAGGACGACCACGCCGACACCGCCCGAAACGCCGGCGACCGATGACCGAGGCCCTGCGCGCCCCCGAGCCCGGCGGCGTCGGCGTGCGCACCTCCGACGAGATCTTCGCCCTCGCCGACCCGGCGCTCGACTTCTTCACGCAGTGGGCCGACATCTGGAACGCCGTCGCACCGTCGAAGATCGAGCCCGAGCGCGACATCCGGCAGAAGTTCCACACCGGCGCCGGCCTCGACTTCGGCGCCTTCCTCGCCGACGCCGACATCCTGGCCCGCGGCCACGCCACCCTCTCCGCCGCCCACGCCGACGCGACCGCGGCCACCACCGCGTTGTTCCGCGCCTGGCAGAGCCCCGCCGCCACCGCCGCGGAGGCCGCCTCCCCGAGTGCCGACGCCCTGCTGGATCACCTCGACGCCGCCGCCCGGCTCATCCCGGAAACGGTCACGCACGTCTTCACCACCCTGAAGACCAAAGTGGACGAAGTGCTGCGCCTCCGCACTGAGACCGTCGCCGGCGCGGATTTCCGCGTGGCGCAACGGATCGTGGCGCTGAGTCAGGGCAAAGCCGGCTCGCGGGAAGATCTGCTCGACCTGGCCCGGTGGTTCGACTCGGCCGGCCTCGGCAACGATCTGCACTCCCGGCTCCAGGACTGCGACCCCGTCGACGTCGGCTACGCGGCCCGGGCCGCCGAACAGTGGCTGACCGGTCCGTTCGCGACCGAGTTCCACGCTCGCTACACGGCGTTCCAGGGGTTGTGCGCCACCGCCGGCTCGACCATAGACGCCCAATTCCGGGCACTCACTGGGTTTCTGCCAGTTGAATCCACTGTGGACGAAGTGATCGAATCGCCCACGCCGCCGCTCGGGCTGCCGGTGGTGCCCGTCGAGCTCGACTCGGTGTCCGGTTTCCGGTCGGGCAGCCTGGACCTGCCGGACGAGGACGAACCCACCGCGGCGTCCGGCACCTTGGACCTGCCAGACGACTCCGGCGACCCCGACGACAGCACCACCGCCGCGGCGTCACTGTCCGAATTGGGCGCCCACGTGATCGACCCGCCTCAGGACCAGCCCTCGGAGCTGGGCACGGCGCCCGGCGGCGACGTGACCTTCGACCCGCTCGGCCCGAACCCCGCCGCGATGCCCGACGGGGTGCTCGCCTTCGGCCCGCTGTCCCTGCCCGGTCTGCCCACCCTCGGCACGGCCCCGGGCGATCCGTCGCGCGGCGCGCCCCGCCCGGTGCCGGACGTGTTCGACACGCAGGGCTCCGTCGGCCGCATCAGCGGCTCGCTCGACGAGGGACCCGGGCGTTGACCCGACCTGACGAGCCGGCCGGCCGGCGGCTCCGGCCTTGACCGCCGCCGACCGCCTGGCCGCCGCGCGGGCCGCCCAGGACGCGGCCGCCCGTGAGCAACAGGAGCAACGCGCGCTTCGCGACCGGCGGGTCACTTCAGCCACCGCGGACGCCAAAGAATCCCTCCACCGGGACGCCGAAGCTCACAGCCGTTACCTCGCGCGCGTGGAGGATCTCCGGCGCCGCCATCAGGCTTCCGGCGGCTGGCTCACGGAAAAGTCGATGACCGACCGGCCGGAGACGCTCGACCTCACCCCACCGGCCGACGCCCCGCCGACCGGCGAGCCCACGCCACCACTGCCGGGCCATCCCGCGGGCGCCACTCGCTTCGACGACCACGACTTCTCGAACAACACCTGGCTGGTCGACTGAGCCCGTCAGGCGGCCGGCTCTTCCTCCAGCAACTCGATCTGCGCGCGCTTCACGTCGGCGTCCAGCAGCGGCAGGTACCGCTCCGTGCCCGTGAGGTGCGTCAGGAAGAACGCCGTGAACAGCGCTCGCGTGAGCTGCTGCGTGCGGCGGTGCGGTTTGCCCTGCAGGAGCAGCTGGCTCCAGTGCCGCCCCTCCGTGACGCCGAGGTGGGACGACTTGCCGAGCATCCGCAGCTGCACGGGCCCGGCCCACGACGCCGCGATGGCTTCGGCGTGGCCGACGGCCGGGGCGACGAGGTCCTCTTCCGCCGCGAGGTGCAGGCCGGGTGCCGTGATGAGGCGGGCGGCCGCGGAAGCGGAGGGGAGCGTCTGGGCCGCGGTGATCGTCGCGACGGCGCGGACGCGCGGGCGCACCGAGTCGTCCGCCGCGGCGGCCTGGGCGGCGGCGAGGACGGCGGACCCGCCGCCCGTGGAGTGGCCGGCGAGGCCGAGCTTGGCCGGGTCGACGCTGATGCCGTCGGGGCCGAGGCGCACGGTCGTGACGACGTCGAGCGTCGTCAGCAGGTCGCTGGCCAGCAGGCGGTACGACGGCAGCGGCCCGCCCTGCGTCGCCGGCGCGGCCGCGACCACGCCCCAGCTCGCGAGGTGGTGCAGCAGGTGCCGATACCGCGACGCGGGCTGCAACCACCCGTGCCCGAACGCGATGGCCGGCAGCCCCAGCCCTTGCCGGGGCGTGAACACGACCCCCGGCAGCCCCACCAGGGCGAGATTGCCGCGCAGGACCTCGTGGGGCCCCGGGTGTGACAGCTCCGCGAGCAGTTGCTTGGGCTTGCTGGCCATGCGCGTGACCTTACTGCCCGCGCCCGGCCCCGGCCCGCCCGCCGCTCCGCGCCAGGTCACGCTCGCTCGTAGTACGCGATCAGCACGCCCTTCGTGGTCGCCACGCTGCGCGTGAGCGCGAACTCCGTGAGCGGCGCCGGGCCGTCGAACAGCCGCGCGCCCGTGCCGAGCGTGAGCGGGTGGATCAGCAGCACGTACCGGTCGACCAGCCCCGCCGCGTGCAGGCTCCGCACGAGCGCCGCGCTGCCCACGATGCTCAGATCCTTCCCCGGCTCGTCCTTCAACCGTCCGACGGTCTCCACCGCGTCACCCGCCAGCAGAATCGAGTTCTGCCACGCGTCGGTGCTGTCGAGGGTGGTCGAGGCCACGTACTTGGTCGCCGCGTCGAGGTGGGCGGTGACCGGGTTGCCGTCCGTCCGGCCGGCCCACGCCCCGATGAAGTCCTCCCACGTCCGGCGCCCGAACAGCATGTCGCCGGCCTGCGCCATGCCCTTCGCCATCTCCCGTCCGAGCACGTCGTCCTGGTATCGCCCGCCCCACCCGCCGTGCTCGAACCCGCCGCGCGTGTCTTCGTCGGGCCTTCCGAGGCCCTGCACAACCCCGTCGAGCGTGACGCTCATGGTGACGCTGATGCTCCGCATGACTTGCTCCTCTCGTTTGCCCTCTACACGAGCGAGCGATGCGGATTTCGACAGCCGGCCCGAAGCGGAGCTCGTCGCCCGAGTTATCCACAACTCTGGCCACCTGTGGATAACTTCGCTCGCTCGCCGGTTTTGTCGGCCCTCCACCAAACCAACACCCCAGATCGCCACGACCCAATCACCCACCCAACCCACCCGACTCCCCACCGTAACCACCCCATCTCCCCAGCTCAGGTGGGTTGAAAAGCCCCGGGAAGGTACCGGAGTAGGGGACTGGACATCCCTCGTTAGGCTGTTTCGCGTGTGTGGAATCGTGGGATATGTCGGACACCGGCCGGCGCTGGATGTGGTCCTCGGTGGCCTGCGGCGGATGGAGTACCGCGGCTACGACTCGGCCGGGGTGGCGGTGCTCGACGGCGCCGGCGCGCTGAGGGTCGAGCGCAAGGCTGGGCGGCTCGCCAACCTGGAGGCGCAGCTCGACACCGTGGGCAGGGACGGCTTCACCGGCACCGCCGGCATGGGCCACACCCGCTGGGCGACGCACGGCGCGCCCGTGGATCGGAATTCGCACCCGCACCAGGACGCCACCAAGAAGGTGGCCGTGGTGCACAACGGCATCATCGAGAACTTCGCCGCGCTCAGGGCGGAGCTCGAGGCCGACGGTGTGGAGATGGCGAGCGACACCGACACCGAAACCGCGGCTCACCTGGTGGCCCGCGCGTACAACTCCGGGGACACCGCCAAGAACTTCGCCGCCAGCGTCGCCGCCGTGTGCCGGCGGCTGGAGGGCGCGTTCACGCTGGTCGTGACGCACGCCGACGAGCCGGACACCATCGTGGCGGCCCGTCGGTCGAGCCCGCTGGTGGTCGGCGTGGGCGAGGGCGAGCACTTCGTGGCGTCCGACGTCGCCGCGTTCATCGAGCACACGCGTGAAGCCGTGGAGCTGGGGCAGGACCAGCTGGTGGTCATCACGCGCGAGGGCTACGAGGTCACCGACTTCCACGGTGACGCCGCCCAGGCCAAGCCGTTCACCGTCGACTGGGACCTCTCCGCCGCCGAGAAGGGCGGCCACGAGTACTTCATGCTCAAGGAGATCGACGAGCAGCCCGAGGCGCTGGCCAACACCCTGCGCGGCCACTTCGAGGCCGGCCGCATCATCCTCGACGAGCAGCGCATCTCCGACCAGGACCTGCGTGACGTCGACAAGGTCTTCGTCGTCGCCTGTGGTTCGGCGTACCACTCCGGCCTGGTCGCGAAGTACGCCATCGAGCACTGGACCCGGCTGCCGGTCGAGGTGGAGCTCGCCAGTGAGTTCCGCTACCGCGACCCGGTGCTCGACCGCGACACGCTCGTGGTCGCCGTGTCGCAGTCCGGCGAGACGGCCGACACGCTCGAAGCCGTCCGGCATGCCCGTGAGCAGAAGGCCCGCGTGCTGGCCGTCTGCAACACCAACGGCGCGCAGATCCCCCGCGAGTCCGACGCTGTGCTCTACACGCACGCCGGCCCGGAGATCGGCGTCGCGTCCACCAAGGCGTTCCTCGCGCAGATCGCCGCCAACTACCTCGTGGGCCTGGCGCTCGCGCAGGCGCGCGGCACGAAGTACCCCGACGAGGTCGCCCGCGAGTTCGCCGAGCTGGAGGCCATGCCGGCCGCCGTGCAGAAGGTACTGTCCACTGTGGACCAGGTCCGCGACCTCGGCCGCCGGATCGCCGACTCGAAGGCGGTGCTGTTCCTCGGCCGTCACGTCGGGTTCCCGGTGGCGCTCGAGGGTGCGCTGAAGCTCAAGGAGCTGGCCTACATGCACGCCGAGGGCTTCGCCGCCGGCGAGCTCAAGCACGGCCCGATTGCGCTGGTCGAGGAAGGCCTGCCGATCGTGGTGGTCATGCCCTCGCCGAAGGGCCGCGCGGTGCTGCACTCGAAGCTGGTGTCCAACATCAGCGAGATCCAGGCCCGCGGCGCCCGCACCATCGTGATCGCCGAGGAGGGCGACGAGGCGGTGCGGCCGTTCGCCGACGAGCTGATCGAGATCCCCGCCGTGCCGACGCTGCTGCAGCCGCTGGTGTCCACCGTGCCGCTGCAGGTGCTGGCCGCGGAGATCGCCCGCACCCGCGGGTACGACGTCGACAAGCCGCGTAACCTGGCGAAGTCCGTGACTGTCGAGTAAGCGGAGGGCCCGCCGTGCAGGGAATCTGGACCACGGAACGGATTCGCGAGGCGGAGGGCAAGCTGTTCGCCGTCACGCCTGATGGCGAGCTGATGCGCCGGGCGTCGTTCGGCCTCGCCACGCACCTCGCGGGGTTCCTGGCCGAACGCACCGGCGGCGTCGCCGGCCGGCGGGTCGTGCTGCTCGTCGGCTCCGGCGACAACGGTGGAGACGCGCTGTGGGCCGGTGCGTTCCTGCGCCGCCGCAGCGTGGTCGTCACGGCCGTGTTGCTGAAGCCCGAAAAGGCCCACGCCCGGGGATTGGCGGCGCTCAAGCGAGCCGGCGGCCGCGTGGTGTCCGTCGAGGACAGTCCACAGTGGATCAAGAAGGCCGACGTGGTGGTCGACGGCATCGTCGGCATCTCGGGCAAGGGCCCGCTGCGGCCGGACGCGAAAGCGCTCGTCGACCAGGTCCGCGCGCCCATCGTCGCCGTCGACCTCCCCAGCGGCGTCGACCCCGACACCGGCGCCACCGACGGCCCGCACGTGACCGCGGACCTCACTGTCACCTTCGGCGCCCCCAAGCCCGTCCACGCGCTCGCACCCGAGCAGTGCGGTGACATCGTGCTCGTCGACATCGGCCTGCGCCCCGAACTCGGCGAACCCGATCTGCGCCGACTCGAGCTCAGTGACCTCGCCGATGTCTGGCCCATCCCCGGCCCCGGTGACGACAAGTACAGCCAGGGCGTGGTCGGCATCGCCGCCGGCTCCGCCACCTACCCGGGCGCGGCCGTGCTCGCCTCGGGCTCCGCCGTGCACGCCACCGCGGGCATGGTCCGCTACGCCGGCCCGGCCGCCGACGTCGTGCGCGGCCGCTGGCCCGAGATCGTCGCCACGGGCTCGGTCACCGACGCCGGCCGCGTGCAGGCCTGGGTCGTCGGCCCGGGCATCGGCACCGGCACCGAGGGTCGCGACGTGCTGCGCCACATCCTCGGCCAGGGCGTGCCCGTGTGCGCCGACGCCGACGCCACCACGATCATCGCCCAGCACCCCGACGTGCTCGACGCCCGCGACCCCGACACCCCGCTCGTGCTCACACCCCACGCCGGCGAGTACGAGCGCCTCATGGGCACCCGCCCCGGCGCCGACCGGCTCAAAGCCGCCCGCGAAGCGGCGAAGAAGTACAACGCCGTGGTGCTCCTCAAGGGCCACTGCACCGTGATCGCCGCCCCGGACGGGCGCGTCGCCGTGAACACCCCGCGCGGCTCCTGGCTCGCCACGGCCGGCTCCGGCGACGTCCTCACCGGGCTCATCGGGTCGCTGCTCGCCGCCGGCCTCGACCCGTGGCTGGCCGCCGCCGCGGGCGCGCAGGTCCACTCGCTCGCCGGCGCCCTCGCCGCTGACGGTGTGCCTACGTCGGCTTCCGGCCTGGTGGACGCGATCCCGGGCGCCCTGAAGCTCGTCCGGGGCACCAGCGACGTAGAAGTTATCGAGTTACCCGTTAACTAACGCGATAAAATCTGGTAAGAACGAGGTGTGCGCACTGGTGCCCCTGATCGAGTGACCCTCAACCGGGTCGACGGTGAGGTGCGCCGTGCCTAGGACCCGCCCGTCCGACGCCGCCGTGGAGCAGCGCCGCCAGGACATCCTCGACCACGTGATCGAGCACGGTGAGGCCCGCATCGACGACCTCACCGCCCGTTTCGGCGTGAGCCTCATGACGATGCACCGCGACCTCGACGACCTGGCCGACCGCCGGCTCCTGCGCAAGTTGCGCGGCAAGGTCGAGGCCTACCCGGCGCTCACGATGGAGACCGCCAGCCGCTTCTCGCTGCACTCCGCCGAGAAGGAAGCGCTGGCCGAGGCGGCCGTGAAACACGTCGAACCCGGCCAGACGGTGTTCGTCGACGACTCCACCACGCTGTTCCCGCTGGTCGAGCGCCTGGCGGAACTCGAGAACCTCACCGTGATCACCAACTCGCTGCGGGCGGCCCAGCTGCTCGGCGAAGGGGTGCACGTCGTCGTCGCCGGCGGCCGCTACCACGCCGAATACGACTCCTGCTCCGGTCCTGACGTGCTGGCGCTGCTCGAGCGCACCCGCGCCGACATCGCGTTCGTGTCCGTGAGCGCCGTCGCCGTCGGCCGGCTCTTCCACCCCGTGCAGGACTACGCCGAGCTCAAGAAGGCCGTGCTGCGCGCCGCGAACCGCAACGTGCTCGTGCTCGACCACTCGAAGTTCGGCCGCACCGCGACTTTCGCCCACGGTGACGTCGGCGACTACGACCTCCTCATCACCAGCGAGATCACGCCGACCGAGGAGATCGAGGCCGCGCTCAACGCCGGCACGGCCGTGGAGACCGTCGAGCACGTGGAGGAGGGGCAGCCCTATGACAGCTGAGCTGGTGGCCGGGATCGACTCGTCGACCCAGTCGACGAAGGTCGTGGTCTGCGACGCCCGCACCGGCGCCGTCGTGCGCACCGGCCGCGCGCCGCACCCCGACGGCACCGAGGTCGACCCCGCCGCCTGGTGGCAGGCCTTCGGTGAGGCCACCGACGGGGTGCTCGACGGCGTGAAGGCCCTCGGCATCGGCGGTCAGCAGCACGGGATGGTCACCGTCGACGAGGCCGGCGAGGTCGTCCGTCCGGCGTTGCTCTGGAACGACACCCGCTCCGCGCAGGCCGCGAAGGACCTCACCGGCGAGCTGGGCGGGCCCGGCGTGTGGGCCAAGTCCGTGGGCTCCGTGCCGGTCGCCAGCTTCACCGTGACCAAGCTGCGCTGGCTCGCCGAGCACGAACCGGCCAACGCCGACCGCGTCGCGCGCGTGCTGCTGCCGCACGATTGGCTCACCTGGCGCCTGCTCGGCCGGCCCGAGCAGGCGGTGACCGACCGCGGCGACGCGTCCGGCACCGGCTATTTCTCGCCGACGGAAAACGCCTACCGCGTCGATGTGCTGGCCCACGCCTTCGGCGGCCGCACGCCGGAGCTGCCTACCGTGCTCGCTCCGGCCGAGGTCGCCGGCCACACCGAAAGCGGCGTGCTCGTGTCCGCCGGCACCGGCGACAACATGGCCGCCGCGCTGGCGCTGGAACTCGCGCCCGGCGACGCCGTGATCTCCATCGGCACCAGCGGCACCGTGTTCGGCGTGTCCGAGGCCGGCTCGGCCGACGCGACCGGCCTGGTCGCCGGGTTCGCCGACGCCACCGGCCGCTTCCTGCCGCTCACCGCCGCCCTCAACGCCGCCCGCGTGCTCACGGCCGGTGCCGCGATGCTCGGCGTCGACCTCGCCGAGTTCGACCGCCTCGCGCTGGCCGCCGAAGCGGGCGCCGGCGGCCTCACTCTGCTGCCCTACCTCGACGGCGAGCGCACCCCGAACCTGCCGGACGCCACCGGCTCCCTGCACGGCCTGACCAGGGCGAACATGACGCCGGAGAACCTGGCGCGGGCCACCGTCGAGGGCATGGTGTGCGGCCTGGCCGCCGGCCTCGACGCCGTGCGCGCGCAGGGCCTGGACGTGCGCCGCGTGCTGCTCATCGGCGGCGGCGCGCAGTCGGCCGCCGTGCGGGCCGTGGCGCCGATCGTGCTCGGCGTGCCCGTGGTGATCCCGGAGACGGGCGAGTACGTGGCCCTCGGCGCCGCCCGCCAGGCGGCCTGGGCGCTGGCCGGCACGGCCGAACCACCCGCGTGGGTGGCCGAAGGACCTGGAAACCGGCTCGAGCTGGACGAGCCGGCCGAGGCGCACCGCGCCACGGGCAAGGAAATCCAGCGACGCCACCTCGAAGCGCGCGAAGCCGCGCACGGGGTTCCCGCGAAATTCGGAGAGGACTGACCGATGGCCACCATCACCTACGACAAGGCGACCCGGCGCTACGCCGGCACCGACCGGCCCGCTGTCGACGCGCTCGAGCTCGAGATCTCCGACGGCGAGTTCCTCGTGCTGGTCGGTCCCTCGGGTTCCGGCAAGTCGACCGCGCTGCGCATGCTCGCGGGCCTGGAGGACGTCGACGAGGGCTCGATCTGGATCGGCGACCGCGACGTGACGCAGCTGCCGCCGCGTTCGCGCGACATCGCGATGGTGTTCCAGAACTACGCGCTGTACCCGCACATGACCGTGGCGCAGAACATGGGCTTCGCGCTGAAGATCGCGGGCCGCCCGGCGTCGGAGATCAAGCAGAAGGTGCTCGAGGCCGCGAAGCTGCTCGACATCGTCGACTACCTCGACCGCAAGCCGAAGGCGCTCTCCGGTGGCCAGCGCCAGCGCGTGGCCATGGGCCGTGCGATCGTGCGTGAGCCGCAGGTGTTCCTCATGGACGAGCCGCTGTCCAACCTGGACGCCAAGCTGCGCGTTTCGACCCGCACGCAGATCGCCGCGCTGCAGCGCCGCCTCGGCGTCACCACCGTGTACGTGACCCACGACCAGGTCGAGGCCATGACGATGGGTGACCGCGTGGCCGTGCTCTCCGACGGTCTGCTGCAGCAGTGCGACACCCCGCGCGCGCTCTACGACCACCCGGCCAACGTGTTCGTCGCCGGCTTCATCGGCTCGCCGGCCATGAACCTCGTCTCGGCGAAGCTGACCGCGGACGGCGCCGAGATCGGGGGCGCGAGCGTGCCGCTGGCGGCGTCGATCCGCTCGGCCGCCGACGGCGACACCGTGACGCTGGGCTTCCGCCCCGAGTCGCTCGAGGCCACCACCGACACCAACGGCACGCTGCCGATCAAGGTCGACCTGGTGGAAGAGCTCGGCTCCGACGCCTACGTGTACGGCAAGCTCTCCGGCGGTGCCGGTGAGCTGGCCGCCGAGGGCGCGTCGAAGAACGTGGTCGTGCGCGTGGACCCGCGCCAGACCCCGTCGATGGGCGACACGCTGCACCTGCGGATCCGTCCCGACGAGCTGCACGTGTTCTCGGGCACCACGGGCCTGCGCCTGCCCTGATTCGCGGCACTGTCGGACCCGCATGGGAAACTGGCGGTCGTTATGACTGCCAGTTTCCCGCGTGCGGAGGTCGTGATCGACCTCGACGCCGTGCGCCACAACGTCGCCCTGCTGGCCGGCCGCGCCGCCGGCTCGGCTGTGATGGCCGTGGTCAAGGCCGATGCGTACGGCCACGGCGCGGTTCCGGTCGCCCGCGCGGCGGTGGACGCCGGCGCCACCTGGCTCGGCACCTGCTCGCTCGGTGAGGCGTTGGACCTGCGCCACGCCGGGCTGTCCGTGCGGCTGTTCAGCTGGCTCGACGTGCCGGAGGTCGACTTCGGCCCCGGCATCGAAGCCGACATCGACCTGGGTGTGAGCTCGGTCGAGGAGCTGCGGCGGATCGAAGCCGCCGCCGCGCAGCTCGGCCGAAACGCGCGGGTGCACCTCAAGATCGACACCGGCCTTTCGCGAAACGGCTGCCAGCCCGCGGACTGGCCGGAGCTGGTCGAGGCCGCGGCGGCGTCGCGGCACGTCGACGTGGTGGCCGTGTGGTCGCACCTCGCGTGCGCCGACGAGCCGGGCCACCCCTCGATCGACGTGCAGGCCAAGCGCTTCGCCGAGGCGTACGACACCGCGCGCGCGGCCGGGCTCGACCCGCTGCGCCACCTCGCCAACTCGGCGGCCGTGCTCACGCGTCCCGACCTGCACTTCGACCTCGTGCGGCCCGGTATCGCGATGTACGGCCTGAACCCCGTGCCGCAGCACGAAGATCTGCGTCCGGCCATGACGTTCCGCGCGGCCGTGGCGCTCACGAAACGGCTGCCGGCCGGCGAGTCCGTCTCCTATGGACACACGTGGACGGCCGTGCGCGACACCACCGTGGCGCTCGTGCCGGCGGGGTACGCCGACGGGGTGCCGCGCTCGCTGTCGGGGCGCATGGAGGTGTGGCTCGGCGGACGCCGCCGCGAGGTCGTCGGCCGGGTCTGCATGGACCAGCTGGTGGTCGACTGCGGCGACGACGCGCCGGCCGTGGGCGAAGAGGTGGTGCTGTTCGGCGCCGGCGGCTCGGGTGAGCCGACCGCGCGCGAATGGGCCGACACGCTGGGCACGATCGACTACGAGGTCGTCACGTCGATGTACCGCCCGCGCGTGCGGCGCCGGTACGTGGGGGAGCGGCGGTGAGCCCTTCGGCTCGGTTGTGGGCGATCGTCGGCGGGCTCGGCGCGGTGGCCACGGGCACGGCCGCTGCGGCCCTCGTCGCGGCGCAGCAACGCAGGCAGAGTGAGGACCAATACGTGGACGAGCAGCTGGGCGAGCTCAAGCCCGACCGCACGTCCACGGTCGCGGCCGAGGACGGCACGCCCCTTTCGGTCGAGGAGATCGACCCCGACGACGGCGGCGAGCCCGAGGTGACGCTGGTCGGCGTGCACGGGTTCGCGTTGTCGCGCAAGTCCTGGCACTTCCAGCGCCGCGCGGTCGCGGCCCTGCGGCTGCCGCGCGTGCGGCAGGTCTACTACGACCACCGCAGCCACGGCCTGTCCGGCGCCGCGACGGCGGAAACCAGCACCATCGAGCAGCTCGCGCACGACCTCGACAGCGTGCTGCGCGCGATGGTGCCCGACGGCCCGATCGTCCTCATGGGACATTCCATGGGCGGCATGGTGATCATGGAGCTGGCCGCCGAACGCCCGGAGCTGTTCGAGGACCGCGTGGAGGGTGTGGTGTTCATCGCCACGGCCGCGGGTGAGGTCGGCGCGCGCGGGCTGCCGCGTTCGCTGCTGTCGAAGTACAACCCGCTCACGCGCGGGGTCGGCAACCTCGCGGGCTGGCAGCCGGGGCTGGTGGAGTTCGTGCGCGCGGCCGGCGGCCAGCTCGAACGCCAGGCCGTGCGGCGCCTCGCGTTCGGCAGCCGCGACGTTTCGCCGCGGCTGGTGGACTTCATGCTGGAAATGCTGGCCGTGACGCCCGTGCGGGGCCTGGTGAACTTCGTCGACACGCTCGGCAGCCACAACCGCTACGCCGCGCTGGCCGGCCTCAAGCACTCGCAGGTGCTGGTGATCGGCGGCGACTCCGACCGGTTCACGCCGTTCTCACACGCCGAGCGCATCGCGGCCGAGCTGCCGGAGGCCGAGCTGGTGCGCGTGCGCGGCGCGGGCCACATGGTGCAGCTCGAGCAGCCCGATCTCGTCACGGGCCGGCTCATCGACCTTCTGCAGCGCTGTTCCGGAAGCGCTGCCCAGAACCGGCGGAACTGGTGGTGGACACGGTGACGTTCCTCTTCGCGACTCCCGACGACACGATGGCCTTCGGCCGCACCCTCGGCGCCTCGCTCCGCGCGGGCGACCTGGTGCTGCTGGCGGGCCCCCTCGGCGCCGGCAAGACCACGCTCACGCGCGGCATCGCCGACGGCCTCGGCGTCGGCGGCCGCGTGAGCTCGCCGACGTTCGTGCTGGCCCGCGTCCACGCCGCCGGCCCCGCGGGCGTCCCCCTCATCCACGTCGACGCCTACCGCCTCGGCGGCGACCTCGCGCAGCTCGACGACCTCGACCTCGACACGGACCTCGAACGTTCCGCCGTGGTGGTCGAATGGGGCGAGGGCTCGGCCGAACGCCTGTCGACCGACTACCTGGTCGTGCGGATGTCCCGCCGCGACGACGATGTGCGTGAGGTGACGCTGGAACCGCACGGTTCGTGGGCGTCCCGCATCCCCCTGCCCACGGTCTGACTTCGCCCGGGGTCAGCTCGAGGCAAGCGGGTCCACGATCCCCCGCGCCAACCCCAGCTCCACCAGATCCTGCGGTCGCAACTTCAGCTGCTCAGCCATCGCCGGCACCTCCGTCATCGGCCGCTTGAGGATGGCCGCGGCGGCTTCCGGGGAGGTCACGGAGAAGTAGGCGTCCGGGGCGATCCACGTGTTGTCCGGCGCCGCGAAGGCCAGGGCGCCGCCGGAGCCGCCCTCGCCGATCACCAGCGTGGTGACCGGGACGGTCGCGGCGGCGATGGCCTCGAAGAGCGCGGCGATGGCCGGCCCGGCCCCGCCTTCTTCAGCGGAAGCGTCGTTGGCCGCACCCGGCGTGTCCACGAGCGTGAGCACCGGGATGCCCAGCCGCGACGCCAGGTGCACCAGCCGCGCGGCCGTGCGGAAGCCCGCCGGGCGCGTGGCGGTGCCGCACTGCGCGGCGAACGCCACCGCGCGGCCGTCACGCCAGCCGAAGCCACAGAGCACACCGTCGTCGACCGCGCCGGTGCGGTCGCCGCGGAGGGTTTCGTGCCAGTCGAAGTGCGCCGAGACGTACTCGGCCGCGCGGGCGCGTCGTGAAGAGCGCGCGGCACGCACCGCGTCCCAGCCCGTCGACGGCAAAGAAACGGCGCGCAACGCGGCCGGGGGAGCAGCCGCCGACGAAGAGCGCGAAGTGAGCAGCCGCAGCCACCGTTCGAGCACGGCCGGCAGGTCCTCCGGGGAAACCAGCTGGTCGACCTGGCCCCACTCGTACTTCGCCTCGACCGTGTAAGCCTCCGAAGGCGACGTCGCCGGCCGCACGCGTGAGCCCGCGAACCCGACCTGCGCCAACGGAAGCCCGAGCACCACGTCGGCACTCGCGCCCAGCGTCGCCCAGCCGCCGCCGGTCGTCGGGTCGCGCAGCACGGAGATCTGGGCGACGCCGTCGGCCCGCGCCGCCGCCGAGGCGCGCGCGATGCGTTGCAGCTGAGACAGCGCGCGCATCCCGTGCTGCATCCGCGAACCACCCGTGGCGATGAACGACACCACCGGCAGTTTCCGTTGCCGCGCCAAGGAAAACGCCGCCTCGACCCGGTCACCGGTGCGGCGCCCGATCGACCCGCCGAGGAACCCGAACTCCCACACCACCAGCACCGCGGGTGTCGCGCCGATCAGGCCTTCGCCGACGACCACGGACTCGGTCTCGCCCGTGCGTTCCGCGGCCGCCGCGTAGGCCTCGCGGTAGCCGGGCCAGTCGAGCGGATCGTCCACAGTGGCCGGAGTGGACAGCTCGGTGAACCCCGTCGACACCTTCGCGATCACCTCGCGGGCCGAGGGCCTCACCCCAGCGCTCGCTTCAGGATCTTGCCCATGTCGTTGCGCGGCAACGCGTCCAGGTACCGCACGACCCGCGGCCGCTTGTGCGGGGCCAACAGCTTCGCCACGTGATCGGCCAGCTCCGAAGCCGACGGCCGCTCACCGGAAGGCACAACCCACGCCACGATGCGCTCGCCGAGATCGTCGTCGGGCTCCCCGGTCACGGCCGCCTCGGCCACGCCCGGGTGCTCCAGCAGCGCGTTCTCGATCTCGCCGGCGCCGATCTTGTACCCGCCGCTCTTGATCAGGTCGGTGGCCTTGCGACCGACGATCTTCACGTACCCGTCGGCGTCGAGCGTCGCCATGTCACCGGTGCGGAACCAGCCGTCGGCCAGCGCCGCAGCCGTCGCGTCGGGCCGGTTGAGGTACTCGGTGAACAGGTTCGAGCCGCGCACCTGGATCTCGCCGACGGTCTCCAGCTCGGTGATCGGCGCGCCCGCCTCGTCCACCAGCCGCAGCTCGACGCCGGCCAGCGGCACGCCGACCGTGCCGGGCTTGCGCTCACCGTCGGCGCGGACGCTGGTGTTCATCAGCGTCTCGGTCATGCCGTAGCGCTCCACCACCTTCTGCCCGGTCGCGGCCGTGATGCGCTGGTGGTCGTGCACCGGCAGCGCCGCCGAGCCGGACACCAGCAGCCGGGCCCCGCGCAACGCCTCGGCCAGCTCCCGGTCGGACGCCACCGTCTCCGCGATGCGGTGGTACATCGTCGGCACGCCGAACAGCATCGTCGCGCCGTCCGCCAGCTCGCGCGCCACGCCAGCGGTCGAGAACCGGCCGAGGTGGCGCACCGAGCCGCCGCGGCGCAGCGGGCCGAGGATGCCGAGGATCAGGCCGTGCACGTGGAACAGGGGCAGGCCGTGCACGAGCACGTCGTCGGCGGTCCACTCCCACGCGTCTTCCAGCGCGTCGAGCGTCGAGGCGATCGCGCGGCGGGGGAGCACCACGCCCTTCGGCGGCCCGGTGGTGCCGGAGGTGTAGACGACGAACGCGGGCGCCTCGGCGTCGGGCTCCTCGCCGGGCACCGGACCGTTCCCGGTGAGCGGGATGTCCCGGCGCTCGACGCCGGCCAGCCCCTCGGGCAACGTGACGCCCGGCTCGGCCAGCACCAGCGCCGGCGAGCTGTCGGCGAGGATGTGAGCGAGCTCGCGTTCCCCGATTTTCGGGTTCAACGGCACCACGGGCACGCCGGCGAGCAGCGCGGCGACCACGGCGACGCTGGTGTGCAGCGTCGGCGTCGCCCACACCGCGACGCGGCCGGTGGGCAGCTCGCTCGCCAGCGCGCCGGCGACCCCGCCCAGCTCGGCGTAGGTGAGCGCCTGGTCGCCGAAGCGCAAGGCCACCTTCGGCGAACCGGCGGTGATCGCGGGGAACAGCGGATCGGGCACGGTGAGGACCTCCTGCGGCGCGGCGTCGGCGGGCGTCTCAACGGCACCGTACCGCGCCGTGACGTCGGCCACCTGCGACGCGATTCACACGCTTGAAGGGTTGCCTGCGCGGCCCGCCAGCCTGGTACCCCGGGGCTGGACGTAAGCTGGGAAACCGTGCTGGTACTGGCGATCGATACCTCGACCCCGGCCGTGACCGCGGGCATCGTCGCCGTGGCCGAGTCGGAACTGACCACCCGGGCCGACCGCGTCACGGTCGACCCGCGAGCCCACGGCGAGCTCATCACGCCCCACGCCCTGGCCGCGGCCGAGGCGGCGGGCGTCACCCTGCGCGACCTCGACGCGATCGTGTGCGGCGTCGGCCCCGGCCCCTTCACGGGCCTGCGCGCCGGCATGGCCACCGCGGCCGCGTACGGCCACGCGCTCGACATCCCGGTGTACCCGGTCGGCAGCCTCGACGCCATCGCGGCCGAGGTCGTGCGCACCGACAAGCCGTTCCTCGTGCTCACCGACGCGCGCCGCCGCGAGGTGTACTGGGCCGAGTACGACGCGACCGGTGCGCGCGTGAGCGGCCCCCACGTGCAGCGCCCGGCCGAGGTCGAGACCACTTCCCGCGTCGCCGCCGGTGACGGTGCGCTGATCTACGCCGACGCGATCGGCGTGGTGCCCATCGAGCCGCGCTTCCCGTCGCCGGCCGGCCTGGTCCGCGTCGCTCGTGAAGCCCTGCTCTCCGGCGCGACCCCCGAGCCGCTGACGCCGCTGTACCTGCGCCGGCCCGACGCCGTCGAGCCGGCCGCGCGCAAGCGGGTGACCTCACCATGAAGCTCGACCGCCTGCGCCGCAGCGATCTGAAGCGCTGCGCGGAGATCGAGCAGGTGCTCTTCCCCGGCGACGACCCGTGGAGCGCCCGCGCGTTCCACTCCGAACTCGACCAGGGCCACTTCTACCTGGCCGCCCGGGCCGACGAGGGCGACGAGCTGCTCGGCTACGGCGGCCTCGCCGTGATGGGCCGCCGCGGCGAGTACGAGGCGGAGATCCACACCATCGGCGTGGTGCCCGAGGCCCAGGGCCAGGGCATCGGCAAGGCGCTACTGCGCGCGCTGCTCGACCGCGCCGACGAGGTGTCGGCGCCGGTGTTCCTCGAGGTGCGCACCGACAACGACACGGCCGTCGGCCTCTACGAACAGCACGGTTTCGAGAAGCTCGGCATCCGGAAGCGCTACTACCAGCCTTCCGGCGCCGACGCGTTCACCATGGCCCGCCCGGCGCGGACCCCGGCACGAGATGAGGTGGCCGGCTGATGTCGCGCGTCATCATGGGTATCGAGAGCTCCTGCGACGAGACCGGTGTCGGCCTCGTGCGCCTGCACGAAGACGGTTCGGTGGAACTGCTCGCCGACGAGGTCGCCTCCAGCGTCGAGCAGCACGCACGCTTCGGCGGCGTGGTGCCCGAGGTCGCGAGCCGCGCGCACCTCGAAGCGATGGTGCCCACGGCCGAGCGCGCCTTCGCCACGGCGGGGCTGAAGCTGTCCGATGTGGACGCCATCGCGGTCACCGCGGGGCCGGGCCTCGCGGGCGCGCTGCTGGTGGGTGTGTCGGCGGCGAAGGCCTACGCGTCGGCGCTCGACGTGCCGCTGTACGGCGTGAACCACCTGGCCGGCCACATCGCCGTGGACACGCTGCAGCACGGCCCGTTGCCCTCGCCGGTGCTCGCATTGCTGGTGTCCGGCGGCCACACCCAGCTGCTGCGGGTGGACGACATCGCCTCGAAGATCACCGAGATCGGGTCCACTGTGGACGACGCCGCCGGCGAGGCCTACGACAAGGTCGCGCGCGTGCTGGACCTGCCGTACCCGGGTGGGCCGCCGATCGACAAGGCGGCGAAGCTGGGCAACCCGTCGGCCATCGCGTTCCCGCGGGGCATGACCGGGCCGCGCGACGCGAAGTTCGACTTTTCGTTCTCCGGCTTGAAAACGGCGGTGGCCCGGTGGGTGGAGAACGTGGAGCGCGGCGGTGGCGCGGTGCCGGTGAACGACGTCGCGGCGTCATTCCAGGAAGCCGTGGCCGACGTGCTCACCGCGAAGGCCGTGAAGGCGGCGAAGGAGCAGGGGATCGGCACCATCGTGATCTCCGGTGGTGTCGCGGCGAACTCACGGCTCTCCGAGCTGGCGGCCGAACGCTGCGCCGCGGCCGGCCTGGAGCTGCGTGTGCCGCGGCCCCGGCTGTGCACGGACAACGGCGCGATGATCGCGGCGCTGGGCGCCCACGTGGTCGCGGCGGGCCGGCCGACGGCGCCGATGGAGTTCTCGGCCAACCCCGGGCTGTCGGTCGAGATCGTCTCGCTCTAGCCGCGGGCCCGCTCCAGCGCGGTCTTCACGCCGAGCAGGAGCTCGATCGCGTCGGTGGCCTTCTCGGCGGCGTGGCCGTCGCCGTAGGGGTTGGGCGTGGCCGCGGGGCAGAGGCTCCCGGCCAGCAGCCGCGTGGCCGTGTCCACGATCTTCGCCGGATCCGTGCCCACGAGCCACGCGCAGCCGGCGTCCACGGCTTCGGCGCGTTCGGTCACTTCGCGCAGCACGAGCACGGGCGTGCCGAACGTCGGCGCTTCCTCCTGGATGCCGCCGGAATCGGTGAGCACGAGAGCGGCCAGGCGCAGCGCGCGGACGAGGTCGGGGTACTCGAGCGGCTCGGTGATCCTCACACGCTCGATCCCGCCGAGGGCCGCGGTCACCTGCGCGCGCACGGCCGGGTTGGGGTGCACGGGGAACAGCACCTGCACGTCGGCGTGAGTCTCGACGATGCGGCGCACGGCCGCCAACGTGCGGTCCAGCGGCTCGCCCCACGACTCGCGGCGGTGCGACGTGACCAGCACCAGCCGCTCACCGGCCTCGGCGATCTCCATCTCCAGCAGCGCCAGAGCGGGATCGTGTGCGGGCAGGTCGCGCGCCGTGATGGCCAGCACCGCGTCGACCACCGTGTTGCCGGTCAGCACGATCCTCTCGACCGCGACACCTTCCGCGCGCAACGCCTTCGCCGCCGTCTCCGTGGGCGCCAGGTGCAGCGCGGCGATGCGCGCCACCATCTGCCGCGTGCCTTCTTCGGGGAACGGCGCGGCCAGGTCGTTCGTGCGCAGCCCGGCTTCGAGGTGCACCACCGGGATGCCCAGCCAGAACGCCGCGAGCGCCCCCGCCAGCCCCGTCGTGGTGTCGCCCTGCACGACCACTGCCGCCGGTCGCGAGCTTCGCAGCACCTCGTCCAACGCCGGCAGCAGCCCGCTCACCAGCTCGGCCTGCGTACCGCTCACGCGTTCGGGCACGTCGAGCCACGCGTCCACGCTCAGCCCGAACGGCACCAGCGCCTGCTCGACCATCCCCTGGTGCTGGCCACTGTGCACCAGCACGGGCCGCACACCGGCGCGCGCCTCGAGCGCCACCGCCAGCGGCGCCAGCTTCACCGCCTCCGGCCGCGTGCCGGCCAGCAAGATCACGTCCACGTGTTCCACACTTTCGAGTGTCCCGGAAATCCCGGCGTGCCGACGATCGCGCGGCCGGCCGGGATTTTTGGTGCGCCGCTGCCGGTGGCTGTCGTGCGCCGTCGGGCGGGGGTGTTGCTCGCGGTGCCAGTCGGCTCCGCGGTTCGCGTCGGTACCGCGGTCGGACGGCGCGCACGGTTGATCGCGACGGCCGTTGATGACGGCAGTAGTTGATCAGGGCAGTGGTCGCTGTGCTGCTCGTCGACTGTCGCTTGTGGTCGGTTCGTGCCCCGGTTCGCCCGTGGCTGCCCGGAAACCGGGCCACAGTCCGTGGGCCACCGAAGGTTCTCGGTGGCCCACGGCACTGCTAGTCGCTCGTGCGGGCGAACCGCCGGTTGCGGCGGTAGGCGGCGATCACGGCGACGGTTCCGAGGATCACGAGGAGCCCGCCGATCGTGAGCCACCAGCCGACGTCGGCACCGGTGGACGCGAGGGTGCCCACGCCGCCACCGGCGACGGCGACGCCCGCACCTGGCATCTTGTACATCAGTCGCTCACCCCGGACCGGTCAGGCGACCGAACGGCGACGGCTGAACCGCAGGCCGACCGGCACGGCGATGGCCGCGAGCACGCCGAAGCCCACCCACATGCCGGCACCGGACGCGAGCGGCATCGGCGGGGCCGCCGGGCCGCACTTCGCGGACGCCAGGATCACGTCACCCGAACCGAGGGCGCCGATCACGCCGCCGAGCAGCTTGAGGTGCAGCGCGTTCACGGTGAGGCTGCCGTCGGGGTTCTTGACCTGCTCGTTGAGGATCAGCGTGGCGACGTT
Organism: Amycolatopsis rhabdoformis; assembly: GCF_035918295.1. GTDB lineage: Bacteria > Actinomycetota > Actinomycetes > Mycobacteriales > Pseudonocardiaceae > Amycolatopsis > Amycolatopsis rhabdoformis. Next base: position 8,881,208 of record NZ_CP142149.1, read on the forward strand.
GACCGGCCCGAGCGCGACCTGGAGCTGGGTGTTCGGCGCCGGGTTCGCGTTGATCTTGCCGAGGCTGCCCAGGTTGGCGTCGGCCAGCGTCGCGCTGCCCGTGACGCCGGCCTGGGTGGCGGTGCACACGGCCTGGATCACGCCGACGTTCACCTTGCCGAGCGCCGCACCGAGCAGCGGCAGCCCGACGCCGGCGACGGACGCCTTCGCCGTGACCGCGCCCGAGTTGTCGTCGCGCATCGCCGAGCTGGTGACGGCGCCCGTGGCGAGGATGCCCGGCACGGTGATGCTGGCGAGCGCCGCCGACGTGGGGCCGTCGGTGTTCGACGGCGAGAGCGGGCCGGCCTGCACGGCGTTGGCGCCGAGCAGCTTCACGTTGACATTCGCGCCGTACGCGGAACCGTCACCGGGTGCCGCCGACGCCGGAACAGCCCCGGCGAGGGCGATACTCGCCACCACAGCGGCGAGCATCCCGCCTCGTCGCAAGAGGTGTTTCTTCACTGGTCCTCCGATTTTTGTCAGGGCGAGCCGCTGCACGGACGAATCCCGCTCAACAAGAGTCGGCACGCGAATCGAATATCGGTGGTGGTGCCGGAAATGGCACTCAATTTCGGGGAGACCACCGGATCGAGTGGTTTCATCGAGCGGTCTCCCCACGTCGGTGAGGGCATCACTCGAACGGCCTAGCAAGGTTCTCGCCATTCGTGCCGAAAGGCGCTGGGAGGTCCCTGAGAAGGGGGATACCCGTCGAAAGTTCCGGCACCTGTGTCCTACGCTGCTGCCGGGGTCCGCCGTTCTTCGTAGGTTTCCGGCTGAGAGGGTCGTCGTGGCAGTAGCGAACACACCTGTGTCCCCCGTCTCCCGGTTTCCGCTGCGTGTGGCGGTGCTCGGGGTGGTGGCGGTGGGCGTGGTCCTCGTGCTCGTCGAGCGGGTCTACCGCGAGATGGAAGTGCAGCTCGCCGGGGCGATACTAAGGGTGATCACCTCATCGGGTGTTTATGTGGCCGCCAGTCGTGAATCTGTGTACTTCGGGTTATCCAGCGCTACTCCGTTCGGGTTGAGAATGACCCCGGAATGCTCTTCTGTATTCCTGTTGTTGCCACTTCTGTTGGTGACCGCGGTGCTCCTCTACTTCCGTCCGCAGAATGCGCGCCGCCTGTTTCTTTCGCTGGGAATTGCCGCGATAGCCGTCATTCTCGTTAATCAGTTACGAATTCTCACCATCGTCGGTCTCGTGCACTTGCTGGGCACCGACGAGGGCTACTACTGGGGCCACACGCTGCTCGGCTCGATGGTCAGCGTGCTCGGCGGCGCGGTGTCGCTCGTGCTGTTCGTGTGGCTCGCCACGCGCAAGACCAAGGCGGAGAAGCTGCGGGCCGAGCAGGCCCAGGCGTGAACGACACCGGCTTCAAGGTCCTGCTCTCGATCACCCAGGCGTTCGCGCTCACGATGAGCGTGGCGTTCATCGTCTACGTCGCGATGATCGTGGTGCCCTACCTGCGCCGCAAACCCGCGCCGGTGGGGGATCCCGACGACTTCGCGTGGCACTTCTTCGTGCCGTGCCGCGACGAAGAGGCCGTGATCCGCGAGACCGTGAAGTACCTGCGCACCACCTTCCGCCGCGCGCACGTGTGGGTCGTCGACGACGACTCCGACGACCGCACCGCCCGCGTCGTGCGCTCGATCTGGCGGCGCAACGGCGGCTACGACACCAACCTGCACCTCGTCGAACGCCGGCGCCCCGAAGCCCGCACCGGCAAGGGTGACGCGCTCAACGCCGCCTACCGCGAGCTCACCGACTGGCTCGAACCCGGCACGGACCACGACCGCGTGGTGGTGGTCGTGGTGGACGCCGACGGCCGCCCTGCCGCCAACTGCCTCGAGGTCTGCGCCGCCGAGCACCTCTTCGGCGACCGGAAGATCGGCGCTGTGCAGCTCGACGTGCGCATGAGCAACGTCCGCACCCGCCCGCCGGGGCGCACCTGGTTCGCCCGCGCGTTCGGCCTCAAGCTCGCCCAGCTGCAGGACCTGGAGTTCCGCACAGCCATCGCCGCCATCCAGACCTCCCGCGGCTTCACCGGCACCATCTCCATGGGCGGCAACGGCCAGTTCACCCGCCTCGCGGCCCTCGACTCCATCGCCGGCGACTCGGCCCAGCCCTGGCGCGGCTCCCTGCTGGAGGACTTCGAACTCGGCGTCCACCTGCTCACGGCGGGCTGGCGCACCGGCTTCACACCGGATTCCCATGTGGCACAGGAAGGTCTGTACAGCCTGCGGCGCTTCCTCGTGCAGCGCACGCGCTGGGGCCAGGGCACGATGCAGTGCTCGCGCTACCTGCGCCGCATCTGGGACTCACCGCACGTGTCCACGCTGGGCGCCGCGGAGATGATGTACTACCTGGCGCAGCCGTGGATGCAGCTGCTCGGCTCGCTGCTCTACCCGGTGCCCTTCATCCTCCTGCTGGCCTCCACGGCCGGCGACCCGTCCCAGGTCTGGACCTGGTTCACCGGCGGCGCGTGGATCCTGTTCGCGATCTACGGCTCGTTCGGCCTGCTGCCCTTCATCGTGTGGGGGCCGATCTACCAGATGAAATGCCTGGGCAGCAAGAACATCCTCCGCGGCCTCGGCATGGGCCTGCTCTACGCGGCCTACATCTACACCTTCTACATCACGTCCTGGCGCGCCGTCACCCGTCTCATCCGCCGCCGCAACGGCTGGTCGAAAACGCGACGCAACACGGAGGTCACGTCCGGCGTCGCAGTGGCCCTCGACAGCTGACGCCTGCGCTGCACAAGTTCCGGATTGAGGGTACGACGTTGCCATGTCTGGAGAGTGAATGAAGCTGACTCTGACGTACCAGGGCCTTCTGCCGGCAACGCAGAGGGGAGCGGGCAGGACCAAAGCAACGCTGCGCAAGGCATTCCACCCCCAAATCGAGGCTCAGATCAGTCCTCGCTTGGGGGTTCTGCCCCTCATGTGACGACAGAGTTCGAAGGTTTCACCTTCGTGTCTCCTGCCCATCGGAACTTTCGAACGGCCGTCGAAATCGACGTCCTGCTGCTGACACCGAGGTCTTCACGAAGCTATGGAGACGTGGACAATCGCTTGAGGACACTGGTAGACGGTTTGACGTGGCCTGCGAACTCCCAGCAGATGAACGACTTCGAGGCGCTGGCTGACGGTGGGCCGACGTACTGTTTGATGGATGGCGATGATCTGGTGAAGCGGCTGACTGTCGACGCGCGGCCATGGTTTGGGCGGGGAAGTGGCGACAATGAAGCCTCGGTTGTCGTGACTGCGACTGTTGTCCTCGGTGACGACGCTGATCTGATGTCGCCAACGGGCAACCTGTTCATGATCCTCTGAACAGTGGGCTGAGATCGCGACCTCCGGCAGCGTGCGAGACGGTGCCGTTTTGACGACACTGCTGCGGCGCCTCGCCGTCGCGCTCACCCTCGTCACCGACGACAAGAACGAAGGGCCCCTCCAGATTCCTGAAGGGGCCCTTTCCAGCTCAAGATCAGAACGCCGGCTTCAGCACCACATCATCCAGGTTCAGGTACTCGACCCGGTGCCCGAACTGGACCTCCACGTACTTCATCTTCCCGCGCACCACCACGTGATCCGCCACGTCGAACGTGGTCGCCGAGTAGTACTCCGACGGCACGATCCCGCCCACGGCGTACTTCTGGCCCGCGGCGAGCGTGTACGGCATGGGAGCCAGCGCCTGCACGGTCACGTTCGCCGGGTACGCCGACGCCTCCGGGAAAGCGCGCCCGTACACCGGAATCGTGGCCTTGCCCGGCTTCGGCGTGGCCACGAGGCCGGTCGCCGGCACCACGGTGGAGCTGGGCAGCCAGCCCTTCTGCCCGAGGTACCAGATCGCCGTCCAGCCGCCCTGGTGCCCGGCCACGGCGTACTGCTGGCCGGTGGCCACGCGGCTGCCGACGTCGGACACGTCCATTGTGGACGCGCCGGTGCCGTGCAGCCCGACGTCCGACAGCAGTGGCGACGAAGCGTCCGGCGCGGTGTGCAGCACCACGGCCTCCGAGCCCCGCGCGGCACACGCGTTGCCGGAGCCGATCTTGTCGCAGCCGGTGAACACGGGCCGGTTGGCGGCGAACTTCGGTGCGACCGTCACCATCGACGAGCCCGGCCGTCCGGTGGCCTTGATCGGTGCGCCGAGCAGGTCGAAGTAGTGCGACCAGTCCCAGTAGGGCCCCGGGTCCCAGTGCATGCCGGCGATCGTGGCCGGCGTGGTGCCGGGCACGTTGTCGTGGCCGATGATGTGCGCCCGGTCGAGCGGTACGCCGTAGCGCTTCGCGAGGTAGCCGACGAGCTTCGCCGACGACCGGTACATCGCTTCGGTGTACCAGGTGCCCTGCGCGGCGAAGCCCTCGTGCTCGACGCCGATCGACTTCGCGTTCACGTACCAGTTGCCCGCGTGCCAGCCGACGTCCTTGGTCGGCACGTGCTGGGCGATCAGGCCGTCCTGCGAACGCACGGTGTAGTGCCACGCGAGGTACGTCGGGTCCTGCGCCAGCGTGAGCGCATCGGCCCAGTAGCCCTCGGTGTCGTGGATGACGATCGTGTCGATCTTCTGGCTCTGCGGCCGGTTCGCGATGTCGTGGTTGCCGTAGTCACCGTCCGGCAGCTCCTGGTACGGCGCGGGCACGGACTCGCACGCCACCGTCTTCGGGCACTCCGTGGCGGGCGGCGCGTCGGCCCTGAGGCCCAGCGCGTCGGCCTGCTTCGTGTCGGGCGTGACATCGGACGCCGGCGCGAGCTTCACGGCCTGGCCGTCGTCCGTGGTGCGTGCGACGCCGGTCTTGATCGTGTCGTAGACCTCGTCGGCGAACGTCCGCGCCGCCGCGACGTCGTCCGACCCGCTGTACTTCGCGACGGCGCCGTACCACTCCTTCGCGTCTTCGCTGCGTACGCCGAGCTCGCGCTGGTACTCGGCCAGCAGGGCCGCGCCGCCACGGATGTTCTGCGCCGGATCGCTGCGCACCGTCGCCGCGTCCGTGTGCAGCAGCGCCGCGGCCTCGTCCACGGTCTGCAGGCTCGGCGGTGGCGCCGCGGGCTGCGTCACCTTCGGCCGCAACGCCGGGCGCGCGTCGTCACCCCGCGGATCTTCGGTGTCGCCGGCGAACTCGTTGGTGACCACGCCGGCCGTGCGCAGGTCGGTGAGGTGCATCGGCCCGTAACCGGCGGCGGTGCTGGGCGTGCCCGCGTTGTAGTCCCACCGGGACTCCAGGTAGGACACGCCGAGCAACACGCCGACCGGCACCCCGAACTCCTTCGCGGCGTTCGCGAAGTCCTGCTGGCGCTGCTGGTCCGACGGTTGCGCCTGCGCGGGCAGCGGCGTCGCCAACGCGACCGCCAGCAACCCCGCGCCTCCCGCGACGGCCAACCGCCGCGCAAGGGTGTGGGACATGGTGGGGACCCCCAGGTGTAGGTGCTGTTCCGGCAGAACTTAACCGGAAACGGGGGCAGCTGGTAAGACTCCGCTGGCGTGGTTCACCCGGCCGCTCAACGCCCCACCACGAGCACCAGCGACCCGTCGTAGGCGGGCTGGTGGCGGAGGTGTCCGTGGCGGGCTTCCCACGTGCCGTCGGCGAGGTCCCGGCGGAGGTCGGTTTCAAAGCGCTGGGTGACGCCGTCGTCGACAAAGCTCCACGCCGAGCACGCCTGCCGAGCCGCCGGGTCCAGCAGCCGTTCGGGCCGCGCGTAGTACGCCTCGTTGAACCCGTCGACGCAGTCCCGCGGAATCGGCACCGGGATCATCTCCACCTGCCCGCCGAGCCCCGCCGCGAGGTCGCCGAGGGCCGGGTAGCGGCGCGCCTCCGTGTCGAGCACCTCCGGCGCGTACTCGTGGAGCCAGAACTCCCGCACCCGCTCGGGATCGCACGTGAGGATCACGACCGGTCCCGTCGTGACCCGCCGGACCTCGCCGAGCCCCTTCGGCAGATCCGGCCACTGGTGCACGGTGAACGTCGCCATCGCCGCATCGAAACTCCGGTCGGCGAACGGCAGGTCCTCCGCCGTGGCGTCCACCGCCGGCCTCTCCGCGGGCCGCAACGCCCGCATCGACGCCGACGGCTCGACCGCCGTCACCACCCGGCCCAGCGGCTCATACGACCCCGCCCCAGCTCCGACGTTCAGCACGCGCTCCGCGTCGCCCAACGCCCGTTCGACGGCGGCGGCGATCCGCAGGTCGGGGTTGCGGAAACCGGTGTAGACCTTGCCGATCTCGCCGTAGTCCGCGTCGCCGGCGCTGCCGTCGGCCATCCTGTTGATCATGGGGCGAGGGTAGCCATCGTGGGGTGGTTTTCGGTTCGACCAAGAACCTCAGTGGGCGCGGAACTCGTCCAGCAGCCGGAAAAATACCGCCAACGGCTCCTCTTCACCCGCGTGCTGCTCGATCGCCGTCGCCCAGCCCCTCGACATCGACCACCCCATCCGCTCGCTCACCCACTGGGCGAACTTCCCGCTCGGCCCCATCACGAACTCCTCGCCGATCCTGTGCACTCTCAGCGCCGCTTCGTAGCCGATGAGCAAGTTCTCCAGGTCGAGTAGCGAACCGTGGCGCAGCCACATCAACGGACGCAGGCGGATCTGGTCGAGCAGACCCTGCGCGTCGCGGCACGCGGACAGCGGCAGGACCGCCCCGGGAACCAACTCCGCGATCAACTCGCGCACCCGATCCCGGATCTCGTCCCGGATCGGCCGGATGTCGGCCAGGGACTTCCCGGCCGGGTCCTCGAGCGTCCAGTCGAGGTAGGTCGTGCCGGGGAAGACCGGGCAGGTGTCGCCGCAGCCCATGGTGATCACGACGTCGGAGGCGTGCACGGCGTCGGGCGTGAGGATCTTCGGGGTTTCGGCCGAGATGTCGATGCCGGCCTCCGCCATGGCGGCGACCACGGCCGGGTTGAGCGAATCGGCCGGGGCGGAGCCGGCCGAGCGCACCTCGATGTGGCGGCCCGCGAAGTGGCTGAGGAACGCGGCGGCCATCTGGGAGCGGCCCGCGTTGTGCACGCAGACGAACAGCACGGACGGGCGGTGCGTGGTCATGGCTGGGTCTCCTGGAGTGCGGGGGCTCGGCCGAACACCACGGCGACGAGCCCGAGGCCGAGGACCGCGCCGACGAGCTGCGCGACCACGAACGGCAGGACCGAGGCCGGCGCGATGCCGGCGAAGCTGTCGGTGAAGGCCCGCCCGATCGTGACGGCGGGGTTCGCGAACGACGTGGACGAGGTGAACCAGTAGGCGGCGCCGATGAACGACGCCACCGCCACCGGCGCGTACCGGGCGTGGCCGCTGCGGTTCAGGCCGAAGATCAGCAGGAGCAGCCCGGCCGTCGCCACGACTTCGCCCAGCCAGAGGTGCCCGGCGGACCGGTCGTGCCCCGACCACTGCACGAGGGCTCGGCCGAACATCGCGTTGGCCAGGATCGCGCCACCGATGCCGCCGACAATCTGCGCGGGCACGTAGGCCGCGACCTCGCGCGGCGTGAGGCCCTCGCCGCTGACTCGCCCGGTGTACCAGTCCGCGAGCGAGACCACCGGGTTGAAGTGCGCGCCCGAAACCGGCCCGAGCAACGCGATCAGCACGCCGAGGCCGAAGACCGTGGCCAGCGAGTTCGCCAGCAGCTGCACACCCACATCCGGCGACAGCGAGGCCGCCTGGATCCCGGACCCGACGACCACGGCCACCAGCGCCGCCGTGCCCACCACCTCGGCGGCGGCCCGGCGGGCGAGCGGCGGCCTCACGCGCCGGCTCGTTGCGGGGCGCGCAGTACGGCCGCGAGACGCTCCATTGTGGACGGCAGAGCCCAGTAGTACACCCACGTCCCACGCCGCTCGCAGTCGATCAACCCCGCCTGCCGCAACAACTTCAGGTGGTGCGAGATCGTCGGCTGCGCCAGGTCGAACGCCGGCGTCAGCTCACACACGCACATCTCGCCCCCCTCGCGCGACGCGATCATCGACAGCAGCCGCAGCCGCACCGGGTCACCCAGTGCCTTGAACACGCGGGCCAGCTCCGTCGCGTCGGCTTCGTCCAGCGGCGCCGAGGCGAGCCCCGCACAGCAGGCGTCTTGCATTGACATCTGTCTATCTTGACGTTCGTCGATCCAAGGCGCAAGGTTGTATCCACAAACATCGATGCAAGCAGATGAACGGCCCCTTTCGCGGGCCGGTGAGGAGCTGCGCCATGACCGAAGCAGACCTGCGCGAAACCGTGCGGCGGCGCTACGCCGCGGCTGCGGTGAAGGTCAGCGAGGGCGCGACCGCGTGTTGCGGCCCGGCGCCCGCGGAAGTCGCCGAGGGTGCTGCCTCGTGCTGCGGCCCCGCACCGGTGGAGGTCGACGACAACTTCGGCCCCACCCTCTACGCCGCCGACGAACGCGAAGCCCTGCCCGCCGAAGCCGTCGCCGCTTCACTGGGCTGCGGCAACCCCACCGCCGTCGCCGACCTCAACCCCGGCGAGCGCGTCCTCGATCTCGGCTCCGGCGGCGGCATCGACGTGCTGCTCTCCGCCCGCCGCGTCGGCCCCTCGGGCAAGGCCTACGGCCTCGACATGACCGACGAGATGCTTTCCCTGGCCCGCGCCAACGCCGCCAAAGCCGGCGCCACCAACGTCGAATTCCTCAAGGGCACCATCGAAGCCATCCCGCTCCCGTCGAACTCCATCGACGTGGTGATCTCCAACTGCGTGATCAACCTGTCCACCGACAAGCCGGCCGTCTTCGCGGAATCCTTCCGCGTCCTCAGGCCCGGCGGCCGCCTCGGCATCTCCGACGTCCTCGCCGACGACCACCTCTCCCCAGCCCAACGCGCCGAACGCGGCGACTACGTCGGCTGCATCGCCGGCGCCCTCTCCTTCGCCGAATACCGCGCCGGCCTCACCGCCGCCGGCTTCACGTCCATCGAGATCACCCCGACGCACCCTGTGGCGGACGGCATGCACTCGGCCTTGGTGCGGGCTGTGCGGCCGGTGGACGGGTCTGCGGAGTAACGCCGGTCGGGTGAGACGTCCGTGCGCGATGAGGCGCGCTCACCCTTGACCCCGACGTCCCGGCACCGATTGCCGCCACGCGACTCGCTGGCACACTGGCGTGAGCACGTCCAAGCGACTCCACGGAACCACCACGCGACAAAGCCGCCGGTCAGGCCCGGTGGGGCGAAGTTTCCCCACGTCGGATGGACCCTCCTTGCAAACCTGGCACTCCCGTGGCTAGAGTGCTAATCGCACGGCCCGACAGCCCCGGCACCCGCGACGGCGGGGGTGGTAGGAGCCGTAACTCATCCTGCCGACGCTTTCGACGACCGTGGAGGTCAACCCGGTGAGCGTGAACATCAAGCCGCTCGAGGACAAGATCGTTGTCCAGACGAGCGAGGCCGAGGAGACGACCGCTTCCGGCCTCGTCATCCCCGACACTGCCAAGGAAAAGCCCCAGGAGGGCAAGGTTCTGGCCGTGGGCCCGGGCCGGATCGACGACAAGGGCAACCGCGTGCCGCTCGACGTGGCCGTGGGCGACGTCGTGATCTACTCCAAGTACGGCGGCACCGAGGTCAAGTACAACGGCGAGGACTACCTCATCCTCTCCGCCCGCGACGTGCTGGCCGTCATCAACTGACGTCCGCTCGCAGCGCATGACGCCCCGGGCCCCGCACAAGCCGGGGGACGGGGCGTTCTTGCGTCATAAACCACCTGAAAGGTAAGCGGAACACGCTATGCCCAAGCAGATCAGTTTCGACGAGGACGCTCGTCGCGCGCTCGAGCGCGGGGTGAACAAGCTCGCCGACGCCGTCAAGGTGACCCTCGGCCCGCGCGGTCGCCACGTGGTTCTGGACAAGAAGTTCGGCGGCCCGACCATCACCCTCGACGGTGTCACCGTCGCGCGTGAGATCGAGCTCGACGACCCGTTCGAGAACCTCGGCGCCCAGCTGGCCAAGAACGTGGCCACGAAGACCAACGACGTCGCCGGTGACGGCACGACCACGGCCACCGTGCTCGCGCAGTCGCTGGTCCGCGTCGGCCTCCGCAACGTGGCCGCCGGCGCCAACCCGACCGCGGTCGGCAAGGGCATCGAGGCCGCGGCCGAGAAGGTCGTCGAGATCCTCAAGTCCAAGGCGACGCCGGTCAAGGGCCGCGAGAACATCGCGCAGGTCGGCACCGTCACCTCCCGCGACGCCACGATCGGCCAGCTGCTCGGCGAGGCCGTCGAGCGCGTGGGCGAGGACGGCGTGATCACGATCGAGGAGTCGTCGACCCTGGCGACCGAGCTCGTGATCACCGAGGGCGTGCAGTTCGACAAGGGCTTCCTGTCGGCGCACTTCGCCACCAACCCCGAGGACCAGAAGGCGATCCTCGAGGACGCCTACATCCTGCTGTCCCGCGAGAAGATCTCGTCGCTGGCCGACCTGCTCCCGGTGCTGGAGAAGGTCGTCGAGGCCAAGAAGCCGCTGCTGATCATCGCCGAGGACGTCGACGGCGAAGCGCTGTCCACCCTCGTGGTGAACTCGCTGCGCAAGACGATCACCGCCGTCGCGGTCAAGGCGCCGTTCTTCGGTGACCGCCGCAAGGCGTTCCTGGACGACCTCGCGTTCGTCACGGGCGGCGAGGTCGTGTCTGCCGAGATCGGTGTGAAGCTGTCGGAGATCGACCTCAGCTCGCTGGGTCGGGCGCGCCGGATCGTCGTCACCAAGGACGACACCACGATCGTCGACGGCGGCGGCTCCAAGGACGCCATCGCCGGCCGGATCGCGCAGATCCGCAAGGAGATCGAGACCACCGACTCCGACTGGGACCGCGAAAAGCTGCAGGAGCGGCTCGCGAAGCTCGGCGGCGGCGTGGCCGTGATCAAGGTCGGCGCGGCCACCGAGACCGAGCTCAACGAGCGCAAGCACCGCATCGAGGACGCCGTGGCGTCCACGAAGGCGGCCGTCGAAGAGGGCATCCTCCCCGGCGGCGGCTCGGCCCTGGTCCACGCCGTCAAGGAGCTCGAGGGCGACCTCGGCCTCACCGGCGACGAGGCCACGGGCGTCCGCATCGTCCGCGACGCGCTCACCGCGCCGCTCTTCTGGATCGCGACCAACGCGGGCCACGAAGGCGCGGTCATCGTGAACAAGGTCCAGGAGCAGAGCTGGGGCCACGGCTTCAACGCCGCCACCGGCGAGCTCACCGACCTGATCGCGGCGGGCATCGTCGACCCGGTCAAGGTGACCCGCTCGGCGGTCGCCAACGCCGCCTCCATCGCCCGGCTCGTGCTCACCACGGAAAGCTCCGTGGTCGAAAAGCCGGTCGACGAGGAACCCGACGCCGGCCACGGCCACGGACACGCGCACTGACGTCTGCTTCGTCGGTTCGCTGACGTTCGGTCAGTCGTTCGTTCAGCACGGAAGCGGGGCGGTACTCCTTCGGGAGTGCCGCCCCGCTTCTGGTTTTCGGGTCGTTTTTTGGGCTGGTTCGCTGCTGGGGCGAGGCTTCGTGGGCTGAGGTTCGCTGGGGTGCGGCCGCATTCGTCGATGTGTCTGACGCCCTCAGCTGTGCCCTTGCGGGACTGTTATGTCTGACGCTCTCGAGCGTGCCCTTGCGAGACCTGCTGCTTGAAGTCGCGCGCATGCTTGACCGGCGGAAGACCAGCTCCAGCCACTTTCACCTTGGTTCGGAGAACTTCTCGTCTGCGTCGCCGCCCAACGTCGGCCCGCTGCCTCGTGTCGGGCCGGCTCTGCGCGGCTTCGAGCTCGCGCCGGCTCGTGTTGAGCTTGTTTGAGGCTACCGGCTCACGTTCGGCCTGATCAGCCCGACTGTTCGCCTGCTCCAGCCAAGGTCGCACCTTCGCCGGCCGAGGTTATCCACAACTCGGCTCACCTGTGGACAACTCCGCTCACCAGCCGTTTTTGTCGGTGCCGGCCGGTAGAATGGGATTGGGGACGCCCCCTTGGGGAGGGCGGGGGTTTTGTCTCGGCGGTCTGTGGGGGCTGCAACAGGTGCCCGACTTGGATGAGCTAGTTGCGCCGCCATCTCCGCCACGATCCAAGCCCTGTCGAGGAGTCGTAGCGTTCGCGAACCGGGGACCAGGCCGCAACCATGCCGACCTACGTCTCCGTCCCGTACCTGCACAACGCGGCACCACCTGAGCAACAACGGCCTGCGCCCAGTGCTCCCGAAGGCGAGCTTCCCAGCGCCGACCAGGTCGCCGCCGAACTCACGCCTCCCGGGACGCGAATCCACGACGGCGGCAACCCGGCCGAACCCACGACCCACCACCGCGGACCGCAAGAACCGCCAAAGAGCGGTCTCGGCGGCGCGTCGGCCCAAAGCCGCACAAACACCGGCCCACCTCAGGCCGTGAACCCACCATCCACCGTGATCGAACCCCCAGTCAGATACCGCCCATCCGGCCCCGCCACATGCGACACCGTCGCGGCGACATCCGCGGCCTCCGCGTAGTGCCCCAGTGCGATGTGCGCCAACTGGCCGGCCGCGCCAGGACCGTCGGCCGGGTTCATGTCCGTGTCCGTGGAGCCGGGGTGCACCACGGTTGCCGTGACGCCGCGGGGGCCGAGGTCGCGCGCGAGGCCGCGGGTGAGGCCCACCAGGGCGGCCTTGGTCGCCGAGTAGAGGCTCACGCCGGGGAACGGCACGCGTTCGGCGAGGTCGCTGCCGATGGAGATCACGCGGCCGCCGCGGGGGAGGTGGCGGAGGGCGGCCTGGGTGGCGACCACGACGGCGCGCACGTTCACCGCCAGCATGTGGTCCACCTCGGTCACCGAGAGTGATTCGAAGGGCGTGCCGGTCATCACGCCGGCGTTGTTCACGAGGATGTCGAGCCGGCCGAGTTCGGTGGCGGTGCGGTCGACCGCCGCGGTCACTGCGTCGGCGTCGGCCGCGTCGGCCTGCAGGGCGAGGCCGCGGCGGCCCTGTTCCTCGACGGTGGCGACGACCTTGGCCGCCTTGTCCGCCGACTGCTGGTAGGTGATGGCGACGTCGGCGCCGTCCTCGGCCAGGCGTTTCGCGATCGCCGCGCCGATGCCGCGGCTGCCGCCGGTGACCAGTGCGACCTTGCCGTCAAGCGAGCCCATGGGAGACCCTTTCTGTATCGATGACTACATAAAAGACGCTGTACTGTGGCGTCGTCAAGTTTTTCTGTATCGGTCGCTAAAGAAGGTGGTCCATGTCACCGCGGGGCCGGCCGCGCGCGTTCGACCGCGAGCGGGCGCTCACCGAGGCCATGTTCGTGTTCTGGGAGCGCGGCTACGAGGGCGCGTCACTCGCCGACCTCACCGGCGCGATGGGCATCAACCCGCCCAGCCTGTACGCGGCCTTCGGCGGCAAGGAGGCGCTCTTCCGCGAAGCGGTGGACCAGTACAGCGCCACCTACGGCAGCGCCACGCCCCGCGCGCTCGCCGAAGAGCCGACGGCCCACGCCGCCATCGAAGCGATGCTGCGTGACAACGTCCGCGTGTACGTCGACCCCGCGCACCCCACCGGCTGCATGGTCGTGCTCGCCGCCACGAACTGCTCGCCCGCCAACCGCTCGGTGTGCGAGCACCTCGGGCTGGCCCGGGCCCACGTGCGGGAGCTGATCCGCGCCCGCCTGCGCCGCGGTGTCGAGGCCGGTGAGCTGCCCGAGGCCACGGACGTCGACGCCCTCGGCGGCTACTACGCGACCGTGTTGTTCGGCCTGTCCGTGCAGGCCCGCGACGGTGCCGGCCTGCCGGAGCTCACGGCGGTCATCGACGCCGCCCTCACGTGCTGGCCGCAAACCCCGGCAAGCCCCGCAAACGACACCGGGGCGATGTCCGATGTGGACACCGCCCCGGCAAAGTCGTGAAAACGCTCAGCCGCCGGACATGCTCAGCGCTCGCTTGTCCTGCTTGATCAGGTTTTCCCGCTCGGACTCCGAGAGTCCGCCCCAGATGCCGTAGGGCTCGTGCACGGCCAGCGCGTGGCGCCGGCACATGTCCAGCACCGGGCAGGCCAGGCAGACCGCCTTCGCCCTGGCCTCACGGCGTGCCCTAGCCGGCCCCCGCTCGCCGTCCGGGTGAAAGAACGCCGCGCTGTCCATCCCCCGACACGACCCCTCCAGCTGCCAGTCCCACATATCTGCGTTGGGACCGGGGAGCCTGCGCGTGTCTGCCATCCTGACCGCCTCCGTCATCCGGTCGATGCCATTAGCTGCTCTGCTGTGGTGCCGATACTCCATTCGGTGCAACGGCGGTAACGTTAGAAGCGCGCCAATAGTTGTTCAAGGGCTTCGGGATGATTCAGCCGTTAGGCATCCCCCGGAATGGTGAGCAGGGGTTTTGGCTCCGGTTGCCGTCACTGTCTCGGGGCTGGATATTGGCCGGGTGGGATCCGGAGCGCGTGAAGGAGAACCCACCCTGCCGGTGGCCTCGGTCGCACGCCGGCTCGGGGTCGCCCCGTCGACCCTCCGTACCTGGGACCGGCGCTACGGCCTGGGCCCCAGCCGCCACACCGACGGCCGGCACCGCCGCTACGGCAGCTCCGACATCGATCGCCTCGAGCTCATGCAGCGCGCCCTGCTCCGCGGCGCCTCCACCGCCGAGGCCGCCCGCTTCGCGCTGCAGCAGATGCCGCGCACGGAGATCGTCCCGATCGCCGACGAACCCGTCACGCCCGCGCACGCCGAGCCCGCCGACGGTGAGGTGTCCTCGCGCCTGGCCCGCCGCCTGAGCACGGCCGCGCTGGCCATGGACGTCGGCGCCGTGCAGCGCATGCTCGCCGAGGCCCTCGGCGAGCTCGGCGTGCTGCCGGCGTGGTCCGGGGTGGTGGAGCCGGTGCTCACGGCGCTCGGCGCGCGCTGGCGCGGGGTGAGCGCGGGCGCCGAGGTCGAATACCTGCTGGCCGAGTGCGTGTACGCGGCGCTCGTGCGCGCGACCCCCGTGCTCGACGCGCCCCGCAACCTGCGCCCGGTGCTGCTCGCCTGCGTGCCGGAAGAACGCGACACCATGCCCGTGTACGCGCTCGCGGCCGCGCTGGCGGGGCGGCGGATCGGCGCGCAGCTGTTCGGCGTGCCACTGCCCGCCGAGGTGCTGGCGGTGGCCGTGCGGCGCAGCGCGCCCGCCGCCGTGGTGCTGTGGGCGCACCGGCGCGACGCGGCGGACCCGCGGCTGTTCGCGCGCGTGTCCCGCGGCCGCCAGCGCAGCCGGCTGTTCGCGTGCGGGCCGGGCTGGGACGCCGGCGCCCTGCCCGACAAGGTCGAGCTGCTCGCCGACCTGCCGGCCGCCGCCGGCCGCGTCGAGCACGTTCTTGTCGGGGCCGGGCGCTAGAAAGGTCCCGTGCAGGAAACCACCCTCGCCGAGCTCGCGTTCGGCGATCTCGTGCCGCCGTCGGTGCCGGTCACCGCGCCGCGCTCGGCCGCGCCGCGGCACCGGCTGCTGGCCGCTGTCGTGCTCGGCGCGCAGGGCCGCTACGCCGCCGCGGCCACGGCGCTGGCCGACCTGCGCCGGGGCGCCGACCCCGTGGTGGCCTCGCTGGCCGCGACCACGCTGGCGTCGCACCGCCGCCAGCTCGGCGGCCACGTGGCCGCGCGGGCGCTCGACGGCGAGGCACTGCTCGAGCTGGGCGCGGCCACGGCCCGGACTGACCCGGACGGCCTCGACGCGGCGGGCGCGCGAGCCGACGCCCTGCTCGGCCTGGCCGCCGACAACCTCGCCCTGGGCCGCCTCGCCGCCGCCCGGCGTCTGGCGGCCCGCGCGGCGGAAGCGGACGACCGCTGGCGGGCCACCGTGCGCGGCGGCTGGGTCGGCGCCGAGATCGCGCTCGCGGCCGGCCGCCCGGGTGAGGCGATCGCGCCCGCGCGGCGAGCTGCGGAAACCGCACGTTCGCGCGGGGCGCGCCGGCACATCGTCAAATCCGACATCGTGCTCGCGGTGGCACTAGTCACCGCGGGGGAAGCGGCCGAACGCGCTACTGCACTCGACGTCGTCACAAATGCCGCCAATGCGGCCGAGAAATACGAACTCTATTCACTTATTTGGGTGGCAACGCGCGTGGCGGCCGATCTGGACCCCGGACACGCCGAGAAGTATCGATTCAGAAGCCGCGAAGTGTTGCACGCAGTGTTACGACGCGCCGATCCTTGCGTGATGCGGATCGCAGAGGATTCACCGTGGGTCCCGGAGGGGCCGGGTTGAGCCCTCTGGAAACGCCGTTCCGGCATCCGGGCTAAGAAACTTCAAAAAAAGCCACCGGATCGTGTCAAGGTTCGGGCTAAAGCGTCCGATAGGGGAAGTGGAATGTCACCCGGCTGCAGGAAGGAAACCCCGTGACGACGGTCTTGATCTGCGACGACCGACGCAGTGTCCGCGAAGGGCTCACCCGTGTGATGTCCGCGGTCCCAGGGGTCAGTCGCATCGACTGCGTAGCGCACGGTGACGAGCTGCTGGCCCGGTACACCCGTCAGCCGGTCGACGTCGTGCTGGTCGGAACGCAGCGCGCGGTCCCGACGGGCGTCGAAGCCACTCGGCGGCTCGTCTCCGCGAACCCCCAGGCGAACGTCATCGTCTTCGGTGCCCCCGACGACGCCGGCAGCATCGCCGCCGCCATCGCCGGCGGTGCCCGCGGCTACCTCCGCTGGGACGCCTCGCGTCCCGAGCTGGTCGCCGCGCTGGCCCACACGCTCGCCAGCACCTCGGTGCCGGCGCCGCGTCAGCCGTCGGACCCTGGTGTGCAGCTCACCGAGCGCGAGCTCCAGGTGCTGCGCGGCATGAGCCAGGGCAAGAGCAACGGCCAGATCGGCCGCGAGCTCTACCTGTCGGAGGACACGGTGAAGACGCACGCGCGGCGGCTGTTCCGCAAGCTCGGCGTCCGCGACCGTGCCCAGGCCGTGGCCCACGGCTTCCGCCGCGGCCTCGTTTCCTGACGCTCTCCGCTCGACCACGCTCCGCGTGACAGGTTGTCCGTTCTGATGCCACGGTGACGACGGGCCAGGGCTACCGCCCTGGCCCGTACCTGTGTTCGCTCGACGTCCACAGGGCGCCGTTGGTGTGGTCTGCGTCACCTGTCACGTTGGTCGCCTTCGTCCCCACCGCTCGGGTCGGCTCCCTCCGGCGCCACCCTCCCGGGCAAGCAAGCCGTACCTCGCTGGTCAGCCGCTCGTTGGACCTCTGGTCGACGTGGGCGGCGCAGCCGCGTCCGCGCACGCGGCACGCCGGTGACCACCTCTGGCGGTTGTCGGGGAGGTAGCCGACGGTACGGTAACTGTCACCGGCGGGCGGGGGCACGATGACCACGCGCCGGATTCTTTGCACGCCTACACGTAACACTGGGACTGTTGTCTGCGATGGCCAATGTGGGGGATGGACTGGATGAACCGGTCGCCGCTGCCGTAGAGGGAGATCCTCAGGCAGTCGACCGGTTGCTGGCGGCCATCCGTCCCCTGGTGGTGCGGTATTGCCGCGCCCGGGTTGGCAGGCAGGAGCGTTCGTTCGCTTCGGCAGACGATGTTGCGCAGGAGGTGTGTCTCGCGGTGCTCACGGCATTGCCTTCGTACCGTGAACAGGGCCGCCCGTTCCTGGCTTTCGTCTACGGGATCGCCCAGCACAAGGTGGCCGACGCGCACCGCGCGGCGGCCCGGAACCGGGCTGAGCCGGTTGCCGAAGTCCCCGACGAGATCGAGGTCGGGGTCGGTCCGGAGCAGCGCGCTCTGCAGGGTGAGCTGAACGAACGCATGGCACAGCTGCTGAAGGTCCTGCCCGACAAGCAACGCGAGATCGTCGTGCTGCGGGTCGTGGTGGGTCTGTCGGCAGAAGAGACCGCGGAGGCCGTCGGGTCGACCCCGGGTGCCGTCCGAGTGGCCCAGCACCGAGCGCTTGCCCGCCTGCGTAAGGTGCTCGCCGCCGAGGAGGTGATCTGAGTGACCGATCACGACGACGATCGTGACCTGTCGCCGTCCGCTTTCACGGGCGGCATGACGGCCTACGACCCGGAAGCCGACGGTGACCTCACGGCCATCCAGGCCGACGACGCGCTGCTCGACGCGCTCGGCGGCACGGATCCGGCCATCGCCGACGGACTCGGCGACCAAGAGCTCAACGCGCTGCTGCTGGCGTGGCGGCGCGACATCGACAGCGAGCCGCTGGCCGAGCTCGTCGACGTCGACACCGCCGTCACCACGGTCAAGACGGCGTCGCTGGCGCGCAAGCACTCCGGCCGGGGCCGCCGGCGCCGCTACCTGGTGCCGATCGCCGCCGCGTGTGCCGCCGCCGCCATCGCCTTCACCGGCACCGGCCTGGCCGCCCGTGACGCCCAGCCGGGCGACACGCTGTGGGGCCTCACCAAGGTGCTCTACTCCGACCACGCCCGCTCGGTCGAAGCCGCGGCCACCGCGAAGCTCGACCTCGAGAAGGCCAACCTCGCCCTGGCCGACAACCGCCTCGCCGACGCCCGCAAGGCCCTCGACGACGCGCAGGCCGCCCTGAACCAGGTCACCGACGACGAGAACCGCGACCAGCTGCTCGAGCAGCACCGCCAGCTCGCCGCCCAGCTCGGTGACCCCGCCGCTCCGCCCGCGGGCCAGAGCACGTCCAACAACCCGACCACGCCGCCGCCGGTCAACAACCCGGCCAACACGGCGTCGCAGCAGTCCAGCGGCCAGCCCACGTCGCTGCCCGGCACCGGCTCCACCAGCCAGCCGGACACGACCAGCGTCACGCAGCCCCCGCCTCCTCCGCCGCCGGACACCACCACCAGCTCACCGCCGCCGGTCACCACCCCCACCGACGCGACCGGGAACGACCCGGGCAGCGGCGGCGGGAGCCCGCGCAACGAATCGTCGGAGAGCGGCGGTACCGGGGTCGGCGGGCAGAACATCGCGCCGGAGAACCCGTAGGTAGTTCGGGTTTCGACAGCTCTCGATTTTCGGAAACGCCCTGGCTGAGGCCGGGGCGTTTTTCGTGCGCGATGGGTAGTGGCTTGGTCGAGCAATACCGCTCAGTGACACCGCTCAACCAAGCCAACCCCGCCCAAGCAAAACGGCCCCGGCGATCCGAAGATCACCAGGGCCGTCCGGAGCCTTCTCGACTCACGAGGGATCAGGCCAGCGCCGATCAGGCTCAGCGCAGCTGAAACACCTCAGTAGGCACTCTCGTTCGCCGTCACACCGTCCGCGAACCCGCGGCAGTAGTCCCAGCTCACGTAGTCACCGGGGTTGGGATCGAACGCCGGCTCGTGCGGCCGCATGCGTCCGTCGGCCAGCAGCTGCTCCAGGCTCGCGCGCAGCAGGTGCCAGTCGTGATAGTGGGGTTCGTCGCATTCGCCGCAGTCCACGACGATGCCGCGGACGCCACGGGGCTCGAGGAGGGCCTGGTACACCGCCAGGTCGGAGAGGTCGGCCAGGAGCTCGGTGCGTTCGTCCGGGCTGATCGGCTCGTCCAGCTGGTCTTCGGGGTCGAGGAACGCCCGGGCCGGATCGTCCGGGTCGTCCGCGAAGGGGTCGGGGGGCAACACGTCGTGCGGCACGGCCTGCACGGTACCCGCCGTGTGGCGCCCGTCCCCACCCGCCCGGGTAAGGGGTGCGGCCCGGATATCATGAGGGGAAGGCTCAGCCAGCCCCTCGGCCAGATCGCTCACCCCCGCCAGGAAGGCCCTTCGCCCGCTATGACCAGCGAAAGCATCACCGCCCCCGTGCCCAGCAAGTTCGCGATGCTGGGCCTGACCTTCGACGACGTGCTGCTGCTGCCGGCCGAATCCGACGTGGTGCCCAGCGGGGTAGACACCAGCACCCGCCTCACGCGCAACATCACCCTCAACGTGCCGCTGGTCTCGGCCGCCATGGACACCGTCACCGAGGCCCGCATGGCGATCGCCATGGCGCGCCAGGGCGGCATCGGCGTGCTGCAGCGCAACCTGCCGATCGACGAGCAGGCCGCGGCCGTCGAGGTCGTGAAGCGTTCCGAGGCCGGCATGGTCACCGACCCGGTCACCTGCTCGCCCGACGACACACTGGCCGAGGTCGACGCCCTCTGCGCCCGCTTCCGCATCTCCGGCGTGCCGGTCACCGACGCGTCCGGCTCGCTCGTGGGCATCATCACCAACCGCGACATGCGGTTCGAGGTCGACTACACGCGCCTGGTCAGCGAGGTCATGACGAAGGCGCCGCTGATCACCGCGCAGGTCGGCGTCACGGCCGACGCCGCGCTCGGCCTGCTGCGCCGGCACAAGATCGAGAAGCTGCCGATCGTCGACGGCGCGGGCAAGCTGCGTGGCCTGATCACGGTCAAGGACTTCGTGAAGACCGAGCAGTACCCCAACGCCACCAAGGACACCGACGGCCGCCTCATCGTCGGCGCGGCCGTGGGCGTCGGCGCCGACGGGCACAAGCGCGCGATGACGCTGGCCGAGGCGGGCGTCGACGTGCTGATGGTCGACACCGCCCACGGCCACTCGCGCGCGGTGGTCGACACCGTGAAGCTGCTGAAGAAGGAGCTCGGCGACACCGTCGACATCGTCGGCGGCAACGTCGCCACCCGCGCGGGTGCGCAGGCGCTGGTCGACGCCGGTGTCGACGGGGTGAAGGTCGGCGTCGGCCCGGGCTCGATCTGCACCACCCGCATCGTCGCCGGGGTCGGCGTGCCGCAGATCTCCGCGATCTACGAGGCCGACCAGGCCTGCCGCCCGGCCGGCATCCCGGTGATCGGCGACGGCGGCATCCAGTACTCCGGCGACATCGCGAAGGCCATCGCGGCCGGCGCGTCCACGGTGATGCTCGGCAGCCTGCTCGCCGGCACCGCCGAGTCGCCCGGCGACCTGATCCTGGTGGGCGGCAAGCAGTTCAAGGTCTACCGCGGCATGGGCTCGCTGGGCGCCATGCAGTCGCGCGGCCAGGGCAAGTCGTACTCCAAGGACCGCTACGCGCAGGACGACGTGCTCAACGAGGACAAGCTCGTCCCCGAAGGCATCGAAGGCCGTATCCCGTTCCGCGGCCCGCTCGCCAACGTGGTGCACCAGCTCGTGGGCGGCCTGCGCGCCGGCATGGGCTACGCGGGCGCCGAGACGATCGCGCAGATGCAGGAAGCGCAGCTCGTCCGCATCACCGCCGCGGGCCTCAAGGAGAGCCACCCGCACGACATCACGATGACCGTCGAGGCGCCGAACTACTCGGCGCGGTAACTCGAACGGATCTTCCGGACATCCCGCCCGCCCCGGCACACTCGATCAAGATCTTCTCGAAGGGGGCGGGCGGGATGTCGATTTCTCGACGGGTCGTACTGGCGGTCACGGCTGCGGCCGTGCTGGGCGTCGGCGGGGGAGTGGCGGCGGCCGCACCCGGCACCGCCACCCCGGCGAACGGCGAGCTCTGGAAACGCACCGAGCTCTACTTCGGCACCGGCAAGCCCGACGGCGGCGTGGTGAGCGAAGCGGACTTCGCCGCCTTCACCGCGAAGGACGTCACTCCGCGCTTCCCCGACGGCTTCACCCAGCTCGAAGGCACCGGCCAGTACCGGCTGGAGTCCGGCGAGATCGCCCGGGAGCACTCGATCGTGCTGGTGATCCTCTACCCGTTCGACGACCGCGACGCCGACACCGACCTCGAGCACATCCGCACGGACTACAAGAACCTGTTCGACCAGGAATCGGTGCTGCGCACGGATTCTGTCGAGCGCGTCTCATTCTGACCCGGCGGGCATTTGTCCCGTCGCAGGAACCGGCGGCGTACGGCTGAGTGGTGCGGTGAAAGCGGATCGTCTCGCCGAGTTGGTCGTGGTCGTGGTGGGCTTCGCGCTGCCCGCGGCCGTCGGGGCCGGCGTTGTCCTGCAGGTCGCCGGACCGTCGCACGTCGAGGCGGCCCGCGTGGTGAGCTGCGCCGAGGTGCGCGACCCCGACAACCCGCCGACCCGGTACGTGCTGCGGTTCGCCACGGCCGCCGGCGAGAACGTCGACGTGCTGAGCTCCGACCCCGCGCTCGACACCGGAGTCGGCACGGCAGTGGAGCTCACGCGCTCGAACCGCTCCGGCGCCGTGCGCGAGGTGCGCCGTGGTGACGACGTGGTCGGCGTGCGCTCGTCGGCGCTGACGGGGCCGGTGTGGGGCGGCGTGATCGGCGTGATCGCGCTCGCCTACGCGGTGTGGCTCATGGTGCGGGGCGGGAAGCGGGCGCTGCCGGTGTCGCTGGTGGTGGGGCTGCTTTCCGCCGTCGCGGGGGCCGTGGCGGGCGCGGCGTTGTTCTGACCCGCCACAGCAGCACGGGCGTGGCCAGCATCAGCACGCCGGCCAGACCGATCGCCTCGCGCGTGCCCAGCCAAGCACCGAGCGCGCCCCACGCCAGCGTGAGCACGGCCCGCGTCGCGCCGGCCGTGATGCTCCACGCCGACAGCACGCGGGCGGCGCGCGAGGTCTCCGTCTCCTGCAGCCGGTAGGTGGCCGACACCGGGTTGAACACGCCGATCGTGAGGATCAGCCCGAACTCCACGGCCATCACGAACCCGAGCCCGGCCAGGCCGCGCGGGGTGAACGCGAGCGCCACCGGCCAGATCACGCGCAGCGTGCCCGTGACGAGAAGCACCCGCTCCGGCCCGAAGCGTGCGGTGATGCGGCGCGAGAGCCGCGAGCCGAGCAGCCCGCCGAGGCACGGCACGCCGAACGCGAGCCCGTACTGCCAGGCCGCGAACCCCAGCTCGCGCAACAGCAGCACGGCGAGCAGCGGTGCCGTCGCCATGATCAGGCCGTTCACGAGCGTGGTGTTGAAGAACAGCGCGCGCAGCCGCGGGTGGCCGAGGAGGTAGTGCCAGCCGTCGAGCACGTCTTTGGTCCGGACCGTGGCCGGACGCGCGGTGGGCGGTGGCTCCGGCGTGCGGATCGCGCTGATCGCGAGCGCCGAGAGCAGGTAGCTCACGCTGTCGAGCACCACCGTGGTGAGCGGCCCGAACAGCCCGATCAGCGCGCCGCCCGACGGCGGGCCCACGGCGGTGGCGGTCCACTGCGTGGATTCGAACCGGCCGTTGGCCACGAGCAGGTCCTCACCCGTCGCCAGGCCCTTGAGGTAGGCGCCGCTGGCCGCCGTGAACACGATGTTCGCGGTCGCCACGACCACCGACACCGCCACGAGCTGCCCGAACGTGAGCCCGCCCAGCGCGTAGCCCAGCGGCAGCGTGAGCAGCGCCACGAACCGCACCGCGTCCATCGCCACCAGCACCGGCCGTTTGCGCCGGAACTCGACCCACGGCCCCAGCGGCACCGCGATCAGCGCGCCGACAGCGAGGCCCGCCGCGGCGAGCACCGAGACCTCCGTGGTGCTGCGGTGGAGCACCGTCACGGCGATGAACGGGAACGCGTCGAGCGCGAGCCACGTGCCCGCGGTGCTCGTGGCGTACGCGAGCCACAACCGGCGGAAGTCCTGTCCCAGCGCCACTCTTGTCCCCCCGTTGTCGTCCGACGCATCCAACAGCGCGGGAAACGGCGGTGGCAAACAACCTCGCGACGCGGTGCACAACCTGCGGTTGTCGGCCCGGCTTATGCCCCCCGTGCGTTCGTCACCCACGCGGACTAGCGACAATGGACGGCGTTGTCGTCGGTGCGAGAAGGGACATCACGTGCGGGATCTGGTCGAGATCGGGATGGGACGCACCGCGCGACGGGCGTATGGCCTCGATGAGGTGGAGATCGTGCCCTCGCGGCGGACGCGGTCGTCGTCGGTGGTCTCCACCGCCTGGCAGATCGACGCCTACCGCTTCGACCTGCCGCTGGTCACGCACCCGACCGACGCCATCGTGTCGCCGGGCACGGCCGTCGCGATCGGCGAGCTCGGCGGGCTGGGCGTGCTCAACGCCGAGGGCCTGTGGGCGCGCCACGCCAACGTCGAGGACGCGATCTTCCGGCTGGTCCGCGCGGCCGAGGACACCGAAGACCCGGCGGCCGTGGTGCGTGAGCTGCAGGAGCTGCACGCCGCGCCGGTGCGGCTCGACCTGCTGACCGAGGCGATCAAGACCGTCCGCGAGTCGGGCGTCACCGTCGCCGCGCGCGTGAGCCCGCAGCACGCCGCCGAGCTCACGCCCGACCTGCTGGCCGCCGGCGTGGAGATCCTCGTGGTGCAGGGCACGATCATCTCGGCCGAACACGTGCAGCGCGACGCGGAACCGCTCAACCTCAAGGAGTTCATCGGCCGCCTCGACGTGCCCGTGATCGCCGGCGGCGTGAGCGACTACCGCACGGCCATGCACCTCATGCGCACCGGCGCGGCCGGCGTGATCGTCGGCCACGGCTACACCGACGGCGTGACCAGCACCGACCGCGTGCTCGGCATCGGCGTGCCCATGGCCACCGCCATCGTCGACGCCGCGGCCGCCCGCCGCGACTACCTGGACGAAACCGGCGGCCGCTACGTCCACGTCCTCGCCGACGGCGGCATGACCACCTCGGGCGACATCGCCAAGGCCATCGCCTGCGGCGCCGACGCCGTGATGCTCGGCGCGCCCCTGGCCACCGCCACCGACGCCCCCGGCCAGGGCCTCTACTGGACCGCCGCCGCGGCCCACCCGTCGCTGCCCCGCTCGCGCGTGGTCGCCGGCCCGGACTCCGACTACGCCGTGGACCTCAAGACGCTGCTCTTCGGCCCGTCGTCCGACGCGGAGGGCGTGGTGAACCTGTTCGGCGCCCTGCGTCGCGCGATGGCGAAGACGGGGTACTCGGACCTGAAGGAGTTCCAGCGCGTGGGGCTCACCGTGCGCCGCTGACGTTGTCATCGAAGAAGCCCCCGCGCCTGGTTGGGCGCGGGGGCTTTTCTATGACGCCGCGGTGCGTGGGGCCCAGTGCCGGCCGCGTCGCGGCGTTCGCCAGTGGCGGCCGCGCTCGGGCCGCAGCGGACCGCGATCCGGCTGGTGCGTGGCGAAGCGGGCGGCGGTGAGTCCCATCAGGACCGGGTACCGCACCTCGCCGTGGCGCAACTCGGTGTCCCGCGGCCGGCCTTCCTCGCGGAAGCCGAGTTCTCCGTGCAGGGCAAGGGAAGCGAAGTTGCTGCCGTTCACGCTCACCACGCACTCGCGGTAGCCGCGCTGCTCGAACATCACCGCGAGCAACGCGCTCACGGCGTCGGCGGCGTAACCGCACCTGCGGTGCTGCGGGCCGATCCCGATGCCGTAGCTGAAGCGGCGGGTGGCCGGATCCGCCTGGATCCACAGGGAACCGACGACCGTGCGGCTGTGGCGCGTCTCGATGGCGAGGTGGAAGTCGTGGCCGGAATCGCCCGCCAGCCGGTGCGCGGCCCAGTGCCGGTAGCCGCCGACGCGCAGGTCGTGGCTGCGCGCGGCGTCGCGGTCGAACCCGGCCAGCACCCGGTGATCAGCGGGCCGGATCTCACGCAGGCGCACCTTCCGGCCGGCGTCACGGGGCTCACTGGCCCGGCGTCGGGCGCGGATGGAGTTCGCGGTCATCGCGGGGATCGTATCGGCTGGCCGCCGCCGGCACCGAACGTCCGTGAAGTAACCGGCGAGTAACTTACCTCTGGTCAGAAGAAGCGGCCCGGGTTACGCTCGGGCCTGTGACTGCCAGTAACACCACCACAGCGCAGGGCGGACCCGACTACGACGTCGTCGTGGTGGGGTCCGGGTTCGGGGGCAGCGTGGCGGCGCTGCGGCTCACCGAGAAGGGCTACCGCGTCGCCGTGGTGGAGGCGGGGCGGCGGTTCGCGGACGACGAGTTCGCGAAGACGTCGTGGGACCTCAAGCGGTACCTGTGGGCGCCGCAGCTCGGCTGTTACGGGATCCAGCGCATCCACATGCTCAACGACGTGATGGTGCTGGCCGGCGCGGGCGTCGGCGGTGGTTCGCTGGTCTACGCCAACACGTTGTACCGGCCGCTCAAGCCCTTCTACGCCGACCGCCAGTGGGCGCACATCACCGACTGGGAGGCCGAGCTCGCGCCGCACTACGACCAGGCGAGCCGGATGCTCGGGGTGGTCACGAACCCGACGATGACGCCGTCCGACGTGGTGATGCGGGAAGTCGCCGAGGAAATGGGCGTGGGGAAGTCGTTCCACCCGACGCCGGTGGGCGTGTACTTCGGCGCACCGGGTGAGCGCGTGAGCGACCCGTTCTTCGGGGGCGCGGGGCCGGATCGCGTGGGCTGCACCGAATGCGGCGCCTGCATGACGGGCTGCCGGGTCGGGGCGAAGAACACGCTGGTCAAGAACTACCTGTACCTCGCCGAGCAGGACGGGGCGAAGGTCATTCCGCTCACCACCGTCGCGTCGGTCGAGCCGTTGAGCGACGGCTACCGCGTGACACTGCAGAAGACCGGCACGCGCTCGAAGCGCTTCCGCACCACCGTGACCGCGGGCCAGGTCGTGTTCGCCGCGGGCACGTGGGGCACGCAGAACCTGTTGCACCGCATGAAGGACACGGGCGTGCTGCCGCGCCTTTCGCGCCGGCTCGGTGAGCTCACGCGCACGAACTCCGAAGCGATCATCGGCGCCGCGCGCACGTCGGTCGACGAGACGCGGGACTTCAGCCGCGGTGTCGCGATCACGTCGTCGATCCACCCGGACGACAACACGCACATCGAGCCCGTGCGCTACGGCAAGGGCAGCAATGCGATGAGCCTGCTGCAGACCGTGTCCACCGACGGCGCGTCGCCCGTGCCGCGCTGGCGCCAGGCGCTGACGTTCCTGGTCAAGCACCCGCTGCAGTCCGCGAAGCTGCTCAACGGCTACCGCTGGAGCGAACGCACGGTGATCCTGCTGGTGATGCAGAGCCTGGACAACTCGATCACCACCTACACCCGGCGCGGCCTGTTCGGCCGGCGCAAGTACACGTCGAAGCAGGGCCACGGCGAGCCCAACCCGAGCTTCATCCCGGCCGGGCACGAGGCCAACGTCCGCACGGCCGAGCGCATCGGCGGGCTGCCCGGCGGCACGTGGGGCGAGATCTTCGACATCCCGCTCACCGCGCACTTCATCGGTGGCGTGCCCATCGGCGACAGCGCGGACGCCGGCGTGATCGACCCGTACCACCGCGTCTACGGCTACCCGGGACTGTCCGTTGTGGACGGTTCGGCGATCACGGCCAACCTCGGTGTGAACCCGTCGCTCACGATCACGGCGCAGGCCGAGCGGGCGTTCTCGTTCTGGCCCAACAAGGGCGAGACCGACCAGCGCCCGGCGCAGGACGCGGCGTACACGCGGCTCGAGGCGGTGGCGCCCAAGAACCCGGCCGTTCCGGCTGACGCGCCGGCGGCGTTGCGCCGATAGGATCACCGGGTGACGACAACGGCGTTGACGCGGGTGCAGGAACTGCAGGACGAGTGGACCCGGGTCATCGGAACCCTCGACGACACGGCGGTGCGCGCGCCCAGCGCCCTGCCCGGCTGGTCCCGCGCGCACCTGCTCACGCATCTGGCCCGCAACGCCGACGCCGTCGGCAACCTCCTGACCTGGGCCTCCACCGGCGTCGAGCAGCCCATGTACGGCCCCGGCACCGCCCGCGACGACGACATCAACGCCGGCGCCACCCGCGCCACCGCCGAGATCCTCGCCGACGTGGTCGCGTCGGGGGAGCGCCTGGTCGACCTCGCCGCCTCCCTGCCCGACTCCGCCTGGACCGCCCCCGTCCGCGGCCGCGCCGGCCAGCCCATCACCGGCGCCGACGCACTGACCCTGCGTCTCGCCGAAACCACCATCCACCTCGTCGACCTCGACGCCGGCCACGACTTCACCAGCGCGTGCGCCCTGCTCGGCGACCGCATCGACGACGTGGTGGCCAACATGATCCGCATGTACCTGGGCGACCTGCCCCCGATCCGCCTCACCGACGGCACCCACGTCTGGACCATGGCCGAGGGCTCCACCGACCTCGTCACGGGCACCCCGGGCGCCGTCCTGGCGTGGGCCTCGGGCCGCCCCTCCGCCGACGCGCTCGACGGCCCGGTGCCGGAGTTCAAATCCCTGGTGTGACAGGGATTCCTCTGTTGTACTTGGCTCTGCGGGGTGCTGGGGGAAGGGCGACGTGTGCGCGTGTTGTCGGCGGTGGCTGGGCTGGGCGTTTCGGGCTGTTTCTCCGCTCCCGTCCCGGTTTCCGTGCCGGCTCCCGGATCGCCAAGCCATCGCCGCCGAACCCGTCGCCGGGCAGCTCCTGCGTGACTACTCGATCTGCTCGTGAGAAAGGCCCAGCCCATGCGGTGGTTCTCGGTAGTGGCGGCACTCGTCGTCGCCGGGGTGGTTTCGGGGTGTGCGGCCGCGCCGCCCGCGCCCGCGCCGTCGGCGGCGGCCAAGTCGTCGTCGGGGCTTTCGCCCGCGGAGTCCGAGGCCTACCACTGGGTGGGCGAGTTCTGCAGCGGCCCTTCGGCGGCGTTGCTGGCGCTCAAGAACAACTTCTACAACGACATCCCCTACGACGAACTGGCCGACCCCACCGCCGCCGATCGTCAGGCGGCGCAGCAGAAGGCCGAGCAGAACCTCGACACCCTGGTCTCCGTCGTCCGCTCCAACGCGGCCGCCGTGGCCAGCGCGGCGGCGAGCCCCGCGCGCGACCGCCTGACCGGCGTGTACACCCAGCTGCGGACCGACCTCCTCGGCATCCAGCAGCGCGTCACGGCCCTGTCGCCCGCGGCCGCGGCCACCTTCGGGCCCCAGCTCGCGGCCGACTCCGGCCAGGTCCACACCGCGTTCGAAGCGGCGCGCCAGGTCCTCGCCAAGGAGCCGGGCACGGCGCGGTTCATGCGTGACCACTCGGTCTGCTCGTGAGAGCGGCCCGGTGGATGGTGAGCGTGGTGGCGCTGGCGGTGGCCTCGGGCTGCACGGCGAGCCCACCGCCCGCGCCTCCCCAGCCCGCGCCGTCGGCGCCGACGCTGTCGCCCGAGCAGGATCTGGCCTGGCACTGGGTGGGTGCCTTCTGCAGCGCGCCCAAGGCGGACCGGACGGAGATGACCAACCTCGGCAACCAGGCGGCTTACGCGGAGAGCCAGCTGACCAGCACGTTCGCCCAGCGGCAGCAGGACAAGCAGAGTGCCGCGCGGATCACGGACGACCTGGTCCGGACCGTGCACACCAACGCGGCCAAGGTCGCCGCCGCGCCCGCGAGCGCCGCGCGCGAGAGGCTGACCACGACCTACCGGAAGCTCGAAGAAGCGCTCACCCAGGCCCGCCACCACGTGGACCAGTTGCCGGACACCGAGATCACCCGGTTCGGCACCGCGCTGCTGGCGATCTCGACGGAGGTCGAAGCCGCCCTGCAAACCGCGCGGACGGCCATCGGTGCCGACCCGGCCACGAAACGCTTCCTGGCGACGGTCGGTTCCTGCCTCCTCTGATCACCGGTGACGTGCTTCACTGATCAAGTGCGGAGGGAGCAGCCCATGCGGCGGTATCCGATCGTGGCCGTGGTGGCCGGAGCGCTGATCGGTTCGGCGTGTTCCGCCCCCGCGCCGCCCTCGCCGGCCCAGCCGGCCGCACCGCGACAGCCCTCGCCCGTTTCCAGCGCACCGCCCGTCGATCCCCACGCCCGGCAGTGGGTCGACGACTTCTGCACGCGCCCGAGGAGCACCGAGCAGTACCTGTCGTTCCTGCCGGACGCGACGGACCTGTACCCGACGTCCACGCCGTCCGAGATGGAGGCGACGCGGGCCATCGCCGCGCAGAGTGTGCAGAGCGTCGCCACCTTCCTTCGCGAGAACGCGGCCCAGGTCGCCTCGGCGCCCGCTGGTGCCGTGCGCGATCGGCTGACCGCGATCTACACCCAGCTCAACGCCTCGCTCGACCAGGCGCAGCAGACGACGCAGCACCTGCCCACCACCGACTACGACCAGTTCAAGCGCGCGCTGCACGCCGCGGCCGACGAGGTGCACGCCGACGTCGAGCGGGCCCGCCAGGCGATCGAGGCCGACCCCGATCTCGGTGGTTTCCTGGCGGATCACCCGATCTGCTCATGACACTCGCTCGGGCGACCGAATGAACCACCCAGGCGTCCGGAACGTCTGATCAACTATGACAGTCGGGAGAAGGACGTTCTTGCGGGCCGCCGGGCTCACCACGCTCGGCGCGGTGGCGGCCGCGTGCGCGCCGAACTCCGCGCCGCCGCAGCAGCCGCCCGCGAGTGCGCCGACCACGCCCACCGCGGCGCCGCCGTCGACGAAGCCGCAGGGGCCGCCCGACTGGAACGCGCTCAAGAGCAAGCTCAGCGGCGACCTCGTGCTGCCCTCCGACAGCGGCTTCGCCACCGCCAAGCACGGCTACAACCCGCTCTTCGACGGCCACACCCCGGCCGCCGTGGCGAAGGTGCAGAAGCCCGAAGACGTGCAGGCCTGCTTCGAAGCGGCAGCACAACGGCTCCCGATCGCCGCGCGCAGCGGCGGCCACAGCTACGCCGGCTACTCCACGCCCGACGGCGGCCTGATCGTCGACGTCGGCGCGCTGTCGCAGGTGCAGGTGCAGGGTGAGCAGGTCGTGATCGGTGCGGGCGCGCGGCTCGGCGACGTCTACGCGGCGCTCGCGAAGGCCGGCCGCTGCCTGCCCGCCGGCTCGTGCCCGACGGTCGGCATCGCCGGGCTCACGCTCGGCGGAGGGATCGGCGTGGTGGCGCGCAAGTACGGCCTCACCTGCGACCGCCTCGTGTCGGCCCAGATCGTGACGCCCGACGGCAAGCTGCGCACCGCCAGCGCCGACTCCGAGCCCGACCTGTTCTGGGCGCTGCGCGGCGGCGGGGGCGGCAACTTCGGCATCGTCACGTCGTTCACCTTCCGCACCGACCCGGCGCCGGACATCACCGTGTTCTCGCTGCACTTCCCGGGTGGCTCGGCGGGCGACGTGCTCGACGCGTGGCAGCAGTGGCTGCCCACGACCCCGCCCGAGCTGTGGTCGAACCTCGTGGTCTCGGGTGGTTCGCCGGTGGCGTGCCGGGTCGGCGGCGCGTTCGTCGGCGGCTCGAGCGACCTCACCGCGCTGCTGGGCAAGCTGAACGCCAGCCCGTCGAGCCGCACGATGAAGTCGCTGAGCTACGGCGGCGCCATGAACTACTTCTCCGGCAGCTCCGCGCGCCAGACGTTCGTGGCCTCGTCGCGGATCATCACCGACCCGGTGGAAGGCGCGAAGGTGAGCGACCTCGCCGCCGGGCACAAGGGCATGGACCTGCTCATCGACGGCCTCGGCGGCGCGGTCGCGGACCTGAAAGCCACCGACACCGCCTTCCCGCACCGCAACGCGCTGGCCAGCATCCAGATCTACGCCCCGGCCACCACGGGCAACCACACCACCGTCGCGAAGAACGTGTCCACTGTGGTCAGTGGTCTCGCCGACGCGGGCGCGGACGGCGGCTACGTGAACTACCTCGACCCGACCATGCCGGACTGGAAGCAGGCCTACTACGGCGAAAACGCCGCCCGGCTCGACCAGGTCGCGAAGACCTACGATCCGGACGGCGTCCTCAAGTTCGCGCTGTCGGTGTAAGCCTAAAGATCCACTCCGGTGAACACCGTCACCCGCTCCTCGGTGAGGTCGTTCATCGCCGCCAGCACGCCTTCGCGCCCGACCCCCGAACCCTTCACGCCGCCGTAGGGCATCTGGTCCGCGCGGTACGACGGCACGTCACCGATGATCACCCCGCCCACCTCGAGCTCGGCCGACGCGTGGAACGCCAGCTGCACGTCGGAGGTGAACACGCCGGTCTGCAGCCCGTAGGCCGAGTCGTTCACGGCCGCGAAGGCCTCGTCCACACCGTCCACAACGGACAGGGCCAGCACCGGCCCGAACACCTCCTCCGACCACACGCGCGCGTCGGCCGGCACGTCGGTGAGCAGCGTCGGCGCCACCTGCGTGCCTTCGCGCGTGCCGCCGGTGAGCAGCTTCGCGCCCGCCGCCACGGCCTCCTCGACCCACTCGATGATCCGCTCGGCCGCGGCCTCGTCGACGACCGGGCCGACGTCGGTGTTGCGGTCGTACGGGTCACCGGTCTGCTGTGCCTCCACGGCTTCCACCAGCGCGGGCACGA
The DNA here is from genome assembly GCF_035918295.1 of Amycolatopsis rhabdoformis. Taxonomy (GTDB): domain Bacteria; phylum Actinomycetota; class Actinomycetes; order Mycobacteriales; family Pseudonocardiaceae; genus Amycolatopsis; species Amycolatopsis rhabdoformis. Next base: position 8,913,151 of record NZ_CP142149.1, read on the forward strand.
ACTCCTCGGCCACCGCCGCGTCCACGATCACCCGCTGCACCGAGATGCACGACTGGCCGGCCTGGTAGTTGCCGAACGTCGCGATCCGCTGGGCCGCGCCCTCGGGGTCGGGCCAGTCGCGCAGCACCACGGCCGCCGCGTTGCCACCGAGCTCGAGCACCACGTGCTTGCGCGGCGCCGCGTCCGCGATCGACCAGCCGACGGGGCCGGAGCCGGTGAACGACACCACCGGCAGCCGCGGGTCGGCCACCAGCGCCTGCGTCTCGGCGTTTCCCAGCGGCAGCACGGAAAACGCGCCGAGCGGCAGATCCGCCCCGGCCAGCACCTCACCGAGGATCAACGCCGAGAGCGGCGTGCGCGGCGCCGGCTTCACGATGATCGGCGCGCCGACCGCGAGCGCCGGCGCGACCTTGTGCGCCACCAGGTTCAGCGGGAAGTTGAAGGGTGAGATCCCCAGCACCGGCCCGCGCGGCACGCGCCGCGTGAGCGCCAGGCGCGCGTCGCCCGACGGGTCGGCGTCGAGGCGCTGCACGTCACCGCTGAACCGGCGCGCCTCCTCCGACGCGATGCGGAACACCGAGACGGCGCGGTTCACCTCGGCTTCCGCCCACTTCAGCGGCTTGCCGTTCTCCGCGGTGATCACCTCGGCGAGCTCCTCGGCCCGCATCCGCAACCCGCGCGAGACGTGCTCCAACGCCGCCGCGCGCTGGTGTGCGGGCGTGCGGCGGAACTCCCGCGCGACGCCCGCGGCGGCCGCCACCGCGCGCTCCACCTGCTCCGCGCCGGGCACCGCCACGGTCGCCACTTCGCTGCCGTCGAGCGGGTGCCGCACCACGAGGGTGTCCGCACCCTGCTCCGCCCGGCCGGCGACCCACGCGGGCCGCGGCTCCGGGGTGATCATGTCCATGCGTACCAAGGTATGGGGACGCGGTGCGCGCCGCGTGAACCCCCACCCTTACGGGGTTCGCGCGGCGCGTCGAGCCCTACTTCACGAGCCCTACTTCACGAGCACCTTGAGCGCCTCGCGATCGGCCATCGCCCGGTACCCGGCCGGCACGTCGTCGAGCCCGATCGTGCGGTCGAACACGCGGCCCGGCTGGTAGCGGCCGTCGAGCACGTCGGGCAGCAGCTGCGGGATGTAGTGCCGCGCCGGGGCGACGCCACCGGTGATGGTGATGTTGCGCGTGAACACCGGCCGCCCGATCGGGCCCTCCGGGTACTGCGGCACGCCCACGCGGCTCAGCGCGCCACCCGCGCGCACCACACCGAGGCCCATTTCGAACGCCGCCTTCGTGCCCACGCACTCCAGCACGGTGTGCGTGCCGTGGCCGCCGGTCAGCTCGCGCACACGCGCGATGCCTTCCTCGCCGCGCTCGGCCACCACGTCGGTCGCGCCGAACTCGCGACCGAGGTCGGTGCGGGCCTGGTGGCGGCCCATCAGCACGATGTACTCGGCCCCGAGGCGCTTCGCCGCCAGCACGGCGGACAGGCCCACCGCGCCGTCGCCGATCACGGTCACCGCCTTGCCCGGCGCGACCCCCGCGGTCGAGGCCGCGTGGTGGCCGGTGGAGAACACGTCCGACAACGTGAGCAGCGAGGCCAGCAGCTCGTCGGAAGTCTCTTCGAGGGTCAGCGGCAGCTTCACCAGCGTGCCGTCGGCCTGCGGCACGCGCACGGCCTCGCCCTGACCGCCGTCCACCCCGTCGACGCCCCAGTTGCCGCCGTGCAGGCACGAGGTCTGCAGGCCTTCGCGGCAGAACTCGCAGGTGTTGTCCGAGTACACGAACGGAGCCACGACCAGGTCGCCCTTGCGCACGCTCGTCACGTCGGCGCCGATTTCCTCCACGACACCGAGGAACTCGTGGCCGATCGGCCGGCCGTGCTCCTGGGCGGGCATGCCGCCGTAGGGCCACAGGTCGCTGCCGCAGATGCAGGAACGCACCACGCGGACCACGGCGTCCGTCGGCTGCGCCACCTTCGGGTCGGCCACCGTCTCCACGCGGACGTCGCCGGCGCCGTAGATGAGTGTCGCTCGCATGAAGATCCTTTCCCGGTTTTCGCTCTTCCCCTAGTGCGAGTCATCCGGGCCGGGATTCATTCCGCATGACGCATGCCCCGGCCGGGTCGTGACAAATGAACCGGGTACCCGCGCGGGTCGGCCCCTACCTTCAGAGCATGACCAACCGGACCTCAGAACGCTGGCACGGCAACCCGTTCGTGGCCGTCTTCGACGGCATCGGCCCGCGCCGCAAGCCCGTGCTCACGGGTGTGGTGTTCCTCGTCACGGCGGCGGCGCTCATCGCGCAGCTCGTCACGCCGGGGCTGCTGGAGCACGTGCGGCGCGACGGCGCGGCGATCGACGCCGGCGAGTGGTGGCGCCTGCTCACCGGGATGTTCTTCCAGGACGGCGGCCTGCTCGGCGGCGTCTTCAACCTGGTGGTCCTGGCGATCTTCGGCACGCTGGCGGAGAGCTACTTTGGCCGCGCGCGCACCTTCGTCCTCTACTTCGGCTGCGGGCTGTTCGGCCAGTTCATGAGCTACGTCTGGCTGCAGCCGGTGGGCGCGGGCAACTCGATGTGCGTCGCGGGACTCATCGGCGCGCTGGCCGTGGCGCTGCTGCGGGCGCCGGCGCGCCACGGCGTGCAGCTGCCGACGCAGGTGTTCGTGGTGCCGCTGCTGGTGGCGCCGCTCGCGATCGTCGACACGCTCGTGGGGGACAACCACGGCCTGCCCGCGCTGCTGGGGATGGCGCTCGGGTTCCTGCTGCTGCCGAAGGTGCGCGCCTAGCGAGGGTGCGCGGGGCGCTGGGGGTACGACGGCCCGGTCGGGGGACCGGGCCGTCGTCGTACTCACTTGCTCCGGTACAGATCCCGCAGCAGCAGCACTTCCGCGCTGTGGTGGATGGTCTCGCGGTTGATGTGCAGCACGAGCGCGGCCATCGGGTACTCGGCGAACGGCCCCTCGGCCTCGCCCACCGGCCGCGCGAGCGCCTCCGCGTCGAGCGCCTTCACGCCGCCGATCCAATTCGCGTACGCCGAGTCGAGCTGGTCGATCGCCTCGGCCGCGGTGCCCGCGTAGGGGAAGGTGTCGTAGCTCATCGCCGGCCCGCCGAAGTGCGACGCGGCCCGCATACCGAGCACGCCGACGATGAGGTGCGAGAGCCGCCAGGCGATCGTGGTCACGGGCGGCGGCACCGGCTCGGGATAGGCGAAGTCCACGGTGAAGTCCCCGGCGCCGGGCCCGTCCGGGTTCTCCGCACGCGGGCGCACGGTCCAGCAGTCCGCCACCGGCTGCCAGAAGTACTCGTCGTCGGTGAGTCCCTCGAGGCGCGAGCGCACGTGGTGCTGCCAGTGCCAGTCGAGCTGGTCGTGGAGTTCGGTGGTCCATGCGACAGTCATGGGAGCACCGTAAGACGCTTCGCGGACAGCTGCGGTCCTCGTTCCGGAGGCAGGTGCGAGGTGACCCAGCCCACCTGGGACGATGGAGGCAAAAGCGCTCATTCGCCTGGAGGTCGTAGGTGGCCAATCCCACCGGTCCGGTACTCGTCGTCGACTTCGGGGCGCAGTACGCGCAGCTGATCGCCCGCCGGGTGCGCGAGGCGCAGGTCTACTCCGAGGTCGTGCCGTCGAGCTCGACCGCCGAGGACCTGCTGGCCAAGAACCCGTCCGCCATCATCCTGTCCGGCGGCCCGTCGAGCGTGTACGCCGAGGGCGCCCCGGCCATGGACCCGAAGCTGGTCGAGGCCGGCGTGCCGATCCTCGGCATCTGCTACGGCCACCAGCTGCTCGCCCGCGCGCTCGGCGGCGTCGTCGAGCCCACCGGGGTGCGCGAGTTCGGCCGCACCGACGTGCGCGTGGTCGGCGAAGGCGGGCGGCTGCACGCCGGCCTGCCGAGCCACCAGACGGCGTGGATGAGCCACAACGACAGCGTCACCAAGGCGCCCGAGGGCGCCGTCGTCACCGCCAGCTCCGACGGCGCGGCGGTGGCCGGCTTCGAGGACGTCGACCGCGGCTTCGCCGGCGTGCAGTACCACCCCGAGGTGGCGCACTCGCCCCACGGCCAGGAGGTGCTGCGCCGCTTCCTGTCCGACATCGCGGGCATCAAGCCGCAGTGGACCACGTCGTCCATTGTGGACGAACAAGTCACGCGCATCTCCGAGCAGATCGGCGAGGGCCGGGCGATCTGCGGCCTGTCCGGCGGCGTCGACTCGGCCGTGGCGGCCGCGCTCGTGCAGCGCGCGATCGGCGAGCGGCTCACGTGTGTGTTCGTGGACCACGGTCTGCTGCGCGCGGGCGAACGCACGCAGGTGGAGCAGGACTTCGTGGCCGCCACCGGCGTGAAGCTCGTGACGATCGACGCGCGCGAGCGCTTCCTCGGCGCGCTCGCCGGCGTGACCGACCCGGAGGAGAAGCGCAAGATCATCGGCCGCGAGTTCATCCGCGTTTTCGAGCAGGCCGAGCGCGACCTCAAGGCGCAGGGCGACTACAAGTTCCTGGTGCAGGGCACGCTCTACCCCGACGTGGTCGAGTCCGGCGGCGGCGAGGGCACGGCGAACATCAAGAGCCACCACAACGTCGGCGGCCTGCCCGACGACCTGCAGTTCGAGCTCGTGGAGCCGCTGCGCCTGCTGTTCAAGGACGAGGTGCGCCGCGTGGGCCTCGAGCTGGGGCTGCCGGAGACGATCGTGCAGCGCCAGCCGTTCCCCGGCCCGGGCCTGGGCATCCGCATCATCGGCGAGGTCACGGCCGACCGGCTCGAAACCCTGCGGGCGGCCGACGCCATCGCGCGCGAGGAGCTCACCGCCGCGGGCCTGGACCAGGAGATCTGGCAGTGCCCGGTGGTGCTGCTGGCCGACGTCCGCAGCGTCGGCGTGCAGGGCGACGGCCGCACCTACGGCCACCCGATCGTACTGCGCCCGGTGTCTTCCGAAGACGCCATGACGGCCGACTGGACGCGCCTGCCGTACGAGGTGCTGGAACGCATCTCCACGCGGATCACCAACGAGGTGGCGGAGGTCAACCGCGTTGTCCTCGACGTGACGAGCAAGCCGCCGGGCACCATCGAGTGGGAGTGATCCGGCTCGGCTGAGCCAGTCCCCGCACAGCGCTGAAGGGCCCCTGCACGGAATCTGCTTCCGTGCAGGGGCCCTTCGGCATCGGTGGTGTCTGGGCTCAGCGCCGCCGGCGTCCCAGCGAAGCCGCCAGCAGCAGCACCCCGACGAACACCGCGCCGCCCGCGACAACCCAGCGGAAGTCGAAGGTGGGCAGCCAGCTCGCGCCGTCGGAGAGCACGTAACCCGAGACCAGCAGAGTCGCCAGGCCGACGATCAAGGTGATCGCGTCCACGCCTCGGCGGCGGGTCGGGATGTTCGAGTGGTCAGCCACGGAGCACCTCCACCTGTCCGGCACCGTTGGTCACGGTGAGGGTGATCTTCTGGCCGCCCGGCCCGTCGTCGCCGAAGTCGGTGCCGGTGAGCGGCGCCTGGCCCACGCCGCTGGTGGAGCGGTCGAGGCAATCGACGTCGCCGGCGGAGTTCTTGCAGGTGTAGGTGACATCGGCGTTCGCGGGCACGGTGACCCGGGTGTCGCCGGCGCCGTTGCTCACCGTCGTCACGACCGGCGCGCCGGCGGGCAGCTGCGTGAGGTCGAGGTCGATGTCGCCGGCCGCGTGCCGGTACTCCGGCTGCAGCTCGGCCACCGAGCGCGGCGTCGCGTTGAGGTCGCCGACACCACCGCGCAGGTCGATGCCGTTGAACGCGCTCGTGGTCATCACCATGCCGACGATCGCCAGCGGCACCGCGAGCCCGATCAGCCCGCGCGAGCCGCGGACGAACGCGCCCGCCACCAGACCGACGCCGAGCACGCCCAGCACCAGGCCGATGATGTGGCGCACCGAGAACCAGTCGGCGCCGCTGAGGTTCAGGGCCACACCCACGCCGGCCACGACCACGGCCGCGGCGAACGTGGCGCCGCCGATCTTCGACTTCGGCTGCCGCGGCTGCGGGGCCGGCTCTTCGTCGTAGCGGTAAGGGTTTTCGGGCGGCGTCGGCCCGCCCGGGTCCGGCAGGTCCCAGCCGGCCGGATCGGCGGCCAGCGGGTCCCAGCCGGGAGCGGCGGCGCCCATCGGCTCCGTCGTGGTGTCCGTCATCGTGAAGGCTCCGGTTCCGGGCACGGCCTGGGCCGTCTCATACGCGGGGTACGCGACGACCGGCGCCGGGCGGTTGTCCTGCCCACGGCTGCGGTGCAGGAGGTAGAGGCTTGCGGAAAGCAGCGCGAACCCGATGAGGCCGCCGCCGTCGAACCAGCCGTTGCCGAACGTCCAGCCGATCACCGGGATCAGCGCGACGCAGAGCACGACCGTGAACGCCCTCGACATCGTCGAGTGCCCGCGGCCGATCAGCGCCTCGAAGCCCGACACCTCGTCGCCTTCGCTCGGGAACAACAGCCAGCCGAGCAGGTAGAACACCAGCCCGAAGCCGCCGAACACCATCGCGGCGACCAGCGCCACGCGGATCACGACCGGGTCGATGCCGTAGCGGTTCCCCAGCCCCGCCGCGACCCCCGCGACCTTGCGTCCCACGTGCGGCCGGCGTGGCCGGCTCACCCAGAAATCCTTCACCGTCTCCTCGAAGCCGTTGAAAGGATTCGACTTCGGGCTCGGCGCCTCGTTCGCACCACTCATACGGCAAAGCATGCGCGAGCCGGGGCCGCGCCACATCGGGGACGTTCCCTGAGGTTCCCCTGAGTACGGCCGATCGGGGCGTGATCAGGGGCTTCCCCGATGTCCGAACCGGTGGCCGCGTGTGACGATGGACGGCGTGCAGGACTTTCTCGACCTCGGCGCCGCCGGGCAGGTGACGGGAGCGGCCAGGGAGCCGGTGCCGGCCTCTGGTGTGTCCACGGTGTCCGCCGCGTCCGCGAACGCGGCGGGCCCGGCCGGCGGCGGCTCCGGTGAGCAGCCCGGGCGCCCGAAGATGCACCGGCGTCGTAGCGGCCGGGCCGTCGCGGGTGTCGCGGGCGGGCTCGCGGATCACCTCGGCGTGCAGGTGGTGTGGGTGCGCGCGGCGTTCGCGCTGCTGGCGGCCCTCAACGGCGCCGGCTTGCTCGCGTACGGCCTGCTCTGGGTCTTCGTGCCGCAGCAGGCCGAGGACCCGGCCGAGGTCGACAGCAAGAAGGCCACGAAGGAGCGGCAGCAGGCGTTCGGCCTGATCGCGCTCGGCATCGGCCTCGCCATCGCGAGCGGCACGCTGTCGGGCACCATCCGCGGCTGGGTCGCCGTGCCATTGGCCATCGCCATGCTCGGTGCGGCCGTGGTCTGGCGCGAGGCCGACGAATCGCAGCGCCGCCGCTGGCGCACGGGGGCGCGCGACGGCGTCACCGGCGCGTTCGTGGGCGGGGGCGGCCGCAGCGCCGCGATCATCCGCATCCTCGCCGGGGTGGCGCTGGTGGCCACCGGCATCGGGGTCGTGGTGTTCCGCAGCGGCAGCTTCGACCAGGTCAAGTTCGCGCTCATCGCGGTGCTCGCCACGCTGGTGGGCGTGGCCGTGCTGACCGTGCCGTTCTGGCTGCGCCTGGTCCGCGACCTCGGCGACGAGCGCCGCGCGCGCATCCGCACCGACGAGCGCGCCGAGATCGCCGCGCACCTGCACGACTCCGTGCTGCAGACGCTCGCGCTGATCCAGCGCCAGTCCGACCAGCCGCACGAGGTCGCGCGCCTGGCGCGCGGCCAGGAACGCGAGCTGCGCGGCTGGCTCTACGGCGCCGGCGGCTACGGCAAGCCGAGCGACAAGAAGTCGAAGGAAGAGGAAGAGGGCGCCGTCCCGCTGTCCGAGGCGCTCACCACGGCGTGCGGCGAGGTCGAGGACACGTTCGCGATCTCCGTGAGCCAGGTCGTGGTCGGCGACGTCGAGCTCAACGAGCCGCTCACCGCGCTCGTGCAGGCGGCCCGCGAAGCGCTGGTCAACGCGGCCAAGCACGCCGGTGTCGACGAGGTGAGCGTGTACGCCGAGGTCGAACCCACCGAGGTCACCGTGTTCATCCGCGACCGCGGCAAGGGGTTCGACCCCGAGGTGGTGCCGACCGACCGCCACGGCCTCGCCGACTCGATCCGCGGCCGCATGGAACGCCACGGCGGCACCTGCAAGCTGCGCACCGCGCCGGGCGAAGGCACCGAAGTTCAGCTGGCCATGCCACGCAAAGCGGTGAAGGGCGCGGCGTGACGTCGCTATGCTCAGGCCGGGCGACAACGAGCGAGGGAGCAGCACGGTGACGGAGACCCAGCGCGAGCCGGTGAAGGTGTTCCTCGTGGACGACCACGCGCTCTTCCGCGCCGGGGTCCGCACGGAACTCGACTCGATCACCGACGAGGTGCAGGTGGTCGGCGAGGCCGGTTCCGTGGCCGACGCCGTCACGGGTATCGCGCGCACCAAGCCGCAGGTAGTACTGCTCGACGTGCACATGCCCGACGGCGGCGGAGCCGAGGTGCTGCGCCGCGTTCGCCCGGAGCTGCCTGACGTCGTTTTCTTGGCGCTGTCGGTGTCCGACGCGGCCGAGGACGTGATCGCCGTGATCCGCGGCGGCGCGCGCGGCTACGTCACCAAGACCATCTCGTCGAAGGAACTCGTGCGCGCCATCGTGCGCGTGGCCGACGGCGACGCGGTGTTCTCGCCGCGCCTGGCCGGCTTCGTGCTCGACGCGTTCGCCGACCGGCCCGGCTCGGCGCCGATCAACGACCCCGAGCTCGACCTGCTCACCCCGCGCGAGCGCGACGTGCTGCGGCTGCTCGCGCGGGGCTACGCGTACAAGGAAATCGCGTCGGAGCTGTTCATCTCGGTGAAGACGGTGGAGACGCACGTGTCGAGCGTGCTGCGCAAGACCCAGCTGTCCAACCGCTACGAGCTGTCGCGCTGGGCCTCGGACCGCCGGCTCGTCTAGACGTGTTCCGTCGCCACGGCCTCGACCGGCTGTGGCGCATCGGCCTTCTTGCGCTGCACCCGCGTGAGCGCGACGCCGCCCAGCACCACGACCATGCCCGCGATCACGCGGAAGCTCAGCTGCTCGTGCAGGAAGATCGCGCCCAGCGCCACCGACACGATCGGCAGCAGGTACCCGACCACCGAAGCGGCCACGGCGCCTTCACTGGCCAGCAGCTGGTAGTTGAGCGCGAACGCGATCCCGGTGCCGCCGATGCCGAGGATCACCACGGCGGTCGCGGCCAGAGGCGTGAGGTGCACCGGCGTGAACCCGCCGAACGGCATCACGAGCACGAGGAACCCGGCGGCGATCATCATCTGGCCACCGGAGAGCGCGTACGGCGAGTCGCCCGTGCCCGAGAGGTAGCGGCCTTCGTAGACGAACGCGAAGCCGTAGCTGGCGGCCGCGGCGAGGCAGGCCAGCGCGCCCCAGCTCAGCAGCCCGGACGCTTCCCACGGCGCGAAGATCAGCAGGATCCCGATGAGCCCCACCACGAGCCCGGCCGCGCGCATCGCCGTCATCCGGTGGCGGACCCCGAGGAACGGCGCGACCACGAGCACCCACAGCGGCGTGGTGGAGTTCAGCACGCCGGTGATGCCCGAGTCCACAGTGGTCTCACCGATCGCGAAAAGCAGGAACGGCAACGCGTTGTGGAAGAACGCGGCCACGGTGAGGTGGCGCCACGTGCGCTTGTCCGTGGGCAGCCGGCGCCGCCCGAGCTTGCACAGCGCCACAAGCACCACGGCGCCGAGCACCAGGCGTGCGAGCACCAGTTGCACCGGCGAGAACGCCGCGAGCCCCAGCTTGATCCAGAAGAAGCTCGAACCCCACATCAGTGCCAGTGCGGCAATTCTGAGCAGGGTCTTCGTCTCGCCCACCCCAGGTCCTCCTTATCGGCCGGACTCCAGCGTGACCCGGTCCAGACGTAAGGACAAGCGAAAATAACTGCAGGAACGCTTAAGCTGAGCTGTAGAATCAGGGCATGCTCGACGTGCGGCGCATGCAGGTGCTGCGCGCGGTGATCACCAGTGGGTCGATCACCGCCGCGGCCCGAAACCTCGGGTACACCCCGTCGGCGATCAGCCAGCAGCTCTCGGTCCTCGAACGCGAGGCGGGCACCGAGCTGCTCGAACGCGTGGGCCGCGGCATCCGGCCGACTCCCGCGGGCGTGCTGCTCTCGGAACACGCCGAGACGCTGAGCGCGGAGCTGGCGAAGGCCGAGGCGGCGTTGACCGAGCTCAAGGAAGGCCGCACCGGCAAGCTCGCGATCCGGTACTTCGCCACGGCCGGCGCGTCGGTGATCCCGCACGCGGTGGCCGCCGTGCGCCGCGAGCACCCCGGCGTGTGGCTCGACCTCAAGCTCACCGAGCCCCACGACCCGATGCCCGAGGTCGAGGAGGGCCGCGCGGACGTGGCCATCGTCGTCACGCCGCGGGCCACGCCGCCCGCGAAGGGCATCGAGATGGTGCACCTGCTCGACGACCCGTATCGGGTGGTGCTGCCGCGCCACCACGCGCTGGCGCGCAAGCGCGTGCTCGACCTGACCGACCTCGCCGAGGAGTCGTGGGTCGGCGTGGACCCGCTGCCGGGCGCCTGTCGCGCGATCCTCGACGGTGCGTGCGCTTCGGCCGGCTTCACGCTCAACCCGGTGGTCGAGGCCGAGGACTACCAGACGGCGCAGGGATTCGTGGCCGCCGGCCTGGGCGTGTGCCTGATCCCGGAGCTGGGCGTCGGCACGCCGCACCCGGGGGTCATCGTGCGACGCGTGCGCAACCCCGAGCCGTGCCGGATCATCCACGCGGCCGTGTCCGCGCGGGCGTGGGGCAATCCGGCAGTGCACACGCTGATCGACGCGATGCGTCAGGCGATCTCCAAGGTCGCCTGACGCCGGATCAGCCGCCTGCTCGGTCGGGCGAGCGCGTCAGACGAACAGCAGCTCGGAAACGCCGATCCCGATCAGCACGGCGCACAGGATCGCGGCCACGGTGAGGATCAGCTTCCGCCGGGCCGCGGCCTTCTGCCGCACCTCGGCCGCCGACGCCGCCTGCTGCGCGGCCGACGGCACGAACCGCGCCGTCGGCGGTTGCGGCTGGGCCTGCTGAGGCGGGTGAGCCGGCTGGGCCGGCATCATCTGCTGCGTGGGCTGGGCGGCCATCGGCTGCTGCAGGGGCTGCGGCGCGGCCGGTGCGTAGGGCACCTGCTGCACCGGCATCTGCATCAACGGCCCGGGCTGTCCCGGCTGCACCGGTCCCGGCTGACCCGTCTGGTTCGGCGGCATCGGCCACGCCGCGGGCATGGTCGGCATCGCGGGCGCGGTGGGCGGGATGAACGCCGTCTGCTCGCGGCCCTCGGTGATCGCGCTGAGCGCCGCCACCGTGTCGGCCATCGTCGGGCGCGCGGTCGGGTCCATCCGCAGCATCTTGCGCAGCGCGCCGGCCAGCACGCCCGCGTTCTGCGGCGGCCGCTCGGACGACTCGCCGTCGTCACCGAACGGCGCCACCCCTTCCACGGCCGTGTACAGCGTGGCGCCGAGGGAGAACACGTCGGCGGCCGGCGAGGCCGGGGCGCCGCGCGTGACCTCGGGTGCGCGGTAGGCCGGGTGCGGCCCGCCGCCGGTGATGCCGATGTCGGTGAGCTTCACGCTGCCGTCGTCGGCCAGCAGGACCGTGCCGGGTTCGAGCGTGCGGTGCACGATGCCGGCCGCGTGGATCGCGGCCATCGCGTCGCCCAGCATGATGCCGAGCGACGCCGCCTGCTCAGGCGTGAGCCGCCCGTGCTCGGCGAGGAACGACGCCATCCCGCGTGACGGGATGTACTCCATGACCAGCCACACGTCGGGGCCGTCGGGCAGCACGTCGTACACGGTGATCGCGCTCGCGTGGTCCACGCGGGCCGCGTCCTTGCCTTCCTGCATCACCGTGGCGCGCGCCTGCTCGGCGCGGTCCGGGGGCAGGCCGACGGGCAGGTACATGCGCTTCATCGCGACCGTGCGGAACAGCCGCGTGTCGAACGCCTGCCACACGATGCCCGCGCGGCCGCGGCCGATCGGCTGGTCGAGCCGGTACCGGCCGCCGACGATGGTGCCTTCTGAGCTCAAATCTGTTCCTGGATCGCTAGCCGCCTGCCGGCGGTTGGTCGCTCGAAGGAGTCGTTGTCGGGCTGCTAGGCGCCGTTGTCTGCTTCGAGCTCGATGTGGTGGACGGCGTCTCCTGCTCGGACGACGTCTCGCGCGACGGAGTGTTCCGCGCGGAGGTCCGGCGAGACGACGTCGTCTCGCGTGAAGAAGTCTGCTCTTGGGAAGACGTCTCTTCTTCGCTCGTGGTTGCTTCTTCACTCGAAGGAGCCGTATCTGTGGTCGGAACCACAGCCGACGACGTGGGCGGGGGAGCGGGCTGCTGCGACGCGTCCGGCGGGTTGTTCGAGCTCAGCAGCCACACGCCGAGCGCCACCAGGCCGACCACGACGATGGCTCCGATGATCGCCGGCTTCTTCCACGCGCCGGGCTTCTCGTCCTCGTCGTCGGTGGGGCTGGTCTGGCCACGCGCCGGGGGCGGCGGCTCGTCGTAGCCGTCGTCATACCCGTCGTCGTACTGGTCGTCGGCGTAGACGTCGTGGGTCGGCACGGACCGGGTGGCGGCCAGGCCGTTGCGGCCCGGGTCGCCGTAGAGCGGGGGCTCGCCCTGGTACTGCTGGTCGTAGCCGTCGTAGTCGTTCTGGGGGTACGCGGCGGCCGCGGGGTACTCGGCTTCGTCGTCGTAGTACTGCTGCGCCGGGCCGGGCTGGTCGAGCAGCGTGCCCGAGTGCGCGGCGTCGTCCATGTCCTCTTCGGGGAACAGATGCGTGGCGGCCGCGCCGGCCACGGCGGCGGCACCGAGCGTGCCGGCCGAAGCCACCATCACGGTCTCGCCGGCCGGTCCGCCCAGCGGGGTCTCGCCGCGCGCGACGGACGCGAGCAGCTCTTCACACTCTTCGGCCGTGGGCCGGTGGTGGATGTCGGGGTGCAGCAGCACGGCGAGCACGCTCGCCAGCGGGCCCGACTGGCGCGGCGGGTTGATCTGCCCCGCGGCGACGGCGTGCAGCAGGCTCAGCGTGTTTTCCGACAGGCCGAACGGCGGTTGGCCCTCGCACGCGGCGTAGAGCGTGGAGCCGAGCGAGAACACGTCGGACTCGGGGCCGGGGTCACCGCCGATCGCGACCTCGGGCGCGAGGTACGCGGGCGTGCCGGCGATCATCCCGGTCTTGGTGACCGTGACGTCGTCCTTGGCGCGCGAGATGCCGAAGTCGGTGATCTTCACCGTGCCGGTGCCGGCCAGCAGGATGTTGCCCGGCTTGATGTCGCGGTGCACGATCCCCACGGCGTGGGCCTCGCGCAGCGCGGCGGCCACTTGGGCGCCGATGCGCGCAACCTCGAGCGGCGGCAGCGTGCCGCGCTCCTGCAGGACCTGGGCGAGGCTCGTGGAGTTGAGGTACTCCATGATCAGGCACGGCTGGCCGTTGTCGTCGGTGACGACGTCGAACACCGAGATCGCGTTGGGGTGGTGCAGGCGCGCGGCGATGCGGCCCTCGCGCATGGTGCGCTGCCGGGCGTCTTCGGCGTCGTGCTCATCGAGGCCCGGCTGCATCAGCAGCTGCTTGACGGCCACCGTGCGGCCCAGCACCTCATCGTGTGCCTGCCAGACGGCACCCATCGCGCCGGTGCCGATCCGGCCGATGATCCGGTACCGGCCGGCGACCAGACGACCCTCGTCGCTCACGCGACCTCCCTTTGGGGCTCCGACTTGCCGGAGCGGGACGTGCCCACCCCGAAGACGCGACCATCGACCGGTCGCAGCACCGGAGCGTAGGCACCTGTCGTGGGCCGTGTGCCGGTTTTCCCGAGTCCGGCCCGTGACAAGGCTAGGCGTTCACTCTGTGCACACGCACGCGGCACGGTCTGATCGTCTACCCGGAACAGTGTTTGTGCAGGTCAGGAGAATGCGACGGCGGAGAGCAGTCGCGCTTCGGAGATGACGTCGTGCTCCACGACGTCGAACAGCTGAGTGACGCGCAGCAGTGTGCCGTCGGCCTGGTGCAGCACCGCGACGGCGACGACGGACCCGTCGTCCTGCACGCGGGCGTCCTGCACGTCGATCGACCGCGCCGCGCTCCACGCACGGACCAGGCTGCCGGCTTCGCCCTGGGCGAGGCCGGGGGCCAGCAACGCCAGCGCGTTGTCGGGGTTCTTGTCGATCGACGAGTAGAAGGACTTCACGGCCTTCAGCTTGTCGGCGTCGGACGTGGCGACCGCGCCGGTGGCCTCGGTGTCACCCGTGGCCGGCGTGGTGCTCGGCACGGACGTGCTTGGGGCGCCGGTGTGCTGCGTGGCCGAGCCGGTGTTCTGCGTGGGCTGCGGGGTGCCGTCGCCGGACTCGGTCGACGTGCCCTCGCGGTGGCCGAAGGTGGTGCCGCCGGCGCCGTGTTCCTGCGGGCTGGGCACGGCCTGGCCGCCGAGCGCGGCGGCGCCGCTGAAGCCGGTGGGGATGGTGTCCTCGGCGACCGGGGTGGTCGGTCGGGGTCCACCGCTGAGCAGGGCCGCGGTGACCACGGCGCCCGCGACGAGCGCACCGGCGCCGACGAGGCCCACCTGCTTGGCCCGGCGGGCGAAGCGGCTCTCGGGTTCTTCGGCGGGTTCGGCGGACCTCGCGGCGTCCGCGCGGTGCGCCGGGTCCATGCGGTGTGACCGTGGCGGCAGGTAGTTCTGCGGCTCGCGGAAGACCTGCTCGAGGTAGTCGCGGTCCTCGACGCCGACGCCGTCGAGCAGCTCGGCCGGGATCACGTCCTCGACGCGGACGGCAGTGACCTCGCGGGTCTCACGCCGTGTGCGCTGCCGATCAAGCACGAAAGTCCTCGCTCTGGGGTTCGGGGACGGCGGTACGGCCGTTCGGTCGTACGCCGCTGCTCCGGGCGGCCGATTCGTGGTCGGTGTCCTGAGCCGTTGTCGCCAGGTAACCCTGTGGTGACGGGCGGCCGCCAGGCTCAGTCGCCGGAATGCCGTCGTCATACGACGAGCGGCAGCTTATGTCACCCAACCGGAGCAGGTTCAACCGCTTACCGCACCGCACGTGCATCGGAACGGGCACTCTGCACTTGCACGAAACGTTCGGCGCGAGTTCGACGATCGTGCCTGGTCAGGCGCCGTCGTCGGCGATTTTTTCGTCGTCGCCGAAGGTCAGGGTGCGCTGCTCGATCGTCTTGGTGCCGTCGGTGTGCGTCACCTCGAGGGTGTTTACGGTCGTGTTGCTGTCGGGGTCGATCTCCACCTTTTTGACCTCGAAGTACGCCACGTTCGCGTAGCGCTGGCGCAGGCCCTGCGGGCCCTCCTGCTTGAGGTCCCCGGTGGTCACGGCGGCCGCCTCGTTGGGGTCGGTGGTGACCGTGTTGAAGAACTTCTCGGTGTTGTCGCCCATCGTCTTCGGGTTCTTCGCCGGTCCGTAAAACGGGTTGGTCGGCGAGGTCTCGCGCTGCGCCGGCGTGACCGGCGGCTTCGCGTCCGGCGCGGCGGGCGTCGACGTGGGCCCGGTTGTGACGGGCGCCGAGGAGTCGCTGCTCGACGAGTCGGTCGGCGTCCGCGCCTCGCTGGTGTCGGAGCCGACGGCGTTCTGCGGGTGCGTGTCCGGGTCGGAGTCGGCGGAGTCGTCGGCGGTGCGGTGCTTGCCGCCGGAGCTGCTGTCCTGCGGGCCGCCGCCGGTTCCGCCCTGCTGGCCGAGCGACGGGTCCGGGAGGATCAGCGGGTTGCCGCCGTTCTGCCGGCCCGGCCAGCCGCCGCCGAGCGCGTCGGTGGTCGTGGTCGGCCCGCCGACGAGGAAGGTGCCGGCGAACAACAGCCCCACCACCACCGCGCCCGACGCGCCGGTCGCGAACCACGCCGCCTTCCGCCACGTCTTCGGCGGCGTGACCGACGCTGGCACGGACCCCAGGTCGAACTTGCCGAGCCCGTCGAGCAGCGGCGCGGCGTACACGCGCACTTCGTCTTCTTCTTCGTCGAGCGCGGCTTCGTCGAACGGCCCCCGCTCGCGCGCCTTCACGGCCGGCGCCCGCAACGTGACCCGCTGCCGCTTCGGCGGCTCGGGCTGCGCCTCGCGGTTCGGGTTCTCGGCGCGATTCGATTTCCCGGCCGCGCTCAGGTCCACGTGCTCCCGCGCGGCTTCGGCCTCGGCCTGGTCCAGCTCGGCCTGCAGGGCTTGCGCGGTCTGCTCGGTCTCGTCGGGGTCGACCTGCGGCTGCGCCAACGTGGCCGCCGTCGCCGCCACCCGCTCCCGCCGGCTCCGCCGCATCTGCGGCCGCCCCAGCCCCTCGTGCGGCGGCACGTCCGCCAGCGAACGCGTGGTCCCCGGCGCCGCCCACGCCCGGTCGACCTCACTCATCGGCACGGGATCCGGCACCACGGCCTGGCCGGTCGGCACCCGCCTCTCACCCGACCCGAACTCCGGCGTGATCGTGCTGGAAGCCGGACCGATCAGGGCACTCTGGCGAGCCGGCACACTGTGCCTGACCTGCGAAAAGTCGGGGGCAATCGTGCCGGTCAGGGTCCCGGCGGGATGATCCGGCACCGCGTTCTGTGCGGTGACCACGGTCGCTCCGACCGGCGGAAACCCTGCGCCGAGCTGGCCGGCGGGAGAGTTCAGCAGCGCGCTGGCGCCCGCGGGGATACCGAGCCCGAGCTGCGGGAACTCCGACCCGGCCGCCGTGGCGAGATCACCGGAACGAGCTCCACTCCACGGCGATCCCGACTCCTGCCCGGCCTCGCTCGGCTCAGCGACCGGCCCGGCTTCGTCGAGCCGCCCTGCGGTGAACCCGCGATGGCCTCGGCTCGGCTGCGGCAGCTCGGTGAGCCCGCGCTCAGCCGCCGGTCCGTCCGTGGCCTGACCGGCGAGTCCGCGCTGATAAGCGAGGTAGTCCTCGTGAACGCGGTACTCGTCCCGCGGCTCGTCGGCTCGGCGCGTCGGCTGGGGGAGGGCGATCGGCGGACGCGGCTGACCCTGCGGCACTCCGCCAACAGGTGAGGGGACAACAGGTGACTGGGCGACCGGCGCGGGCAATGTCCCCTGCGTCGGCGCGAAGCTCGGGCGCGGACCGGCCGCACCCCGGTGCGGAGACAGCGGCGCCGGAGACAGCGGCGCCGGAGACAGCGGCGAACCAGCCGAAGCCACCGGCGAACCGCCACCCAGCCCCTCGACGTTCTCGACCCCGGGCCGGTGCCGGTGGTGCCCCCCACCGTGCGGCGGGACCACGGGCGTCCACGTGTCCGTGTCCTGAAGGCTGCGAGCACGGTGCCGGCCCGGCACCGTGACCTCCGCGGCCGTCACCGTGTCCGGGTGGTTCGAGCGTGTCGACCCACCCATCGCGTTTCCCGTCATGCCCGTCCGACCCCTCCCCGGTGTGGGCGTGACGGCACCGGCACCCCGATCAACCCGATCGGAGCAGAGATGCGAGCGGAGTCACTTGCGTCCACACTTGCGAACTCCCGCGCATCTGCACGCGCATACGCCAGTGGGCGCGCGGAGCCGCAGCTCCCGCGCGTCCTCCGGGCGTCGCCCGACCCAGACGCATGGGTCCTCACGAACCCAAGACTAGGAAACCCCCAGGCGAAAGTCTCGGGGCAAACTGCAACTTGCACAGGTTTCACTCTGTCGGGCGCGACCGAACGGGCGTGGGGTCACGCTACGCAGCGCAATCGCCGCAGCTGGGGGTGGTCACCCTCCGCTGCGGTACCTCTCCCGGGTCGACTGAAGGGCCTTCGTGGCCACAGCACCGCTACCGACAGCAATCACGATGGCGATGATGTCGGCCGTCGGTCCCCCAGAAGTGATCAGCCAAGCGAGCAGTGATGCCGCCGTGGTACCACCGGCGACCATCCAGCGGCTGCGCACGTACTGCGCGACAGGCGCGCCGCCGGCTCGCTTACCCGCTGCGTTGTTGAGCAGCGCCAGGTAACCGACATGGCCCAGTGCCGCCAGAACGCTCGCGATCGCGATGATGACGGCGATGACGTTAATCATGGGTCCAGTCTGCCCGGTTTCGCGCGGCGATGAATCGGGGAAGACCCCGATGTGGCCGTAAGTTCACCGGCCGAGGCGGCCGCGGCCCAGGTTGAGCAGCGCCATGGCCAGCTGTCGGCCCTCCGGCCCGAGCTCGCGGTAGCGCTCGAGCACGTCCATCTCGCGGTTGTAGACGATCCGCGTGCCGCCGGCGGCCATGCGGGCCGCGCCGATCGTCTGCGACACCTCCACGCGGCGTTTCACCAGCCGCAGAATTTCGGCGTCGAGGAAGTCGATCTCCTTGCGCAGCGAGGAGATGTCCTCGCCGGCGGTGGTGTTCTCGGCGGGCTGGCCGTCGGCGTTCTGAGTCTGCGGGTTCATCGGGACCTCTCTGGCGTTCCGGACCCTCGGACGGCGAAAGCCCCGGGTCCGTCGGACTCCGGGGCTGCGGGTGATGGCGGGTGGGGCACTACGCGATCACGGGAGCCGGAGGCCGGGTCCCGTAAAAAAATCGCTCGCTGCTGTGCCGCACCGGATCAGTATGGCACAGGAGTTTCGCCGCGCCGCCGCAAACTCCGCACGCGCGCGTGCACCACGAGGGTCACGAACAGCCAGAACAACGGCATCGCCGGCCAGAAGAAACCGACGCCCAGCACGGCCCACCGCACGATCAGCAGCACCGCCAGCACGGCCACGATCGCGGCGTGCACGCGCAGCGCCGGGTGCTCGCGCAGCGCGGCGAAGGTGAGCGGCCAGCCGGGTGCCGGGCGGCGCGCAGCCGGTGGGCGTGGCAGGTCGGTGGTGAGCGCGCCGAGCTCGTCGACGTAGCGCGTCGCGTAGACGGTGCCGAGCCGTTCCTCTACTTCTTCGAGCGTGAGCCGGCCTTCGGAACCGGCGGACTGGATGGTCGCGGCGACGCGTTCGCGGTCGCTGTCGGATGCCCTCAACCGGGCGGGGATCTTGTCGTCCATACCGTTCGATGCTCCGCGCGCGGGTGCGTTCGCGCGTCGGACGGGAGGCGACACCCCGGCGTACGTCGGCGAGCGCAGTCGCCTGCCAGCGAACCTGTCGTACCCCAGGGGTAGCGTGGATGGGCGATGGACACCCTCTTCGATCTCCCCGCAGAAAAGCCCGCGCCCGCCCGCAAGGCCGCCGCCGAGCTGCTCGAGGACCTCAACCCCGCGCAGCGCGAAGCGGTCATGCACGCCGGCGGGCCGCTGCTCGTCGTCGCCGGTGCGGGGTCGGGCAAGACCCGCGTGCTCACGCGCCGCATCGCGTACCTGTTGGCGGAGCGGGGGGTGCACCCCGGCGAGATCATGGCGATCACGTTCACCAACAAGGCCGCGGCCGAGATGCGCGAGCGCGTCGCGTCGCTCGTCGGCCGTCGCGGCAACGCGATGTGGGTGTCCACGTTCCACTCGATGTGCGTGCGGATCCTGCGCCGTGAAGCCAAGACGCTCGACATGTCGTCCAGCTTCTCGATCTACGACTCCGACGACACGAAGCGGCTCATCACGCTCGTCGCGCGGGATCTCGACATCGACCCGAAGAAGTACGCCGCGCGCACGCTCGCGGTGCACATCTCGAACCTCAAGAACGAGCTCACGGACCCCGACGCGGCGGTGGCCAACGCGGCCAACGACCTGGAGCGCCGCGTCGCCGAGGTGTACGTCGAGTACCAGCGCCGGCTCGAAGCGGCCAACGCGTTCGACTTCGACGACCTGATCATGCGCACGGTCTCGCTGCTGCAGGCGTTCCCCGATGTCGCGGAGTACTACCGGCGCCGCTTCCGCCACATCCTCGTCGACGAGTACCAGGACACGAACCACGCGCAGTACACGCTGGTGCGCGTGCTGGCCGGGACCGAGTCTGATGGAGCCACCGACACCGGCATCGACCCGGCCGAGCTGGTCGTGGTGGGCGACGCGG
Organism: Amycolatopsis rhabdoformis; assembly: GCF_035918295.1. Lineage (GTDB taxonomy): Bacteria > Actinomycetota > Actinomycetes > Mycobacteriales > Pseudonocardiaceae > Amycolatopsis > Amycolatopsis rhabdoformis. The sequence continues at coordinate 8,933,069 of NZ_CP142149.1, forward strand.
ACCAGTCGATCTACGCCTTCCGCGGCGCCACGATCCGCAACATCGAAGAGTTCGAGCGCGACTTCCCCAACGCGCACACCATTCTCCTGGAGCAGAACTACCGCTCCACGCAGACGATCCTGTCGGCGGCCAACGCCGTGATCGAGCGCAACCCCAACCGCCGGGCGAAGCGGCTGTGGACCGATTCGGGCGACGGCGAGAAGATCGTCGGCTACGTGTCGGACAACGACCACGACGAGGCCGCGTTCGTCGCGGGCGAGATCGACGCGTTGGCGGAGAAGGGCGAGGCCGACTACTCGGACGTCGCCGTCTTCTACCGCACCAACAACCAGTCGCGCGTGTTCGAGGAAATCTTCATCCGGCTCGGCCTGCCGTACAAGGTCGTCGGCGGCGTGCGGTTCTACGAGCGGCGCGAGGTGCGAGACATGCTCGCGTACCTGCGGGTGCTGTCGAACCCGGACGACACGGTTTCGTTGCGGCGCATCCTGAACGTGCCCAAGCGCGGCATCGGCGACCGTGCCGAAGCTGTGGTGGCCACGCACGCGGAGCGCGAGCGCATCACCTTCGCGGCCGCGCTGCGCGATGCCGTCGAGGGCAAGGTGGCGCTGCTGAACCCGCGCTCCGCCAAGGCGATCACCGGGTTCGTCACGCTGCTCGACGACCTGGGTGAGCTGGCGGCGTCGGGTTCCGAGGTGCACGACCTGCTGGAAGCCGTGCTCGAGCGCACGGGTTACCGCGCGGAGCTCGAAGAGTCCGACGACCCGCAGGACGCGTCGCGCGTCGAGAACCTCACGGAGCTCGTCACGGTGGCGCGCGAGTTCGCGGAGTTCACCGCCGAGGTGCAGCAGGACGAAAACGCCGAGCTGGTGCTCGACGACGGCGTGCCCGCGCCCGGCTCACTCGCCGCGTTCCTGGAACGCGTGTCCCTGGTCGCCGACGCCGACTCCATCCCGTCCCCGGACGGCGGAGACGAGGGCGACGGCGGGGCCGGCGTTGTCACGCTGATGACGGTGCACACGGCCAAGGGCCTCGAATACCCGGTGGTGTTCTGCACGGGCTGGGAAGACGGCGTCTTCCCGCACATGCGCGCGCTGGGCGATCCCCACGAACTCGCGGAGGAGCGGCGGCTCGCGTACGTGGCCATCACGCGCGCACGGCAGCGGCTGTACGTCTCGCGGGCGCTGGTGCGCTCGGCGTGGGGCCAGCCGCAGATGAACCCGGCTTCGCGCTTCCTCGACGAGCTGCCCCCGGACCTCGTCGACTGGCGTCGGCTGGAGCCTTCGTCACCCGGCTTCGGCAACTTCGGCTCTTCGTCGGGCTCGTCGTCCTCGGGCCCGCGCGCGGCCACCACATGGGGCCGGCGTTCCCCGTCTTCCTCCTCCACCACGTCCTCGTCGCCCTTCGGCAAGGGCTGGAAGGACACGGTGGCCCTCAAGCTCGACGTCGGCGACCGCGTCAGCCACGACAAATACGGCCTCGGCACCGTCATCTCCTGCGACGGCGTCGGTCCCCGCGCCACGGCCACCATCGACTTCGGCGCGTCCGGCAAGGTCCGCCTCATGCTGATCGGCAGCGTGCCGATGGTGAAGCTCTGATTTTTGTCGGACCCCTCGTTTAGGCTCCCTCCTGTCGAACACAAGTTCGATTGCGTGAGGTAGGCTGGCTCTCGTCCGCCGGCCACCTCGGGAGGGAGCACGAGGGTGTGGACACGATCTTGTTTGGCGTCCTGGCGGCAGGGGTACAGAGCTACCTGCGGGGAATTTCGGGGACAGCGGGGGTTTCTGGCGGTTCGGGGACTGCCGTTTCGGGGGTTCCATGGGGTGCGGGGGCTTCGCCCGCTTCGGGGACTTCTTTCTCGGGGACTTCTGTCACTTGGCGGGCTTCTCTCAATTCGGGGACTTCTGTCACTCCGGGGAGTGGCACAGGTCCTGGCGGGTCCGGCTCTGGTCCGGGATTCATTCCGGGCTCCGGTCGGCCCTGCGGCACCGGCTGCGCTTCGGGGGAAGCTCGCCGACTGGCCGCCGCCTGGCGCGCCCTCCTTCGCTACCACGACCTCGGCCCCGACGGCCGCTGCCTCGCGTGCGGCCCGGGCCGCTGGACCACCCGCTCTTCGTTGGCCGCTCCATTACTCACGGAATCCGGCTCACCCAGCCGTCCCGGGCTGCTCACCCGACTCTCGTGGCTCGCCCGCCTGGGCTGGTGGCCCGTGCGCCGGCACCCCACGGGCCTCTGCACGGTCTGGCAGGTGGCCGTCGCGTACTTCATCCGCCGCCTACCGAACGGGGAACGCTAGCCGCAGCCCCGCGACTCAGGGGACGCCTTGGCTCTGATGCTTCCGCCGGCTCCGCGTGGTCACTCATCTGGCGAGTCATCCCTTGGGTGGCGGCGCTCCCGGCCCGACAGCAGCGCGCGGCGACCGATCGCCAGGAGATGAACGCGTCGGAGGAGGGGATCGCCCGGAGGCGGTGCGTAGTGCGGGAGCGCGGGTCTGCGATGGCGACAGCGAACAATCGCGAGGGAGGTGGGCACGTTCGACGATGACATCGCCCGGGAGCGACTCGCATTGCGTGAGAGCGGGCCCACGGCGCGCGAGAGCAAGCCCACGAAGGGCGAGGGCGACCAGGCGCCTGGTCGTGACTCCACCCGGAATGGCATTCCCGGCGCGACCTGCGGCGCAAAGCTCGGGCGCATGCGTCGCCGGACCTGCGAGCGGGCGTGACTTCTCACTCGCGGGGGCGCAGACGGCATCTGGCCGGGAGAACGGAGGGGGTGCTGGCCTGGGCCGGGCAAGGGTCTCGCGAAGGCGTCAGAGCGGGCCGGGGAATAGCCGCTGGGCCGTGAGTGCCTTCGGCAAGGGAGGCGCCGGGGCGTTCACATGGCGACAAAGCGTCAGGGCGCACGGGTGGCCGATCGGCGAATGGCGCAGCGCGATCGCCACAACGTGGGCGCCCTCAGGTAAACCGGCTCGCGAGAGCCGGCCGACCCGGAGGTACGGCGCTCGATCGCGAGGCACAAACACCTCCGGCCACGGAAGCGTGGAGGCGCTGACCGTGACCGGAAGAAAACCAGTGAAACCGAAGAACAGTAAGGAGAAACCAGCCGACCGAACTCAGACGACGATGCCGCGGGCGGCGAGCCACGGGCGCGGGTCGATCTTCTTCGTGCCGCCCTGCCAGACCTCGAAGTGCAGGTGGGGGCCGGTGCTTTCGCCGCGGTTGCCGATCTCCGCGATCTGCTCGCCGCACTTCACCTTCTGGCCCTCGTGGACCGAGAAGCTGTTCATGTGGCCGTAGACCTGGATGGTGCCGTCGTCGAGCTGCACGCGGACCCAGAGGCCGAAGCCGCTGGCGGGGCCGGCCTGGATCACGGTGCCGTCGGAGGCGGCGTAGATCGGGGTGCCGATGGAGTTGGCGATGTCGATGCCGAGGTGGCTGCTGCCCCAGCGGGCGCCGAAGCCCGAGGTGAACGTGCCGTGGGCCGGGAGGCAGGTCTTGGGGCGCTCGGCTTCTTCCTTGGCCTTGCGGGCGGCGTCGGCTTCGGCCTGCTCGCGGGCTTCGGTGATCTTCGAGCTGTCGGCCATGCGGGCGGCCTCGGCGGAGGCGTCCATCGAGTGGCCGACGGGCAGCAGCTCGGGCGCGCCACCGGAGCCGGCGCTGCCGAGGGTGAAGGAGGCGCTCGCGTCCTGGGCGTTGGCGAGCGGGGCGACCGCGGTGTCGGCGTCGGTCGAAACGGTCTTGAGGGTCTGGCCCGCGGCGGCAGCGGCGAACGCGCCGGCCGCGACAGCAGCGACCACAACTCGCCCACGCAGGGCGGAGGACGGCGGTGCGATGCGGTGCGAACCCCGCACGCGGATGACCGCACCGTCCAGTGCGTCCTTCAGCGCCGGGGAAGGGGCTTGGCCGCCGGGGGAGCGGTGTGAAGCCAAGACAGGGCCTTCCATCGTCGGGGAGCCGGGTCGTCGCGCGACTACGGGCGGGGGATCCCGTTGAGCCAACCTCGGGGGTGGTTCGCTCGGCGTTGCGCTTCGTGACCTGACTGTAATGGGGACCCGGGGACAGTAACGAAGGGGCACCGTTGTGAGCAAGGTTCCCCCGGCGCTTCCGCCGAACGGGCGGCCCCCATCACGCGGCTAGCTGTGGAGATTACCCAAAGTTAACCGGAAACTACTCCGATCAGTGTGATCTCCGTTACAGGACTTTCGGGCATCCACACGCCCAAACGGCGGCCGCGCGACCCTCCGAACGGCCCCACCGTTGAAATAAACGTTTGCGCCCCTCTGTTGAAGGGAATTCACGCCCTCGTCTGTGGCGCCGATCACTCGCCTCGCCGGGTGATCACCCGAACGCCCGATCAACCCACCGACATGCGCGGACGCCCTCCCGCCACCGGTTGCGCCCTCCCGCACCGTCCTGTCGCGGAGCGCGACTCCTCTCACGGCTCGCGCCCCACTGCGGAAGCCCCACCCGCTCAGGCTTGCTAGCGTCGCCTCCGATGACTTCGTCCGAAGGACCCCACGACGGGGACTCCTCCCCGGCCCGTTCCGGCTCCGACCCGGACAGCCCCACGCCGCCCGCCGCCCCCCGCCGGCCCAGCCTCGCCGAGCGCAAGGCCGCCGCCCGCGAACGCGCCCGTGCCGAAACCCGCCGCGCCGGCCGCCGCCGACCCGCTCAGGCCGACCCCGCTGACGAGGACCTCGGCAGCGACGTCACGTCCAGTACGAACGGCACTTCGCCGCTCAGTACTGACACGGACCCCGGCGCGCCGACTGATTCGAGCAGGGCTGCGGTGAGCGGCGTGAGCGCAAAACGCGTCACCCCCGACAGCACCACCAAACCCAAGCCCCCCAGACCCAGCCCAAACCCCACCCCCACCACCCCCACCACCCGCACCACCCTCACCCCCACCCAAGCCACCGAAGCCGTCGAATCCGGCTGGCGTCCCCGGGCTCCCTTCCAGCCCGACCTCGAATACGCCGACCGCACCCCCGAACCCCGCCTCAAAACCGCCGTCGCCCTCCTCGCGGTCGGCGCCCTGGCCCTCACCGCCGGCGCGATCCTCCCGATCTCCCCCGACGCCGCCCCCGGTTATCTCGCCTGGCCGCTCCTCGCGCTGCTCGCCCTGGTTCCCGCCGGCATCGTCGCGGCGGCCGCGTTCAGTGGCCGCCACGGTCTCGCCGCCGGGCTCACCATCGGGCTGGCCGCGCTGGCGCCGGGCCGGCTGCTCCTCGATCTGCAGTTCCTCGTGAACGGCTCCAAGACCGTCCGCCCCGAGCTCTTCCTCCCCGATCGCCTGCTGGACCGCAGCGCGGTCGGCGCCGGGTTCTGGCTGTTGGTCGTCGGGCACCTGCTGACGATTGCCGCCGGCATCACGGTGGCGCAGGTGGCGCGGGGGCTGAACGAGGTGGCCGGTGACGACGGCGGGCGGCGGCGCTGGCGGCTGGTCGTGCCGTTGCTCGCGGTGGTGGGCGGCGTCGGGCTGGTGGTGGCGCCCGTGGTGTCGGACAACCCGTTCCTGCCGGCGCCCTCGGCGTTCGACGGGCCCGGCGTGGCGCTCACGGGCTACGTCCTGGTGGTGGGCGCGCTGCTGCTCGCCACGGTGCTGGGCTTCGGCGCGGCTTCCGACGGGGTGGCGCGCGGGACGCTCGGCGGCGTGGCCGCGGCGACGTTCGCCGTGGCGGTGCCGCCGTTGGTGGGCGGGCTGGCGGTGGGCGGGCTGCACCTGGCGTGGGGTCCGGTCGTCGCCGTGGTGGCGATGGCGCTGGTGCTCGCGCTGGTGCCGTTGGCGACGCCGCAGGTGGCCCAGGTCGAACGCACCGACCTCGCCGGCGAAGCGCGCATCCCGAGCCTCACGTTGTGGCGCACCGCCACGGCGCTGCTGGCCGTGCTCACGGCCGTGACCGCGGCCGTCGGCGCGCTCGCGCCGCAGCTCGATTCGGCGACCGCCACGCAGAGTCCCGCTCGCTGGGTGCTGCTCGTGGCCGCGGTGCTCATCGTGTTGCCCGCGCCGTTCGTGTTCAGCGCGAAAGCCGCCCGCGGCCTCCTCGCCGTGCTCTGGTCAGGCGTCGTGCTCGCCGGCACGGCCGTGCTCAGCACCGCCATCACCGCGTCGCAGGCGACCGGGCTCGGGGGCGGGCTCGGCGGCACGATCAGTTACCACCTCGGCGCCGGCGCCGTCTTCACCGCGATCGCGCTCGGCCTGGCCGGGCTCACGGCGCTCGCCGCCGTGGTGACCGGTGTGGTCGAGCGCGACGACGAAGGCACCGAAGGCCCCCGGCCGCGCGTGCTGCTGCCCGTGGTCGCCGCCGCGGTGCTGGCCGTGCTCGCGTTCGGCACGCCGGTGTTCCGCGCGCCCGACTACTCGGTGCCCGGCATCTGGTCCGATTTCGACACTCCTTCGTGGGGACTGCTCACCGCGCTCCTCGTGGTGCTCGGCGTGCTCGCGCTGAGCGTCCGCTCACGGCCCGGCGCCGCCGCGGCCGCGCTCGCCGGGGCGGCGCTCGTGCTCGCCGTCCACGTGGCACAGCTGCCGCTCGTCGACATCGCCGGCCGCACGCCGGGGCTCGGGTTCTGGTTCGGGCTCGCCGCGATCGTCGTCACAGCGGCAGCCGCCGCGACGGCCGCGTCGGGAGCGAAAAACACCGTCGGTGGGCGGACTCACACCCCCTGACCGCGTACGGTGACCGACTTCACCAGGTGCGGAGTCCCCTGCCTCTTCGCAGGTCGCTAACCTCGACTGGTCCGACAGCGCGGTCCGGATAACGGACCACCACAGTGGCGTGTCGTCAGGAGACTGGAGTAGTGGACCTCTACGAGTACCAGGCGAGGGATCTCTTCGCCGCCCACGGAGTACCGGTTCTGCCGGGCTCGGTGGCAAACACCCCCGAAGAAGCCAAGGCCGCCGCGGAGCAGATCGGCACCCAGGTCGTCGTCAAGGCGCAGGTGAAGGTCGGCGGTCGCGGCAAGGCCGGCGGCGTCAAGCTGGCCCAGACGCCGGACGAGGCCAAGGAGAAGGCGGAAGCCATCCTGGGTCTCGACATCAAGGGCCACATCACGCGCCGCGTGCTCGTGGCGGAAGCGTCGGACATCGCGTCCGAGTACTACTTCTCCTTCCTGCTGGACCGGTCCAACCGGACCTTCCTGGCGATGGCGTCGTCCGAGGGCGGCATGGAGATCGAGCAGCTCGCCGTGGAGCGCCCCGAGGCGCTCGCCAAGATCCCGGTCGACTCGGTCACCGGCGTCGACAAGGCGAAGGCGCTCGAGATCCTGAAGGCGGGCAACTTCCCGGCCGACATCATCGACGAGGCCGCCGACGTGGTCGTGAAGCTCTGGGAGACCTTCGTCTCCGAGGACGCCACCCTCGTCGAGGTCAACCCGCTGGTGCGCGACCCCCAGGACAAGATCATCGCCCTCGACGGCAAGGTCACCCTGGACGAGAACGCTTCCTTCCGTCAGCCGGGCCACGAAGCCCTGGTGGACAAGGACGCCGAGAACCCCCTCGAGGCGAAGGCCAAGGCCAAGAACCTCAACTACGTGAAGCTCGACGGCGAGGTCGGCATCATCGGCAACGGCGCCGGGCTCGTCATGTCCACTTTGGACGTGGTGGCGTACGCGGGTGAGAAGCACGGCGGCGTGAAGCCGGCGAACTTCCTCGACATCGGCGGCGGCGCGTCGGCGGAGGTCATGGCGGCCGGGCTGGACGTCATCCTCAACGACACCGACGTGAAGAGCGTCTTCGTCAACGTCTTCGGCGGCATCACCGCGTGCGACGCGGTGGCCACCGGCATCGTCGAGGCCCTGAAGATCCTGGGCGACGAGGCCACCAAGCCGCTGGTCGTCCGCCTGGACGGCAACAACGTCGTCGAGGGTCGCCAGATCCTGGCCGACGCGAACCACCCGCTCGTGACCGTGGTGGACACAATGGACAACGCGGCCGACAAGGCTGCCGAGCTCGCCGCGGCAGGTGCGTGAGATGTCGATCTTCCTGAACGAGAACAGCAAGGTCATCGTGCAGGGGCTCACCGGCTCCGAGGGCATGAAGCACGCGACCAAGATGCTGAAGTCCGGCACGAACATCGTGGGTGGCGTCAACGCCCGCAAGGCCGGCCAGACCGTGAGCATCGAGGGCAAGGACCTGAAGGTCTTCGGCACCGTCGAAGAGGCCATCAAGGAGACCGGCGCCGACGTGTCGGTCATCTTCGTGCCGCCGAAGTTCGCCAAGGACGCCGTGCTCGAGGCCGTCGACGCCGAGATCCCGCTCGCCGTGGTGATCACCGAGGGCATCCCGGTCCACGACTCGGCCTACTTCTGGGCCCACGCCGTGGCCAAGGGCAACAAGACCCGCATCATCGGCCCGAACTGCCCCGGCGTGATCAGCCCGGGCAAGTCCAACGCCGGCATCATCCCCGCCGACATCTCGGGCCCGGGCCACATCGGCCTCGTCTCGAAGTCCGGCACGCTGACCTACCAGATGATGTACGAGCTGCGTGACATCGGCTTCTCCACCGCCGTCGGCATCGGCGGTGACCCCATCATCGGCACCACCCACATCGACGCCCTCGAGGCGTTCGAGAAGGACGCCGAGACCAAGGTCATCGTGATGATCGGTGAAATCGGTGGCGACGCCGAGGAGCGGGCCGCGGCCTTCATCAAGGAGCACGTGACCAAGCCGGTCGTCGGCTACGTCGCGGGCTTCACCGCCCCCGAGGGCAAGACCATGGGTCACGCGGGTGCGATCGTGTCCGGTTCGTCCGGCACGGCGGCCGCGAAGAAGGAGGCCCTCGAGGCTGCCGGCGTGAAGGTCGGCAAGACCCCGAGCGAGACCGCCGTCCTCGCGCGCGAGCTGTACAACAACCTCTGACCTGCACAAACACGGGTCACACGGACCGGGCACCAGGATTGGTGTCCGGTCCGTGGCGTTTCCGGCTGCAACCGAACGGGCATCCCGTGCGTCCAACGGCCCGGACGGGGGACCCTCGGATGCGCTAGCGTTCGGCGACGCGGCCGTCACGTGATTCGTCCGGGTGCCACCTTCCCCCGGAGTTGCCGGCGAACGACAGGAGAGCTTCCGATGACCTTCCCCAGCGGCGGGCCTGGCTACCCCCAGCAGGGCGGTGGCCAGCAGCAGCCCCCTCAGGGACCGCCCCCGTCGGGCGGGTTCCCGCAACAGCAGCCGCAGCAGGGCCCGCCGGCCTCGGCCGGGCCGGTGCTGCCGCAGAACCTTCCGCTCGTGCTCGCGCTCGTGGTGACCGTGCTGGGCGTCGTCCAGTACTTCATCGGCTTCTCCGACGAGGCGGGTGACGTCGGTCAGGAGACGATCTTCCTGCTCACCGGTGGCCTGCTCGCGGCGATGCACGCGCTGCCCAAGGCGCCGCGGGTGCTGCCGTTCGCCGCGCTGTTCAGCGTGGTGGGCGCGCTCGGCGCCCTCGACACGACGGTGGCCGAGCGCTCGACGCCGGGCATCGTCACGGTGGTGCTGATCCTCGGCATCGTGCAGATGCTGGTCGCGGTGGCCGCGCTGCTCATGGAGTACGGCGTGCTCAAGCCGCCGGCGCCGAAGCCGTCCGTGCCGCACTACCAGCAGCAGTACGGCCAGTTCCAGCCGCCGCAGCAGCAGCCGGGTCAGTACCCGCAGCAGCCGCAGCAGCCGGGTGCGACGCCGCCGGGGCAGCAGGCCACCACGTACGCGCCGCAGCAGGGCCAGTTCTTCCAGCAGCCGCAGGGCGAGCAGGGCAAGCCCCCGGGCACTCCGCCGGGCGGCTTCGGCCAGCAGGGCTGACGCCCGCTCGCTGCCCCGAGGTGGTGTCCGGTCCGCTGGACCCATGGGGGTGGTGGTGATCTTCGATGCCCTGGCCTCGGTAAAACACCCGCTGTGACTCTCCGTGTCACAGCGGGTGTTTTTGTTGTCCGGAGTGCCCCCGACCGGGTGGGTTACCTTCGCCACGGGCCGGTGGGGCGGCGTGCCTCACCCGGACGGCCCAGCCCGGGTGTCAAGGTGCGAAGCATGCAGCAGCTCACCAGTTCTCCACGCCCGGGTGGCGAGCCGGTGGGCGACACCGTCGAACTCGACGCCGAGGTCGCTCCGGCCGCCCGGGTGCGCGTGTTGCTCACCGCCGCCTTCGGGCCGCTGATCACGGAGTACGCCGTGGTCGCGACCCTGCTCGCGGTGGTCGCGCTCACCGCCGAACGCACCGCGTTCTCCGCCACCGGCATGCTGCTCACGGCCGGGCCCGGCTGGCTCGCCGCGTTCCAGGTGCAGCTCGGCATCGCCGGTCACCCGCTGGGCGTGCTGCCGCTGCTGCCCACGATCGGCGCGGTGCTGCTCGTGGCGCGCACTGCGTCGGGCGCTGCGCTACGGCTCGGTTGTGCGACGCTGCGCCAGGCCGTGCCGCTGATCTGCGTGATCGCCGCGGCCCACGCGTTGTTCGGCCTGCTGATCGGGCTGCTCTCGCTCGGCGCGCCGGTGCGGGCGAACCCGCTGCTGGCGTGTGTGGTGCCCGCGGTGTTCGCCGCGCTGGCGGCCACCGGCGGGGCGGTGCGCCGCTGTGGCCTGCCCGCGGCGCTGGTCGAGCGGCTCGACCCGAGCGCCGTCCGCGGCCTGCGCGCGGGCGCGCTGGGCCTGGCGGCGCTGCTCGCGGTGGGCGCGATCGTGTTCACCGCCGCCACGGTGCTCTCGGTGTCCACTGTGGACGATCTGTTCGAGCCGTCGTTCGGCAACAGCCTGGGGTTGCTGCTGCTTTCGGTGGTGTACCTGCCCAACGCCGTGGTCGCGGCCCTGTCGTTCGTGAGCGGACCCGGTTTCACGATCGGGTCGCTCGACGTCAGCCTGGTCGGTTACCGCGGTGGCTCCGTGCCGGCTGTGCCGCTGCTCGGCGGCATTCCCGAGCACACCGCCGCGTGGTGGCCCGTGCTGCTGGTGCTGCCAGCGGCCGTCGGCGCGCTGGTGGGCTGGTCGGTGCGCCACGCCGACGACGACCCGGCCGCGCGCATCCGCATCGTCGCCGTGGCCGGTGCCGTGGTCGGCTTCGGCTGCGTGGTGCTGGGCACGCTCGCGGGCGGGCGTCTGGCCGACGGCCCGTTCGACCCGGTGAGCGTGCCGGTCGGGGTGGCGTCGATCGTGGCGTTCTGCTGGATCGTGATCCCGGGCGGGTTCGTGGCGTTCTTCGCGGGCGCGCACGAGCCGGCCGCGCCGCCGGAATCGCTGGAGGGCGAGGAGTTCGCCGGGGAGTTCGCCGACGAAGAGGCGGGCGACGAGGACCTGGCTGAAGACGCCGAGGACGCCGACGACTTCGAAGAGGACACGGACGAGACCGACTTCGAAGAAGACGCCGCCGACGACGAAGACACCGCCGACGTCGATCCCGACGAGGTGCTCGAAGACGTCGATCCGGAAGAACTCGACACCCATGAGTTCGACGCCGAGTTCACCGGACCCCGAGTGCCGGCCCAGCCGACCTCGCCGGAGTACGACGAGTACGACGCCGAAGCCGAGGCCGAACTGGGCCTCGAACTGCCCGAAGACGTGCCCCTCGACCAGCCGGAACCCACCGTCGACCACACCTCCGGGGCCGGCGCCGACGACCCCGGCGCTGTGACCGAGTCCACCGACGGCTCCGGCGAGGACGAGGGCCGCGAGCGCGACCGTTAGGGTTGGGGTGACCTGGTGAAGCGTGGTGCGCCCGAGGCGCGCCGCCGCCGTGCAAGGAGCCCGTTCTGGCCAGCCGCTTGGACCTGCCGACCCCGGTGAAGATCGTCGTGCTCGCCTCCGGGTCGGGCACGCTGCTGCAGGCGGTGCTCGACGCCGTCGCGCGCCCCGCGTTCCCGGCGCAGGTGGTGGCCGTGGGCGCCGACCGCACCGGCATCGAGGCGCTGGCCCGCGCCGAGCGCGTGAGCGTGCCGTCGTTCACCGTCCGCATGGCCGACCACCCCGATCGCGACGCGTGGGACAAGGCGCTCACCGAAGCCGTGGCCGCGTACGAGCCCGACCTGGTGGTGTCGGCGGGGTTCATGAAGATCCTCGGCGCGCAGTTCCTGGCACGGTTCGCCGGCCGCGTGATCAACACGCACCCGGCGCTGCTGCCGTCGTTCCCGGGGATGCACGCGGTGGCCGACGCGCTGGCCGCCGGCGTGAAGGTGACCGGGTCGACCGTGCACTTCGTCGACGCGGGGGTGGACACCGGTCCCGTCATCGCCCAGGAGGCGGTGGTCGTGGAGACCGACGACACCGAAGACGTCCTGCACGAGCGGATCAAGGCCGTGGAACGCAGGCTGCTGGTTGAAACGATCGAGCGACTCGGCCGTGGTGGCTGCACCGTGGACGGACGAAAGGTGAGGTTTTCGTGAGCGTCGAGAACACTGCAGAGGGACGGCGCCCGGTCCGGCGCGCGCTGATCGGCGTCTCGGACAAGGCCGGCCTGCTCGAGCTCGCGACCGGGCTGCACGCCGCGGGTGTGGAGATCGTGTCGACCGGCGGCACCGCGAAGGTGATCGCGAACGCCGGGGTGCCCGTGACGCCGGTCGAGCAGGTGACCGGTTTCCCGGAGTCGCTCGACGGCCGCGTGAAGACGCTGCACCCGCGCGTGCACGCGGGGCTGCTGGCCGACCAGGACAACCCTGACCACGTGGAGCAGCTGCGGAAGCTCGAGATCGCGGCGTTCGCCCTGCTCGTGGTGAACCTGTACCCGTTCACACAGACGGTGGCTTCGGGCGCGAGTCCCGAAGACTGCGTGGAGAACATCGACATCGGCGGCCCGGCGATGGTGCGCGCGGCCGCGAAGAACCACGGCAGCGTCGCGGTGGTCGTGGACCCGGCGCGCTACGCGTGGGTGCTGGAGCAGGTCGCGGCGGGCGGCTTCGAGCTCGTCGACCGCAAGCGGCTGGCAGCGCAGGCGTACGCGCACACCGCCGCGTACGACTCGGCGGTCGCTTCGTGGTTCGCCAACGTGTACGCGCCCGCGGACGACTCGGGCTTCCCCGACTTCCTCGGCGCCACCTGGGACCGCGGCGACGTGCTGCGCTACGGCGAGAACCCGCACCAGAAGGCCGCGCTCTACCGCAGCACCGCCCCGGGCCTCGCGCACGCGGAGCAGCTGCACGGCAAGGCCATGTCGTACAACAACTACGTGGACACCGACGCCGCGCGCCGCGCCGCGTTCGACTTCGCCGAGCCGGCCGTCGCGATCATCAAGCACGCCAACCCGTGTGGCATCGCGGTGGGCGTGGACATCGCCGAGGCGCACCGCAAGGCCCACGCGTGCGACCCGGTTTCGGCCTACGGCGGCGTGATCGCCACCAACCGCCCGGTCACGGTCGACGCGGCCGAGCAGATCGCCGAGGTGTTCACCGAGGTCGTGCTGGCGCCGGACTTCGAGCCCGAGGCGCTGGAAATCCTGCAGCGCAAGAAGAACGTGCGGCTGCTGAAGCTGCCCGTGATCGAGAACCCGGCGCCCGTCGAGCTGCGCCCGATCTCCGGCGGCGTGCTCGTGCAGACCGTCGACACGATCGACGCGCCCGGCGACGACCCCGCCAACTGGGAGCTCGCCACCGGCACGCCGGCCGACGCGCAGACGCTCGCGGATCTCGCCTTCGCGTGGCGCGCGCTGCGTGCGGTGAAGTCCAACGCCATCCTGCTGGCCCACGACGGCGCGACCGTCGGCGTCGGCATGGGCCAGGTCAACCGCGTCGACTCGTCGCGGCTGGCCGTGTCGCGGGCCGGCGACCGGGCGAAGGGTTCCGTCGGCGCTTCGGACGCCTTCTTCCCGTTCCCCGACGGGCTCGAGGTGCTGCTCGAAGCGGGCGTGCGCGCCGTCGTGCAGCCCGGCGGGTCCATTCGCGACGCCGAGGTGATCGCGGCGGCGGAGAAGGCGGGCGTCACGCTGTACCTCACGGGTACGCGGCACTTCGCGCACTGAGGTTCTTCGAGGAGGGGCCGGCCCGGTTTTCGGGCCGGCCCTTTTTCATGCGTCGGTGCGCAGGAGGGCGTACACGACTTCGTCGCGGTACGCGCCGTCTCGCCAGGTGACCTGGCACATCAGGCCTTCGCGGTGGAAGCCGGTCTTCTCCAGCACGCGCTGCTCGGCCCGGTTGTCAGCGTCGGTGAACGCCTCGAGCCGGTGCGTGCGTGTGAAGCGGAACAGGTGGTCGACGAGCAGCCGGTGGGCCTTCGTGCCGAGGCCGTGGCCGCGGTGGTCGGGCAGCAACGTCAACCCGATCTCGTAACACCCACCCGCCGGCCCACCCCGATCGGCGGCCTCCCAGCTCGCCATCCCGGCCACGGCCCCGCCCACGGTGACCGCGAGCGCCGTCGACTCGTCCCCGACGAACCCGTCATCGGCGAACCGCCGCCGGCGCGCCTGCGGGTTGGTGAACCCGGGCCACTGGAACGCGCCGAGCACCTCGGGCTCCGTGGCGAACCGGTCGAGCACCGGCAGGTCCTCCTCGGCGAAGGCCCGCAGGGCGATGTGCTTCATGGTGACCACCGGCTCCCTCACCCGTTCTCGACAACCGTCGAGCTTAGAGCCGGGATCGGTCACGCGCGCAGGGGACGGAAGAACTCGCGGATCTCCGTGACGAGGTCGTCAGGCCGTTCCCGCGTGGCCGGGCCGATGATCTTGTGGACCTCCCGGAACGAGCCGGGCCGGCGGTGGGAGAACAGCAGTGGGAGCGGCCGCGGGCCGACGCCGCGGGCGTGGACGAAGTGCAGGGTGGCGCCACCGGCTTCGGCGAGGAACTGGGGCAGGGCGTTGAGGTGTGCTCCGGCTGCGCGCCAGTCGAACTCTGTGAGCCAGAACTCCACGAGCTCGGCGAGGTAGCCGGGCGGCGTGCCGTGGGTCCAGTCGCGCCCGGACAGGGCCTGGGAGCAGCGGGTGCGGGCCAGGCGGTCGTGGAGGTCGGCCGGCTGTTCGTCGGTGGTTTCGCTGCGGAACGGGCGTTTCACGGGGTTCCTGTTCTCGGTCTGCTTCGAGGATGGAGCGGCCGTGGGCGCGGCGCTGGCAGGAAAACGACAGCAGTTCCGGCTTCGGCTTGACAGGTCCGCCGGATCCCGGTGTACTTGGTTTGTCGAACAGGTGTTCGACGCAGGGTGTCGAGAGCCGCCTTCCCCGCGGTGCGTCGGTGCTCGCCCTGTGGGGCTCTGGCCTGGGCCTGCGGCGGGGTGGGCGCCGGCGTGTGCGTGGAGGGGAGGTGCGTGCGGTGACGGCAGTGGTGGAGCCGGTGGCTCGGCTCGCCGCGTTGCCCGGCGTGAGCACGGCGAGCCGGGTGGCCGAGCGGCACGAGCACGCCAGGGCGACGGGAAGGGTGCTCCCGGTGTCCCCGGCGCTGGCCGGCTTGCTGCCCGACGCGGGGCTCCGGCGCGGGAGCACCGTGGCGGTCCACCGCTCCCCGTCGCTGCTCCTCGCCCTGCTCGCCGAGGCCACCGCCGCCGGGTCGTGGGCGGCGGTGGTCGGCGTGCCCTCCCTGGGCATCGCCGCGGCGGCGGAACACGGTGTCGACGTGTCGCGCCTCGCCCTCGTGCCCCGCCCGGGCGCCGAGTACCCGTCGGTGGTCGCCGCGTTGCTCGACGGCGTCGACCTCGTGGTCACCGAGCCCCGCTCCCTCCGCCCGAACGTCGCCCGGCGCCTCTCCGCCCGCGCCCGCCACCGCGGCGCCGTCCTGCTCTCCCTCGGCCCCTGGCCCGCCGCCGACCTCGAACTCCACTGCACCCCGGGCCCCTGGACCGGCCTCCTCGGCTCCGGCGCGGGCTTCCTGCGCTCCCGCCCGGCCGACGTCCACGCCCGCGGCCGCGGCTCCGCGGCCCGGCCCCGGACGACCACGGTGGCCCTGCCCGGCCCCACCGGCCGCGCGGCGACGGTGGAGCCACTGGCGATTCCGGTGGAGCTTCCGTTGCAGCGGCTCGAGGAGCTCGAGGAGGAGGTGGCGGGATGAGTGGGGGTTTGTTTTCTTACGCTGCCGGTCGCCGCTTCGGTGCTGCGTTTGCTGAGAAGCCGCTTCCGCGCCTGGAAATCCAGGTCGCCGCTCGCTGCTCCGGCTCGGCAATTCGGCGAGCAGTCGCCACGGGCTCGGCTGCTTATCACTCGGGTCTCGGGCCTGCTCCGGCTCGTGGTCTGGCCGCGCGCCGGTGGTCGGGCGGCTCGGTGGTGTTTTCTGGTGCGGGAGGTCGGGGACTGTCTTGTGGTACCCGGGTGACTGCCGTTCGTCTTGTCGGGGTGGCTGGTTCGGGCGTGGGCTTCGGGCTTGACCCGGTTCGTGGTCTGGCTGCGTGCGAGTGGTCGGGCGGCTCGGTGGTGTTTTCTGGTGCGGGAGGTCGGGGACTGTCTCGTGGCACCCGGGTGACCGCCGTTCGTCCTGTCGGGGCGGCTGATTCGTGTGCAGGTCTTGGGCCTGCTCTGGTTCGTGGTCCGATTTCGCACCGGGGAACAGCCGTTCGTCTGGTCGGGGTGGCTGGTTCGGGCGTGGGTTTCGGGCTTGACCCGGTTCGTGGCCTGGCTGCGCGCCAGTGGTCGGGCGGCTCGGTGGTGTTCCCCGGCGCGGGAAGTCGGGAAAACCCCTGTCCCCTAGCCGGCCGCCTCGCGGAAATGGCTGATTCGTGTGCAGGTCTCGGGCCTGCTCCGGCTCGTGGCCCGGTCTCGCGCCGACCTTCGGGCGGCGCGGTGGTGTCCTCTGGTGCGGGAAGTCGGGGACTGTCTTGTGGCACCCGGGTGACCGCCGTTCGTCTTGTCGGGGTGGCTGGTTCGGGCGTGGGTTTCGGGCTTGACCTGGTTCGTGGCCTGGCTGCGCGCCGGTGGTCGGGCGGCGCGGTGGTGTTCCCCGGCGCGGGAAGTCGGGAAAACCCCTGTCCCCCAGCCGGCCGCCTCGCGGAAATGGCTGATTCGTGTGCAGGTCCCGGCCCCGTCCCGCACCGACGTTCGCGCGGCTCAGGGTCGCTTCCCGATCCGAAAAACCGAACCCACTCCCGCGGCCCCCGCACCACCTCCCCGAGATCCGTCCACATCAGACACCAGGCCACCCCATGACCATCACCCACGAAACCCCCCGCCCCACCGCCCTCCCCACCCGGATGCTGGTCCTCTGGTGCCCCGACTGGCCCGCCGTCGCGGCGAGTGCCGCGGCCGGGACGCCGCTGACGCGCCCGGCGGCCGTGTTCCTCGCCAACCGGGTGGTCGCCTGCACCGCCGTGGCGCGGAAGGGCGGGGTGCGGCGGGGGATGCGGCGGCGGGAGGCGGAGTCGAAGTGTCCCGAGCTGGCCGTGTTCGGGGTGGACGACGGGCGGGACGCGCGGCTGTTCGAGAACGTCGCGCGCGCCGTGGAGGAGTTGGTCGTCGGGCTGGAGGTGGTGCGGCCGGGGCTGATCGCGGTGCCCGTGGCGGGGGCGGCGGGGTACTTCGGGGGTGAGCATCCGCTCGCGGAGAAGCTTCTGGACCAGGTGGCGGCGGTGGCGGGCGTCGAGTGCCAGATCGGGGTGGCGGAGGGCCTGTTCGGAGCCACGATCGCGGCGCGCCACGGTGAGTTCGTGCCGCCGCGGAGAACGCAGGAGTTCCTCGCGCCGTTGCGGATCACCGAGCTGGATCAGCCGGACGTGGAGCGCAAGGAGCTCGTCGATCTGCTCACGAGGCTGGGCCTCAGGACGCTCGGGGCGTTCGCGGAGCTGACCGAACGCGACGTGATGTCCCGCTTCGCGGTCGACGGGGTGCTCGCGCACCGGCTGGCGCGCGGGCTGTCGGAGCGGCCGCCGCTGCGCCGCAAGCCGCCCGCGGATCTCACGCTCACCGAGGAGTTCGATCCGGTGCTGGAGCGCGTCGACGTCGCCGCGTTCCTCGCCAAGAACCTCGGGGCGCGGTTCCACGCGGCGCTGGCCGACCGCGGCCTGGCGTGCACGCGCCTCGGCATCTACGCCACCACCGAGGACGGCGAGCAGCTCGGCCGCGTCTGGCGCTGTGCGGAACCCCTCACGCCCCAAGGGGTCGCGGATCGCGTGCGCTGGCAGTTCGAGGGCTGGCTGAAGGGCAACCGGCCCACCTCGGGCGTCGCGCGGCTGCGGCTGGAGCCGGAAGAGACCGTCGAGGGCAAATCGTTGCAGCTGGGCCTGTGGCACGGCGGCAACCGCAGCGAGGACGACGAGCTCACCACCGAACGCGCCGCCCGTGCGTTCGTCCGCGTGCAGGGCCTGCTCGGCCCCGAAGGCGTGGTCACCCCGATCCTCGACGGCGGCCGCGACCCCGCCGGCCGCGTCCGCCTCATCCCGTGGGGCGACCCGCGTGAGCCCACCTCGCCGCCGGACGCCACGTGGCCGGGCCGGCTGCCCGCGCCCTCGCCCGCCACGGTGCTGGAGCAGCCCGTGCCGGTGCAGGTCGTGGACGAGCAGGGCGTGCCCGTGGGCATCACCAGCCGCAAGCAGCTCACGGCGCCGCCGTGCCGGCTGAGCGTGGCGGGCGGTCCGCCGCGCACGGTCCTCGACTGGGCCGGTCCGTGGCCCGTCGCGGCGAGCCGGCGCGCGGCCGCGCCGCAGCAGGCCCGCCTGCAGCTGCTCCTCGCCGCCACCGGCCGCGACGACACCGACGAAGCCGTGCTCGTGCTGTGCTCCGGCACCGAGAATCCGATGTGGACAGTGGAAGGAATCTACGACTGATGGAAGAGAACACCAGCATGCTCATCCCGAGCCCCCGCAAGTCGCCCGAAAACGACTAGATGGGCTGGAACAACCCGCCCGTCCCGTGGCAGGACCTCGCCCGCGCGCTGTCCGGCGAAGGCGACGCCCCGCCCGGCGACCACGGCGACAGCCCGGCCTGGGGCCGCAAACGCGACGTCTACCGCCGCCCCTCCGACGTGCCGCCGCCGCGCAGCGAGATCGAGACGGGCCCGCGCGTGCCGTACGCCGAACTGCACTGCCACTCCAACTTCAGCTTCCTCGACGGCGCCAGCCACCCCGAGGAGCTCGTGGAGGAGGCCGCGCGGCTCGGCCTCGACGCCGTCGCGCTCACCGACCACGACGGCATGTACGGCGTCGTGCGCTTCGCCGAAGCCGCGAAGGAACTCGGTGTCGCCACCGTGTTCGGCACCGAGCTGAGCTTCGGCCTCGCCGGCCCGCAGAACGGCGTCGCCGACCCCGAAGGCGAGCACCTGCTGCTGCTCGCGCGCGGCGACCACGGCTACCGCGCGCTGTGCCGCGCCATCACCGCCGGCCAGCTGCGCGGCTACGACGGCGCCGCCGGAGAGCAAGCCGAAAAGGGCCGCCCGGTCTACGACCTGCGCGCCGTCGCCGAGGAAGTCACCGGCCAGTGCGCCGTGCTCACCGGCTGCCGCAAGGGATCCGTGCGCCAGGCGCTGCTGCACCACGGCCCGGCCGCCGCGGCCACGCAGCTGCGCAAGCTCGTGGAGCTCTTCGGCCGCGACCACGTGTACGTGGAGCTCTTCGACCACGGCCAGCCCCTCGACAGCACCCACAACGACCTCCTCGCTGAACTCGCCCAGGACTTCGGGCTGCCCACCGTCGCCACCACGGCCGCGCACTACGCCCGCCCCGAGCGTGGCCGCCTCGCCGACGCCGTCGCCGCCATCCGCGCGCGCCGCGGCATCGACGACCTCGAAGGCTGGCTGCCCAGTGACGGCGGCGCCTTCCTGCGCTCCGGCACCGAAATGGCCGAACGCTTCCGGCGTTATCCCGGCGCGGTGCAGCGCTCGGCGTTGCTGGGGGTGGAGTGCTCGTTCAAGCTCGAGCTGCTCGCGCCGGAGCTGCCGCCGTTCGACGTGCCGGAAGGCCACACCGAGACCACGTACCTGCGCGAACTCACGATGAAGGGCGCCGAAGAGCGCTACCTCGGCAAGAAGGACGAAGCCGCCGGCTACGCCCAGATCGAGCACGAGCTGAAGATCATCGAGGACCTCGGGTTCCCCGGTTACTTCCTGATCGTGTGGGACATCGTGCGCTTCTGCCGCGACAACACCATCCTCTGCCAGGGCCGCGGCTCGGCCGCCAACTCCGCCGTCTGTTACGCGCTGGGCATCACCAAGGTCGACCCGGTGAAGTACAAGCTGCTCTTCGAACGCTTCCTCGCTCCGGACCGCGACGGCTACCCCGACATCGACCTCGACATCGAGTCCGACCGCCGCGAAGAAGCGATCCAGTACGTCTTCGCCAAACACGGGCGTCTCAACACCGCGCAGGTCGCCAACGTGATCACCTACCGCGCCCGCTCCGCGATCCGCGACGCCGCCCGCGCGCTCGGCTACTCACCGGGCCAGCAGGACGCGTGGAGCAAGCAGATCGACCGCTGGGGTGCCTTGCGCAGCACCGAA
Source organism: Amycolatopsis rhabdoformis (assembly GCF_035918295.1). Lineage (GTDB taxonomy): Bacteria > Actinomycetota > Actinomycetes > Mycobacteriales > Pseudonocardiaceae > Amycolatopsis > Amycolatopsis rhabdoformis. The sequence goes on from NZ_CP142149.1 coordinate 8,953,354, forward strand.
AAGGACCACGACCACGACATCCCGGACGACGTGGTGCAGCTCGCGTTCGCCCTCGAGGACTTCCCACGCCACCTCGGCATCCACTCCGGCGGCATGGTGATCTGCCACGAGCCGGTGAGCCAAGTCGTGCCCGTGGAGTGGGCGCGGATGGAGAACCGCAGCGTGGTGCAGTGGGAGAAGGAGGACTGCGCGGCGGCGGGGCTGGTGAAGTTCGACCTGCTGGGCCTGGGCATGCTCTCGGCGCTGCACTACATGCTCGACCTGGTGCAGGACTACAAGGGCGAGACGATCGACCTCGCCGACCTGGACCTGAAAGACAAGAACATCTACGACATGCTCTGCCGCGCCGACGCGATCGGCGTGTTCCAGGTCGAGAGCCGCGCGCAGCTGGCCACGCTGCCGCGCCTGCGGCCGGACAAGTTCTACGACCTGGCCGTGGAGGTCGCGCTCATCCGCCCGGGCCCGATCCAGGGCGGCTCGGTGCACCCGTACATCCGGCGCAAGCAGGGGCGCGAGGAGTGGGAGTACGACCACCCGCTGCTGAAGAACGCGTTGCACAAGACCAAAGGCGTGCCGCTGTTCCAGGAGCAGATGATGCAGATCGCGCTCGACGTCGCGAACTTCACCGCCGCCGAGGCCGACCAACTGCGCCACGCGATGGGCTCGAAGCGCTCCGAGCGGAAGATGGAGCTGCTGCGCCGCCGGTTCCTCGACGGCGCCGCCGCCAACGGTCTCGACGCGGAGCTCGCGGAGAAGATCTTCCTGAAGCTCAAGGCGTTCGCGAACTTCGGCTTCCCGGAGAGCCACGCGCTGAGCTTCGCCTACCTCGTGTTCGCGAGCGCGTATTTCAAGTACTACCACCCGGACGCGTTCTGCGCGGGGCTGCTGCGCGCGCAGCCGATGGGGTTCTACTCGCCGCAGTCGCTCGTGGCCGACGCGCGCCGCCACGGGGTCACGGTGCTCGGCCCGGACGTGAACCGCAGCCTGCCGCAGGCCACGCTGGAACCGTTGCCGGACGGCGGAAAGCTGCACGCGGTGCGCGGCGGGCTCGCCACGGTGCGGCTGATCGGCGAAGAGCTGGCCGAGAAGATCGTGGCCGAGCGCGCGCACGGTGAGTTCGCGAGCATGTCCGACCTCGCCCGCCGCGTGCGGCTCACCGCGCCGCAGCTGGAAGCCCTCGCCACGGCCGGCGCCTTCAGCGCGTTCGGCAGCGACCGCCGGCAGGCCCTGTGGTCGGCGGGCGCCGTCGCGCAGGACCGGCCGGACAAGCTGCCGGGCACGGCGCCCGGCGTCGACGCCCCGACGCTGCCCGGCATGGACGAGCTCGACCTCGCCGCCGCCGACGTGTGGGCCACCGGCCTCTCCCCGGACAGCTACCCGACCGAGTTCGTGCGCGACCACCTCGACACCCTGGGCGTGGTGCCGGCCGACCGCCTGCTCGACCAGCCCGACGGCGCTCGCGTGCTCGTCGGCGGCGCGGTGACGCACCGCCAGCGCCCCGCCACCGCCGGCGGTGTCACCTTCATCAACCTCGAGGACGAGACGGGCATGGTCAACGTGGTCTGCACTCTCGGCCTGTGGCAACGGTTCCACCGCGTCGCCCGCTCCAGCACCGCGCTGCTGGTGCGCGGTGTCGTGGAGAAGGCCGATGGGGTGGCGAGCGTGCGGGCGCAGAAGCTGGAGCCGCTGCCCCTGCGGATCACGGCGAAGTCGCGGGACTTCCGGTGAGCCGCGTGGTTTCCGCGCGCACGCTCGGCGCCACCTTCGTGCCGAGCAGTTCGATCGCCCGCATCAGCTCGCGGTGCGGCACCGAGCCGATGCCGAGCTGCAGCAGCACGCGGTCGTGGCCGAAAAGCTCGTGCTGGTAAAGGATTTTCTCCACCACGGCCTGGGGTGAACCCACCGCGTACGCGCCGGTGAGTCCGGTTTTGGCGGTGAAGTCCGCGCGGTTCGTCGGCGGGATGCCGCGCTCGGCGAAGATGCGGTTGAGCACTTCGGCGTCGGCGGGGTAGTAGATGTCCGCGGCCGCCTGCGAGGTGTCGGCCACGAAACCGTGCAGCGTCACGGCGACGGGCTGCGGTTCGTGGCCGTAGTGCTCGAGCGCACGCCGGTGCACGTCGATCAACGGCGTGAACTGCGGCGCCTGCCCGCCGAGAATCCCCAGCGCGAACGGCAACCCGAGCCGCCCGGCGCGCACCACGGACGCGGGGCTGCCGCCCACCGCGAGCCACACCGGTAGCGGCCGCTGCACCGGCCGGGGCACGATCGGCTCGTCGACCAGCGGCGGCCGGAAGCGGCCCGACCAGGTCACGCGGTCCTGGGCCCGCAGCGCGAGCAGCAGGTCGAGCTTCTCTTCGAACAACGCGTCGTAGTCACCCAGGTCGTGGCCGAAGAGCCGGAACGAGTCCAGCAGCGCCCCGCGGCCCGCCATGATCTCGGCGCGGCCGCGCGAGGCGAGATCCAGCGCGGTGAACTGCTCGAACAGGCGCACCGGGTCGTCGGAGCTGAGCACGGTGACCGCGCTCGTGAGCCGGATGCGGTTCGTACGCGCGGCCGCGGCCGCGAGGATCACCGCCGGCGCGGGCGTGCCGAAGCCGGGCCGGTGGTGCTCGCCGAGGCCGAACACGTCGAGCCCGACCTCGTCGGCCAGCGCGATCTCCTCCAGCAGCGCGGGAATCCGCTGGGCCGCGTCGACTCCGGGGCCGACCGCCACGTCGGCGAAGGTGAACGCTCCGATTTCCACCTCACACCTGCCCGAAGTAGCGCTCGCGCCGAAGCGGGTCGGCCGGATCCGTCGTACCGAGCGGCCGCAGGGGGTAGTCGCAGGTCAGCGTGCGGTAGGAACCGCCGCGCTCCGGGCCGTCGTGCGCCTCGGCGCGCACCACGGACTCGGCCGGCACCGCGCCTTCGGCGTCGGTAGTGACCTTCGCCCGCAACGCGTGCCGCGGCAGGCTTTCGTCGACGAAGGTTGTGAGCGGCCCGGCCGATTCCGCCCTGAGGCCCGAACACCGGCTTTCGTGGTTGGTCTGCCACACGTCGAGCGCGGCCACCGCGCGCTGCAGATCGTCGAACACCGTTCTCAGTCGGACGTCGTTCATCGCCGTCTCCTGGAGTCGTGCGGGCGGTCGGCCCGTGAGGGGGATAAGTGGAGGAGGTCGTCCACTTGATCGACGGTAGCGCAAGTGGAGGCCATGTTCCACATCTTCGCTACACTGGTGCGATGGGAACACCACCGGCCAAACCGGGCCTGCGTGCCGACGCGGAGAGCAACCGCGAGCGCATCGTGGAGGCCGCCCGGCGCGTGTTCGCCGAGCAGGGTCTCAACGTGGCGCTGCGCGAGGTCGCCGACGAGGCCGGCGTGGGCATCGCCACGCTCTACCGCCGGTTCCCCACGCGTGCGGACCTGATCGCCGGCGTGTTCACCGAGAAGATGACGATCTACGCCGAGTCCGTGGAGACCGCGCTCGCCGACCCCGATCCGTGGCACGGGTTCTGCGGTTACCTCGAAACGCTGTGCGCGATGCAGGCCGAGGACCAGGGCTTCACGCACGTGCTCACGCTCTCGTTCCCCACCGCCAAGGCGTTCGAGGCGCAGCGGCGCCGCGCGTACCAGAACTTCTCGCGGCTCATCGAGAAGGCGCAGGAGGCGGGCCGGCTCAGGCCGGATTTCGTGGCCGAGGACCTGATCATGCTGCTGATGGCCAACGCCGGCGTGCTCACCGCTACGGCGCAGTCGGCGCCGAACACCTGGCGCCGCTTCCTCGCGTACCTGATCGAGTCGTTCGACACCGCCACCACCACCGCCGCTCTGCCGGCGCCACCTTCGGCGCGCGCCATGTTCCGTGCGATGCGCCAGGCCCGTTGACATCGCCGTGTGACATCCTGTCGGAGTGATCGAGACCGGTGAGGACTACCGCGATGCCGTGCTTTCCGGGCAGTGGTGGGAAAAACGTCAGTTCACGGGGTGTGACTTCGCCGAAGCCGACCTGCGTGACCTGCGCACCCGCGGCTGCACCTTCGACAACTGCGACTTCACCAAGGTCGACCTCGCCGGTTCCCGCCACGACGCCTCGGCGTTCCGCAGCTGCACGTTCGACCGCGCCGTGCTCGCCGACAGTCGCTGGTCCTCGTGCTCGCTGCTCGGTTCGTCCTTTGTGGACTGCCGGTTCCAGGGCATCGCGCTCACGGAGTGCGACCTGTCGCTGGCGTCGCTCTCGCGTGGCCGGTTGCGCAAGCTGCAGCTGTCCGGCCTGCGCATGCGTGAGGCGAACCTCACCGACGCCGACCTCACCGACTCCGACCTGCGCGGCTCCGACCTCAGCGGCGCCCGGCTCCAGGGCGCCAAGCTCGCGGGCGCCGACCTGCGCGGCACCGTCCTCGACGCCAACGCCCTGGTGCAGGCCGATCTGCGCGGCGCGTACGTCGACGTCGACACCGCCATCGCGTATGCCGCGGCCCACGGGCTGGTCGTGAAGTAACGCGGTGCCGATCGGGCCTGCGTCGTGCCCGGTCGTGCGCTGGCCGAGCACCCCGTCGCCGGGAGATGATGGACCGGTGCGACCCGACGACGTGATCAAGGCCTACCAGGCGTTCTTCGCCGGCGACCGACGTCCGCTCGACGTCCTGGGCTTCTTCCGCGAAGTGGTGGCCACCGTGCCCGCGTACCGGAAGTTCCTCGACACCCAGGGCATCGACCCGGCCGGCGTCACGACGCTGGCCGACTTCCGGCGGCTGCCGCTCACGTCGAAGGCCGCCTACCAGAGCCAGTACCCGCTGCCCGAGCTCTGCCGCGAGGGCCGGCTCGACGCGTGCGACATGATCGCCGTGTCCTCGGGTTCCTCGGGCACGCCGACGATCTGGCCGCGTTCGCTCGCCGACGAGCTGCACGTGGCCGAGCGGTTCGAGCAGGTGTTCCGCACGTTCGAAGCCGACACGCGCACCACGCTGGCCGTGGTCTGCTTCCCTCTGGGCACGTGGGTCGGCGGCCTGTTCACGGCGGCCTGCGTGCGGCACCTGGCGGCCAAGGGGTTCCCGATCACCACGGTCGCGCCGGGCAACAACAAGGCCGAGATCCTGCGGGTGCTGCCGGAGCTGGCGCCGCACTTCGACCAGGTCGTGCTGCTGGGTTATCCGCCGTTCGTGAAGGACGTGGTCGACAGCGGCACCGGCTGGGCCGAGCACTCGGTGAAGATGGTGTTCGCCGGTGAGGTGTTCAGCGAGGAGTGGCGCGACCTGGTAGCGCAGCGCGCCGGCGTGGCCGATCCGGTGAGCGGCATGGTGTCCCTCTACGGCACGGCCGACGCGGGGGTGCTCGGCACCGAGACCCCGAAGTCGGTCTCGATCCGCCGCTTCCTGGCCGCGCGACCGGCTCTGGCCCGCGAGCTGTTCGGCGAGTCGCGGCTGCCGACGCTCGTGCAGTACGACCCCGCGAGCCGCTTTTTCGAAGCCGACAACGGAACCCTGCTCTTCTCCGGCGACAACGGCGTGCCCCTGGTCCGATACCACATCGCCGACGAAGGCGGGGTGCTCGCGCACGCCGAGCTGCTGGAGTTCTGCGCCCGCAACGGTTTCACGCCCGCCGACGGCCCCGACCTGCCGTTCGTGTACCTCTTCGGTCGCTCGTTGTTCACAGTGTCTTTCTTCGGCGCCAACATCTACCCGGAGAACGTGACCGTCGGCCTCGAACAGCCCCAGGTCAGCGGCTGGGTCACCGGCAAGTTCGTGCTCGAAACCTACGAGGACGCCGACCGCGACCGCCGGCTGCGGATCACCGTCGAGCTGGCGCCGGGCCACGCCGGTGACGCCGAGGTGCTCGCCACCTCGATCCGCGACCAGCTCCTGCGCCTCAACAGCGAGTTCGCCCACTACGTGCCGGCCGAACGGCAGCTGCCCGAAGTCGTCCTGCGCCCGGCCGGTGATCCGGAGTACTTCCCGGTCGGCGTGAAGCACCGCTACACGCGCGGCACGTGAAAGGGGCGGGGCCCGCAGGCCCCGCCCCTTGTCACTTCAAGAAACCCAGTTCAAGCAGCTCAGTCGATCGGCGGTTCGCCGGGTTCGAGTTCGAGCAGGTCGCCCTCGGCCAGCAGTTCCTCGATCGACGCGGGCAGCAGGTACGCCGAACCGCCGCCGGGCTGGTTGAACCACGGGATCGCGACCCCGGCGAGCGTCTCGAGCGGACGCTGCACGCGGTACACGTGGTACGGCCGGTTCACCCACTCCGGCACCAGCGAGCGCTCCTCGAACGGCGTGCCCGCCGCGTAGGTCAGGTTGCCGCTCGGGCCGCCGAAGCGGTCGAGCTCGCTGCCCACCGGCAGTTCGCGCATTTCCTTGCCGCGGAACAACGTCAGCGGCGGCTCGCCGGACATCGGCCCGATCGGCCACTGGCTGTTGCCACCACCGTTGGCCGCGCGCGGCGCACCGTTGGCCCGTGCGGCCTCCTCGCGGCGCGGCGGCGCGACCGGCGCACCCGGGCCGCCAGGTCCACCGGGACCACCAGGTCCACCCGGACCGCCGAGCGGGCCAGGCCCGCCCAAGCCGGTTCCGCCGAGCCCACCGGCGCCGAGCGGCGCACCAGGCCCCGTCGGCAGGCCCAGACCACCGGCCGGGGGAGCGGGCGGCATCGGCGGTTCACGACGCGGCGGCGCCTGCACGGGCGGAGTCACCTGCGTCGGCGGCTGCATCGGAGGCGGCATGGGCGGCGGGGTCTGGCGCGGCTGCGGCTCTTCGGCCTCCGGCTCGTCGCCGAGCAGCTCCTCGGCCGACGTGAACGCCGTCTGCTCCTGCGGCGGCACGGTCTCGCGCGGGCGCAACGGGAACGACCCCGTGGCGACCTCGGGCGAAAGCGTGGCCACCACGGGCGCCTTCGGCGCTTCGACCACGGGCTCCGGCGGCGGGGGCGGCTGCTCCTCGGCCGGCTCGTGGCCGTCGGGGTGCAGCAGGACCTTGCCGAGCATGAACGCGGCGGCGTCGTCGGAGTCGCCGAACACCGCGGGGTTGATCAGCTCACCGTCGTACCAGCCGACGCGCCAGCCCTCGTCCACCTGCTCCACGGTCCAGCCACGCTCGGTCGGCGTGCCCAGCTGGTAGGCGGCGTCCGGCACGTCCAGCTCGTCGAGCCGCGTCTGCAGCTTCGCCAGCGCGGGTTCGGCCGGCAGCTCGCGGCGCACGCGCCGAGGAGGCTGCTGGGGCTGCCGCTGCGGGGCCGGCGGCTCGGCGGCCGGCTCCGGGCGGGCGGCGCGCGCGGGCGTCGGCATCTCGGGCACCGGCAGGACCCCGGGCACCCCCTCGTCGGGCGTGATCATCGTGGTCGGCGGGCCCGGGTCGAAGCCGGGCTCGCGGCCGGCCGGGGCGCCGCCTTCGTGCTGCTCGTCGTCGTACTGGGCTTCGTCGTATTCGGACTCGGTGAAGTGCTCGTCGTCCTCGTACTGCTCGCCCTGGTACGGACCGGCCTGGTCGTACTGGCCGTCTTCGAACTGCCGGCGGTCGTCGAACGCTTCGCCGCCCTCGAACTGCTGGCCCTCGAACTGCCGGCCTTCGAACGGCTGGCCACCGTCGAAGGGTCGGCCACTGTCGAAGGTCTGCGTGTTCTCGAGCGGCCGGCCGTTTTCGAAGTGCCCGGCGGTTTCGCGGTGCTCACCCGGTTCGAAGTGCTCCGCGTCTTCGTACTGGTCGGCGTTGTCGAACTGCGCCGCGTTGTCGAACTGCGCCGGATCGGTGAACTGCTCCGCACCGCGGTCGGCCGGCGCGTACAGCGCGGTGTGCTGCTCGGCCGGCTCGTCGTGCCGCGCGGGTTCATCGGTGTGGGTGAACAGCACCGGCTCTTCCTCGAGCTCCGGCTCGGCCTCGATCGGCGCGTGCAGCGCGGTCTGCTCGGCGTCCTCCTCCGGCGGTGCGGAGTGGGGGTCGACCGGCGCGTAGAGAGCCGTCCGCTGCTCCTCGTGCTGCTGCGGTGCGGCAGCCGCCGGATCGACCGGGGCGTAGAGCGCCGTGCGCTGCTGCTCCTCGTGCGGAGACTCCGCCTGCGCGGACTGCTCGTGCGGCGACTGCTCGTGCGAAGGCCGCTCAGGTGAAGACGGAGCGGCGTTCGGGTCCACCGGCGAGTACAGCGCGGTCCGCTCGGCCACCGGGGTCGGGTTGTCGGCCGGCGCGCCGTTCGGCGGGCCGCCGACGCCGTTGGGCGCCTGGTCGTGGGCCGGTTCGAAGTCCTGGTGCTGCTGGTCGTCGAAGTGGTCCTCGCCGGCGAAGCGGTCGTCGAACTCGTCGTACTGCTCGTCCTGGTACTGCTCGTTTTGGAAGCCCTGCACGCTGTTGTCGTGCTGCGGCCGGTTCTCGTGCTGGGCGGCGCCGTCGAAGACCTGCTCGAACGGCGGTTCACCCTGCTGGTCCGGCTCGGCCGGCGGCGTGTGCACGGCCAGCGGCACGTCCACGGGCGCGGCCGGCTGTTCCGGCGTCTGCGGCACCGGAGGGGCGACCGGCGGGGCCTGCGCGGCCGGGGGAGCCGGCGGCATCGGCGGCTGCTGCTGTTGCGGCGGAGGCCCGGGACGCTGCTGCTGGCTGCCCCGCGTGAGGTAGGCGGCGGCGCCCTGCAGCGCGAGGTCGTCGACCTGCGGCAGCTGGAAGCCGTTGGACCGGATGTGCTCGACGAGGTCGGGCTCCGGCGATACGCCGTATTGGCGCAGGTAGAAGTTCACGGCCGCGGGCCAGATCCACTGCCCGTCGCTGTGGAAGGCCACCGGCACGGTCGCCTCGGGCGTCGGCGCGAGGCGGTCGATGTCGTAGCCGCGGTCCTGCACCACCACGGGTGCGTGGTCGAGGTAGTCGAGCAGGCGGTCCTGCTCGGCGACGTCGAGGTCGGGCCGGTTGATGACCGGCCGCCCGGCGGGGCCGATCGTGTCGAAGATCCGCGCGATGCGGAAGTGCGGGCCGGGCTGCTCGGGGCCGAGGCCGGACAGGCGCCGGATCAGCCACTCCGGCACGTTCTCCTCCGTACGGGGGAACATGCGCAGCTCGTCCTGGTACGCCTGGGGCGGCGGCGCGAGGTGCCAGGTCGGCTCCTCGCGGTTGTACTCGAGGTTGTAGCTGGACGGGTGGTCGAGCTGGTAGCGCGCGTTGAACCAGGTGCCGCGGCCGTCGCGGTACATGCCGGCGCGCAGCCGGCCGAACAGCGTCGCGATGTCGTGGGTCGCCACCCAGTCCTGCCCGGTGCCGTCCTCGGTGCGGATCTCGCCGGTCAGCTCGTGGTACCTGCCGACGGCGCGATACTCCACCGTGACCTTGCGCCAGTCGCGTGGTGCTGCGCGCAGCAGGGCGAGCCCGATCTGCTTGACCAGTGTGTCCTGCTCGGTCGCGTTCAGCTGCGTCGTCGGTTGTGCCACGGGAACATTTTGACTGTTCGCGCGCGCGAACGCACCCCGCATGGGTCTTTTGCCACTCGGGTGCGGTCTGACCTCGGTCGACACCGCATGCTCAAGATCACCAAGCCGGAGCGGAATACAGCGCCAGGGGTGACGGGAAGTCTACGTCCGGTGATCCGGACGGCCCGGTTGCGACGCGCGGGCCGATCGGGTGGTCCGGCGAGCACGCTGCGTGTCCACCCGAGGCGCGGTCCGAGCACGGGCAGTGCTTTGCGAGAATGGTCACGTGACGGCGAAGATTCTGGACGGCAAGGCCACGAAGGACGCCATTTTCGCGGAGCTGCGCCCGCGGGTGGCCGCGCTCGCCGAGCGGGGTGTCGTGCCCGGGCTGGGCACGGTGCTGGTCGGCGACGACCCGGGCTCGCACTCCTACGTGAAGATGAAGCACGCGGACAGCGCGAAGATCGGCATCAATTCGATCCGCCGCGACCTGCCCGCCGACATCTCGCAGGAGAAGCTCGAGGCCGTGATCGACGACCTCAACGCCGATCCCACGTGCCACGGCTACATCGTGCAGCTGCCCCTGCCCAAGCACCTCGACGCGAACCGCGTGCTCGAGCGCATCGACCCCGACAAGGACGCCGACGGCCTCGCGCCCACCAGCCTCGGCCGCCTCGTGCTCGGCCAGCGCGGCCCGCTGCCGTGCACGCCGTACGGGATCATCGAGCTGCTCAAGCGCCACGGGGTCGAGCTCAACGGCGCGCGCGTGACCGTGGTCGGCCGCGGCATCACCGTCGGCCGCACGATGGGCCTGCTGCTCACCCGCCGCAGCGAGAACTCGACCGTGACGCTCTGCCACACCGGCACGCGTGACCTCGCCGCCGAGGTGCGCCGCGCCGACATCGTGATCGCCGCCGCGGGCGTGCCCGGCATCATCAAGCCCGACATGGTCGCGCCCGGCGCGGCCGTGCTCGACGTCGGGGTGTCCCACGTCGATGGCAAGCTCACCGGCGACGTCGACCCGGGTGTGGCCGAGGTGGCCGCCTGGCTGTCGCCGAACCCCGGCGGCGTCGGCCCGATGACGCGCGCGATGCTCGTGTCGAACGTGGTCGAAGCCGCCGAACGCGCGGCCGCGAGCCGATGACCATGACCTCCGAGCGGCCACGCACCCAGCGGTCCTGGACCGTCCACGTGCCGTTCGGGCTGGTCATCCTCCTGCTGCTGGCCGCGGCGCTGCGGATCCTGCAGTACCACTGGCGCGAGGGCGCGGTGCTGGTCGGCGCCGCGCTGCTGGTCGGTGGCCTGCTGCGGCTGCTGCTGCCCGAGGACCGCGTGGGCCTGCTGGCGATCCGCGGCAAGGTCGTGGACGTCGTCACCTACGCGGCTCTGTGCGCCGCGGTGCTGTACATCGCGTTCACGATCACGGGCGGTCCGTTCGACACGACGTCCTGACCCTTCCGACATGACAGTGGCCCCGCACCGGCTTGGTGCGGGGCCACTGTCGTTCTCGGGCTTTCAGGAAGCCAGCGCGAGCTCCTGCTGCTCGGCCGCGCGGGCGTCGCGCCGGTCGATCGTGCCGGACACCGCGGCGATCGACAGCCCGACCACGGCCAGCGAAGCACCGACCCAGTTGGGCGCCACCAGGCCGAGCCCGCCGGCGATCACCAGCCCGCCGAGGTACGCGCCGATCGAGTTCGCGATGTTGAACGCCGACTGCACCGCCGCCGACACCAGCGAAGGCGTGCCGCCGGCCTTCTGCATGATCCGCGTCTGCATCATCGGGCCGATCATGAAGCCGGCCAGGCCCACGAAGAAGATCGTGATCGCCGCGCCGGCCTTCGAGTGTGCCGTGAGCGTGAAGATCCCCAGCACCACGGCCAGCGACAGCATCGCGCCGTACAGCGAAGGCATCAGCGCGCGGTCGGCGAGCCGGCCGCCGAGGTAGTTGCCCACGGTCATGCCGACCCCGGCGAGCGACAGCAGCAGCGTCACGTCCCCGGGCGAGTAGCCGGCGACGTCGGTGAGCATCGGCGCGATGTAGGACATGCAGGCGAACACCCCGCCGAGCCCGAACATCACGATCGCCAGCGCCAGCCACACCTGCGGCCGCCGGAACGCGCTCAGCTCGCCGCGCAGCGAAGCCTCGGCCGGCCGGCCCTGGTGCGGCACGAGCTTGTAGATCGCGGCCGCGGCCACCACGCCGATCACCGCGACCACGCCGAACGTCGCGCGCCAGCCCACCTGCTGGCCCAGCAGCGTGCCCAGCGGCACGCCGACGACGTTGGCCACCGTGAGGCCCATGAACATCATCGACACCGCCTTCGCGCGGTCACCCGGCTTCACCAGGCTCGACGCGATCACCGCGCCGGCGCCGAAGAACGCGCCGTGGGGCAGGCCGGCGAGGAAGCGGAACGCGATGCCGAAACCCTGGTTCGGCGAGAGCGCGAACAGGCCGTTGCCCAGCGTGAACAGGCCCATCATCGCGAGCAGCATGGTCTTGCGCGGCAGCCGCACGGCCACCGCCGTGAGCAGCGGGGCGCCGATCACGACGCCGAGCGCGTAGGCGGAGATGAAGTAGCCGGCGGTGGGGATGTCGACGTGGAAGTCCGCGGCTGCCTGGGGCAGCACGCCCATCATCACGAACTCGGTGGTCCCGATGCCGAAGGCACCGATGGCGAGCGCGAGCAACGCGACGGGCACGGCTCTCCTTCCTGGAGAAATCGATTACTCAGCCCGGGCTCAACCCGTTCTGAAGCGCTTTAGAAGTCGGGCAAAAAACTGGACAGCTCCGACGTCGTCGTGGCTGTCCGCGCTCCAGTTCAACCGATGGGGTGGGGTTTTGTCATCCCGGTATCCGGGTGAGGCTCTTCACGTAACGGAGCGGTCAGCGCCGCGCGGCGAGCACTCCGTCGAGAAGGCCGGGCGCGAGCTCGTCAAGATCGGTGCGCCGCAAGGAGTTGAACCGCGACGTGCCTTCCTGGCGGCCGGAGATCACGCCCGCCGCGCGCAGGATGCCGAGGTGGTGCGTGAGTGTGGACTTGGTCACCGGCACCTCGAGCCCGCCGCACGAGACCTCGGCTTCGGAAGTGGCCAGCTGGCGCACGATCGCCAGGCGCACGGGGTCGGCCAGCGCGCGCAGCACCGCTTCGACGGTCATCTCGCCGAGCTCGGGGTGCACGAGCGGCGTGAGGTGCGTGGTGGTGGCCATACGTCCATAGTACGACGTTCCTCGAAATTGTCAGGCCCGCGGTGTACGGTCGTCATCGAACTACGACGTTCGTCGAACCAAGCCCGTTCACCTTCTTGGGGGCACCACCATGTCCAGCCTCTCCACCTCCGCGGGCTCGCGGAACGCCGTGCTGGCGTTCGGGGCCTTCGGGGTCGGCACCAGCGGCTACATCGTCGCCGGACTGCTGCCGTCGCTCGTCTCCGAGCTGCACGTGTCGGCCACCGCCGCCGCGCAGCTGGTCACGTCGTTCGCCATCGCGTACGCCATCGGCTCGCCGCTGTTCGCCGCCGTCACCGGCCGCTGGGAGCGCCGGACGCTCCTGGTCGCCGCGCTCGTGGTGACCGGCCTCGGCAACCTCTTCGCCGCCGTCGCGCCCGGCTACACCACGCTGCTTCTCGCGCGGGTGGTCACGGCCGTGGGTGCCGCGGTGTTCACGCCGGCCGCCAGCGCGGTGGCCGCGGAGCTCACCACGCCCGAACGCCGCGGCCGCGCGGTCGCGATGGTGTTCGGCGGGCTCACCGTCGCGTTGATCTTCGGGGTGCCGCTCGGCAGCCTGGTTTCGCAGCAGTGGGACTACGAGGCCGCGTTCCTGCTCGTCGGCGTGCTGTCGCTGGCCGGTGCGATCGCCGTGCGGCTCGTGCTGCCGCGGGTGGCGCCGCCGCCGGCCGTGCGGCTGGCCGAGCGCTTCGCGGTGGCGCGCGACAAGCGGGTGGTGGCGCTGCTGGTGACCACGGTGCTCGCGTGCCTCGGCGCGTTCATGGTCTACACGCTCTCGTCGTCGCTGCTCGCCGCGACGGCCGGGATCACCGGCGGCACCGTGACCGTGCTGCTGTTCTGCTACGGCATCGGCGGCGCGCTGGGCAACTACCTCGGCGGCCGCGCGGCCGACCGGTGGGGCGCGCGGGTGCCGGTGCTGCTGGTGCTCGGCGGGATGACCGTGGTGCTGGCGCTGCTGCCGTTCACGTCGGTGACCGTGGTCGGCGCGGGGATCACGTTCTTCGTGTGGGGCACGATCACGTGGGCCATCAACCCGCCCATGCAGCACCGGCTCATCGAGCTTTCCCCCGGGCACGCCGGGCTGGCGCTCTCGCTCAACGCCTCGGCGATCTACCTGGGCGTCGGGCTCTCCGGCATCGTCGGCGGGGCCGTGCTCACCTCGGCCGGGCCGACGGTGCTGCCGGAGATCGCCGCGGTGCTGAGCGCCGTCGCGATCGCGGTGATGGTGTTCTTCTGGGACACCCGGCGCGCCCGTCGCGTCGAGGCCCGCGAAGAAGTGGCGGTCGGCTAGCCGGTTTCACTCGTTGTGGATTTCGCAGTCGGGCCCGGGGTACAGCAGTGCCTCGTGCCCGTCGGCGAAGCGCACCACGTAGGGCGGCGAGCCGTCCGGGCCGCGCACCTCGAGGATCTCGGCCCGCTGCTCGGCGGCGCCCACCGTGCGGCCGTGGACCTGGATCTCGTCTCCTACCGTCGCGTACATGGGGTTCACCTCCGTTCGTCAGGGTAGGCCGCCGACCGGTCGGTTGTGAAAAGCTCGGCGGCGTGGCTGAAGTGCTCGAGGTGGCCCGGGGGCGGGCCGGTGAACTGGTGTTGCGCCGGGACGGTGCCGCGCTCGAAGTGATCGAGAACGGCGTGTTCCTCATGGACACCCGCAATGGCGACTCGGAACGGCTTCTCGCCACCGGCGCACTGGACCTGCTCGCGCCCGGCGCCCGCGTGCTGATCGGCGGCCTGGGGGTGGGTTTTTCATTGCGGGCCGCGCTGGATCACGTCAACACCGGCTCCGTCGTGGTCGTGGAACGCGAGCCGGCGGTGATCGCGTGGAACCGCACGGGCCCGCTGCGCTCGGTGCACGGCTCGGCGCTGGCCGACCCGCGCGTGGAGGTGGTGGAGGCGGACCTCGTGCCGTGGCTGCGTGAGTGCCCTTCGTCGTTCGACGCCCTGTGCCTCGACATCGACAACGGTCCCGAGTGGACGGTCACCTCCGGCAACGCCGGCCTCTACACCGAGTCCGGAGTGGACGGTCTGACCCGCCTGCTGCGTCCGGGCGGCGTGCTGGCCGTGTGGAGCGCCGCCGCCGTGCCCGCGTTCACCCGACGGCTGCGCGCGCATTTCGCCGACGTGCGCGAGGCGGCGGTCCCGGTGCCCCGCCGCGGGCCCGACGTGCTGTGGTTCGCCCGGGTTTGACGGCCGTCTGCCATGCTTTCCCGTATGACGCGTGAAGTGCACCTGAGCGGCGACGCCGAAGCCGACAAGCTGCTGAGCGAAGACCCGGTGGCGCTGCTCGTCGGCATGCTGCTCGACCAGCAGATCTCCATGGAGGTCGCCTTCCTCGGGCCGCGCAAGATCGCCGACCGCATGGGCGGGTTCGACGTGCACCGCATCGCGGAGGCGGACACCGAGGACTTCGTGGAGAAGTGCGTGACGCCCCCCGCGATCCACCGCTACGGCGGCTCCATGGCCCGCCGCGTGCAGGCCCTGTGCCAGCACCTCGTCGAACACTACGACGGCAACGCCGAAGCGCTCTGGACCGAAGGCCGCCCCAAGCCCGACGGCCCCGAGGTCCTCAAGCGCCTCAAAGCCCTGCCCGGCTACGGCGAACAGAAGGCCAAGATCTTCCTCGCCCTGCTGGGCAAGCAGTACGGCGTGCAGCCCAAGGGCTGGCGCGAAGCCGCGGGCGCGTACGGGGACCGTGGGTCGCGGCGGTCGATCGCGGATGTGGTGAACGCGAAGACGTTGGCGGAGGTGCGGGCGTTCAAGAAGGAACAGAAGGCGGCGGCTGCTGCTACTCCGAAGAAGTAGGTTCTCTGCCCTGTCTCACTGAGCGGTAATCCGCCCAACGGCGGCTATCCGGGTCGGCTCCGGCGTTGGAAGGATCTTCGTCGGTGCTGCACCGGCAGCACGCCCAGGGGAGGGGAACCACGTGCGCCGAATCCTGTTCACCGCCGCGGTGGCCGTCGCGGCCGCCGGCATCACCACGACGTCCGCCGACGCCGCGCCGATCGCCGGCTTCTCGTACACGTCCGAACCCGGCGCGCAGCCGCTCAGCGGCTCGGCAAGCTGGTCGGCCCCGACCGACGACGTCGCCGTGTGGGAGTACGACGGAGCCGTGAAGGTCGACGCCGCCACCGCCGACCAGCGGGACTACGCCCGCGTGGAACTCAGCGCCCCCTCTGGCGAGCAGTTGCACGAAGGCACTTACCTCGGCGCCCACTACCGGGCCCAGCTCGCACCCCAACTCGCCGGCCCGGGCATCTTCATCGTCCGCGGCGCCTTCGGCTGCGGCGACACCCTCCAGGGCGACTTCACGATCACCCACCTGACCCGCGCGCCCGACGGCACCCTCACCGCCCTGGACGCCACCTTCACCGAACGCTGCGGCGGCCCGGACACCCCGGCCGCGACCGGTGAGGTGCACTTCCACGGCTAGCGGTTTGGGCGGCGGGTCTTCCGGTAGGTCGGGAGGCCCGCTCCCGCAAGCAACGCTGTGCCTATCGAGAGCGAGCCTGCGTCCGCGGCGAGCAAGCCTGCGCGCGCCGCAAGCGAACCTGTGTCTGCCGCGCGCAACCGTGCGCGCGTCGCGCGGCAACCTGGCTCGCATCACGCAGCAACCCGGTGCGCGTCGCGTGCGAGCCTGCGTCTGCGGCGAACAAGTTCTTGCCCGCCGCCCTCTCCAGTCGCCCGTCCTCACCACCCGCAAGCAAGCCCCCGCCCAACCTCAGGGGGACCGGCCCCGCACCCATTTTACTGCCTCTGACCTGCGAAAACCTCGCCGATGGCACGAAGGTGCCGCTCGCGCCGGAAGCGCAGTCACGGCTGTCCGATCGGCGGCCGGGCGAGTGGTCAGATCGCGCCGGTTCGGGCCACGCGCGGTAGCCAAACCGGTGCTCGGTCGCAGACCCAGGCGCCGTGAGCCCGGCACGAGCGGGACATCGGTGCCGGCGCGCGAACGGTCCGGTCACGCAGCTCTCCGCAGGCGCACACCACTGACCGGGTCCGCGATTGCCGCGCGGTGAAGCGATCTGGACTCCCGCGATCGATCGCTAACGCACCGCCCGCACCGCAAACACCAACCGCTCACGCCCACCCATATGCGCCGCCACCGTCTCCGCCGACGCAGCGCTGAAGCCCGCCGCCGTCGCCAACCCAGCAGCCTCCGCTTCCGACCCCGGAATCCGCAGGTCACGGGGCATCAACTCACCCATCGACCCACCCGGCTTGAAGCGCGCCGAAGACGAGATGCTGAACGCCAACACCCCACCCGGCCGCAGCACGCGCGCCCAGTCGGCGAGAGCCGTGGCGCCGAGGAAGTGCAGGGCCGAAGCACACACCACCGCGTCGGCACCGGCGTCGGGTACCGGGAGGGGCACCGCGGGGCCCACCTGCCACGAGATCACGCCCGCCGGGTCGAGCGAAGTGGCCTTCGTGCGGGCCAGGTCCACCATCGAGGCGGAGATGTCCACGCCGAGCACCGCGCCGGGCGAAAGGCGCAGCGCGGCGAACGCGGCCGCGCCCGTGCCGGTGGCCGCGTCGACCAGCAGGGCGGGGCGTTCGGGTACGAAGGAAATCAGCTTGTCCGCCACCAGGGGGTGGAAGGGATCGTCGTCGTAACCGGCGGCCATTTCGTCGAAGGCTGAGCTCACGACGATCACCGTAGCGGCCCTGACCAGCGAATTTTCAGCTCAGCCGGCGGCGTCCGGCGAAGCCGAGGTCCACGCGGTGGTACCAGGTCAGCTCGCGGTCGCCTTCGAGCCAGCAGAGGAGCACGTCGTCGCCGTCGAGGGAGGACGGGAAGTCGACCAGTAGGGGCGCGAAGCCCTTCAGCTCGGCGCCCGTGCGCTGGACGATGGTCATCAGCTCGTCGAGCCGGGCCTGCGCCGCCTTCCACTCGGGCAGGCCTCCGAGGTCGGTGTCGCGTCCGCCGGGCCGCAGCGAAGCGGCGAGCTCGGCAGCGTCGGCGCGTACGCGGATGAGTTCGGCGAGGACCGGCAGCAGCCGGGAGAGCTCGGCGCGCGCCTCGGCCACGGTGAACAGACCCATGTGAGGATGTTCTCACTGCCCCCGAACGCGCCGGACGACTGCCGGACGACTGTGCCGGACGACCGCGGCCGCCGATGCCAAACGGCAGCGCCCGGCGACGGGGGCCGACCACTCTGCGCGACCGGCAACCCCGCCCGACCGCGCTCATCGGCGCGGGCCTCACCGCTGTGGAAAAAGCGCCGGGCGAGGGCGCCACCCCAAGGCACTCACCGGCGCGGGTCCCACCGCCGTGGAACGAACGCGCCGGGCAAGAGCTGAGCCCCAAAGCACCCAGCAGCGCACGCCACGACCCCAGCGAGCCGAACCAGCACCCTCACCTCCCGATACGCCGCCGCGCCACCGTCGCCGCCAGCCCCGTCCCCACCAGCAAGAACCCCGACGCCAGCAGCGCCCCCGAGAACAGCCACGACGACAACCCGTACGACAGCCCGCCGTGCGGCAGCGCGTTCAGCAGGTCGAAGCCCCATTCCGGCATCGCCAGCGCGACGACGCCGGGCAGCACTCCCCACACGACCCCGCCCAGCAGCGGCCCCGTCGACGACCACGCACCAAGCGCCGCGACCCCCAGCAGCAGGATCGCGCCGGCCACCGTCAGGGCGATGCCGAGCCCGTCGCGGCGGGCGGTGAGGGCTTCCATCACGATCACCTGCTGCCGGTAACCGCCGGCCGCGAGCAGGCCGAACGCCACGGGCGTGAGCACCAGGCCGAGCAGTCCGCTGAACACGCGGGCCAGCGCCCGAGACGGCGGCGGCGCCTCGTAGACCGGCGGTTGATAGGTGGTGTACGGGTCGGAATACGACATAGCGTTACCTCCCGGGTGGCTGAGTCCCCGATGGGATGATCGTCGGCTTCACCCGGTTCCGCGACCGGCGAACGCGTGGTGTGCCCGCTCGCCGACGCCGGAAGCAAGAGGGGCAGACTTGATACCGACCACTTCTGGAACCATCCAGCACCGGTAAGCAGTACGCTTGTACCGCTATCGACGAGTCGAAGAAGTAACGCGAAGATCCGCGGAAGGAGCACCGCTGCTCATGGCCAAGATCAAGGTCCAGGGCACCGTCGTCGAGCTCGACGGCGATGAGATGACCCGCATTATCTGGCAGTTCATCAAGGACAAGCTGATCCACCCGTACCTGGACGTCAACCTGGACTACTACGACCTGGGCATCGAGGAGCGGGACCGCACCGACGACCAGATCACCATCGACTCCGCCAACGCCATCAAGAAGCACGGCGTCGGTGTCAAGTGCGCCACGATCACGCCCGACGAGGCGCGCGTGGAGGAGTTCGGTCTGAAGAAGATGTGGCGGAGCCCCAACGGCACCATCCGCAACATCCTCGGCGGCGTGGTCTTCCGCGAGCCGATCATCATGCAGAACGTGCCCCGCCTGGTACCGGGCTGGACCAAGCCGATCATCATCGGCCGCCACGCCCACGGCGACCAGTACAAGGCCACCGACTTCAAGGTCCCCGGCCCCGGCACGGTCACCATGACCTACACCCCGGCCGACGGCTCCGAGCCGATGGAGTTCGAGGTCACCAACTTCCCCGAGGGCGGCGGCGTCGCCATGGGGATGTACAACTACCGCAAGTCGATCGAGGACTTCGCGCGCGCGTCGCTGCAGTACGGGCTCGACCGCGGTTACCCGGTCTACCTCTCCACCAAGAACACGATCCTCAAGGCCTACGACGGCATGTTCAAGGACGTGTTCCAGGAGGTCTTCGAGGCCGAGTACAAGGCCGACTTCGACGCCAAGGGCCTCACCTACGAGCACCGCCTCATCGACGACATGGTCGCCGCGGCGCTGAAGTGGGAAGGCGGCTACGTCTGGGCCACCAAGAACTACGACGGTGACGTGCAGTCCGACACCGTGGCCCAGGGCTTCGGCTCGCTCGGCCTGATGACGTCGGTGCTGCGCACGCCGGACGGCAAGACCGTCGAGGCCGAGGCGGCCCACGGCACGGTCACCCGCCACTACCGCCAGCACCAGCAGGGCAAGCCGACCTCCACGAACCCGATCGCGTCGATCTACGCGTGGACCCGGGGCCTGGAGCACCGCGGCAAGCTCGACGGCAACTCGGAGCTCATCGGCTTCGCGAACAAGCTCGAGCGCGTGGTCATCGACACCGTCGAAGGCGGCAAGATGACGAAGGACCTGGCGCTGCTGATCGGCAAGGAGCAGCCGTGGCAGACCACCGAGGAGTTCCTCGGCACGCTCGACGAGAACCTGGCCAAGAAGATCGCGCAGGGCTGATCTTCGGGCCTCATTCGGCCACCGGCTGAACTGCCTTACCCACCACCACGAAGGGGCACCTCGGAGGAGTCTTCCGAGGTGCCCCTTCGTCGTGAACACGCACTGTCACCACCGGGTGACGCTGTTGGCGCCTCCGGGTGGTCTGCACGACCGGACCTGTCGGGCGGACCCACTCCGTGTCTACCCTGGTGGAGCCCGATTTTTGGCGACTGGGAACTGTTGGCGATCGAGGAGCGGCCGTGATCCTGGGATTGGTGCCGAAGAAGATGCTGATCATCATCGGTGTCATCGTCGCGGTGATCGTGATCTACGTCGTGAACCAGAAGGGCCAGGCCGACGCCCAGGGTTCCCCGACCGGGTGCCGCGTCGCGGTGACCGCCGACGTGCTCAACGCGCGCGAAACCCCGAACGGCAACGGCAAGATCGTCGGCAAGTACCTCAACGGCGCCGAGCTCGACGCGATGCCGGTGCAGCAGAACGGGTTCCGCGAGGTCGCGAAGGACAAGTGGGTGGCGAGCAACTTCGTGAAGCCGCTCGACGGGTCGAAGTGCTGAGCTTCCGATCCGGCTGGCGCTAGACGCCCGCGAAGTCCAGCGCCACCGTCACCACACCTGAGAGCGCCGCGATCAGCGCCAACGTGCGCGCCTTGCGCCGGTCGCGTTTCGCCGCGGCCCGCCAGTAGAGGCCGATGCCGACCACGAGCAGCAGCACCTCCACGGTCATCGACACCACGGGCAGCCGCCACAGGCCGAAGCAGAACGTCGGCAGGTGGCCGGCGTTGCCGGGCAGGATCGGCAGATCGGCGCGGTGCACCAGGAGATCGAGCAGCCAGTGCGAGAACGCCACGGCGCCGAGCGTCACGCCGGCGCTGCGTCCGAGCCGGCGGGCCGCGACCAGGCCGAACAGGGCCGAGAGCACGAGCGCGCCGACGAGCGAATGGGTGTAGTCGGCGTGGATCACGCCTTCGCCGTAGCCCGTGCCGCCGGACTGGTCGATGGTTTCGATGCCGGCCAGGTAGAGCGGCGTGAACACGATGTCGAGCCACGCGGTGGCCAGCATCAGCGTCCACACGGGAATGGCGGGCCGGCCGGCCTTCACGGCGGCGGCGAGCCCGAAGTGCCCGGCGATCATCTGGTTACCTCGCTCTCGGCGGGCTTGGCGTTGGCCTGCCAGGGAAACCGCGCGTCGGGGATCCCGAGCGCGACGGTGAACAGCAGGACGGCGAGGACGAAGGACATGGGTTCTCCTCAGCTGGTGTAGTCGGCGATGCCGCGCACGAGCATCGTTTTCAGGAGCGTGAAGCTGGCGTCGACGTCTTCGGGCCGGCCGAACCCGCCGGACGCTTCGAGGCTCGCGAAGCCGTGCACGGCAGCGCGCAGGCACCGCGTCGCGTGCACCGTCTTCGCTTGGTTGAAGCCGTACGGGCGAAGCACGGCGAAGGCGACTTCGGCGACGCCGTGCGTGGCCTTCGCGAGCTCCTCGTCGCCTTCGTCGGGCGCGGTTTCCAGCGCGGCGACGCGGTGGGGGTGGGCGCGCAGGTACGCGCGGTAGGCGTCGGCGAGGGCCTCGATCGCGTCGTCACCTGAACGGCCGGTCGCGGCGCCGCGCAACGCTTCGGTCATCTCGGCGGCCACGCGCAGGTCGATCAGCCGGCGCAGCGCGGCGAGACCGCCGACGTGCTTGTAGAGCGAGGGCGTGGCGACACCCGCGCGTTCGGCGACCTTGGCGAGGCTGAGCGCTTCGGCACCGTCGGCGTCCACCACCTCGAGGGCGAGGGTGACGACGGCGTCGGGCGTGAGGCCGGCTCTAGGCGACACGAGGTTGGCTAACTGTCATAGCTTTAAAGCTAATGGCGTTAGCTACCGCTCGTCAAGCTCGATGGTCAGGCCTTCGTCGGCCACGAGCACCTCGCCGTCGAACTCCCTGCGGGCTTCCGCGGCCGACACGGCTCGGTCGGCGCCGGGCCAGAAGTGCGTGAGCAGCAAGGTCCGGACCCCTGCCTCGGCCGCCGTGCGCCCGGCCTCCGCGGCGGTGAGCAGGTGGCGCGGCTCGTCCGGCGGCTCGCCTTGGAGCGTGGCTTCGCAGATGAACAGGTCGGCGCTGCGGGCCAGCTCCACGAGCAGCCTCGACGGGCCGGTGTCGCCGGAGTACGCGACGGTGCCGTGCGGCGAGCTCAGCCGCACGCCGTGGTCGGGCACGTGGTGGGGGAGCGGCGCGGAGGTGAGCTGCCAGGGGCCGACGGTTTCAGGCTGGGCGAAGGGGCGGACGTCGAAGATCGTCGCCGGGTGCGGCCGCGGCTCGGCGGCTTCGAGCCGGTGCAGCACGCCAGGGGTGCAGTGCAGCGGCAGGCGCTTGGTTTCCGCGGTGTCGTGCCACGCGCGGCTGAGCGCCGTGAGGTCCGCGACGTGGTCGGGGTGCTCGTGGGTGATCACCACGGCGTCGAGGTCCTTCGCGGCGACATGCGTGAACAGGCGGCTCGCGGTGCCGTAGCCGAGGTCGAGCACGACGTGGTGGTTGCCTTGGGAGAGAAGGAATCCCGCGCACGCGCGGCCGGGTTCGGGCCAGGCGCCGCAGCTGCCGAGCACGGTCAGTCGGGCCATGGGCGCAGTCTGGCACAGGATTGTCGGGCCCGGCGGGTAGCGTGCGCGGGGTGCTGACCGTCTCCACCGTGAATGTCAACGGCCTGCGGGCCGCCGTGAAGAAGGGCTTCGTCGAGTGGCTCGCCACCACGAAGGCCGATGTCGTCGCCTGCCAGGAGGTGCGGGCCGAGGCCGCGCAGCTGCCCGCGCACGTCGTCGAACCCGAGGGCTGGTTCGCCGCCCACGCGCCCTCGTCGGCCAAGGGCCGCAACGGCGTCTCGCTCTACAGCCGCGTCGAGCCGGACGAGGTGCGCGTCGGCTTCGGCGAGCCCGAGTTCGAGGACAGCGGGCGCTACCTCGAAATGCACCTGCCGGGTGTCGTGGTGGCCAGCCTGTACCTCCCGAGCGGCGACGTCGGCACCGAGCGCCAGGACGAGAAGGAACGCTTCATGGCGGCCTTCCTCCCGCACCTCGCCGAGCTGCGCGCGAAGGCCGCCGCGGCCGGCCGCGAGGTCGTGGTGGTGGGCGACTGGAACATCGCCTACGACACCGTCGACCTGAAGAACTGGAAGGGCAACCACAAGAACTCGGGCTTCCTGCCGGAAGAACGCGAGTGGCTCGGCCGCGTCTACTCCGAGGCCGGCTACGTCGACGTCCAACGCCGCCTCCACGACGGCCCGGGCCCCTACACCTGGTGGTCCTACCGCGGCCAGGCCTTCGACAACGACTCCGGCTGGCGCATCGACTGCCAACTGGCCACCCCCACCCTGGCCGCCGCGGTGCAGTCCGTGGTCGTCGAACGAGCGGCGACGTACGCGGAACGCTGGTCGGACCACGCTCCGGTCACGGCTACGTACGACGTGCCTTTTCCTCGCTGAGTCGTTGGTGTGGTGCGAAGGCGGCGCGCTGGGTGCCGGGTGTCGGCGGCCGAGGCGTGACGTCGCGCTGTTTGGCCCACGGACTGGCTGAACCCGTCACCCGCGCCGGTTTCCTGTCAGAGCAACGGAAAAGCCCCTCGGCCGCCACCGAGGGGCTTTTCCGACAGCCTCAGGTGCCTCAGCAGCTGAGGTTGCCACCCGGGTCGACGCCCAGGATGCCGGTGATCTTGCGGTACGCGTCGATGCGGCTTTGGACTTGGGCGGGGTTGCCGCCGTTGCATTCGATGGAGCCGTTGATGCTGCGGATCGTTTCGCCGAAGCCGCGGCCGTTGACCATGGCGTTGTGGGGGGTCATGGTGCCGGGGCCGCTTTGGGTGTTCCAGTACCAGAGGCCGGTTTTCCAGGCGAC
This sequence comes from Amycolatopsis rhabdoformis, assembly GCF_035918295.1. Lineage (GTDB taxonomy): Bacteria > Actinomycetota > Actinomycetes > Mycobacteriales > Pseudonocardiaceae > Amycolatopsis > Amycolatopsis rhabdoformis. Next base: position 8,977,094 of record NZ_CP142149.1, read on the forward strand.
GGCCGAGTCGTTCTGCACGAGGTTCGGGTTGTGCAGCAGGTCGATGCCGAGCGCGTCGCCGGCGGCCTTGTAGTTGAAGTTCCAGCTGAGCTGGATCGGGCCGCGGCCGTAGTACGCGGCGGTGCCGGCGGGGCAGCCGTACGACTGGCTCGTGTCGCAGTAGTGCGGGTAGTTCGCGGTGTTCTGCTCCACGATGTACACCAGGCCACCGGTTTCGTGGCTCACGTTCGCGAGGAACGCCGCGGCTTCCTGCTTCTTCACGGTGTCACTGCCGGAATTCGCGAAGCCCGGGTACGCGCCGAGTGCGTTGGTGAGTCCACTGTAGCTGTAGAACGAGTTCCGCCCCGGGAACATCTGGTTGAACTGCGCCTCGCTCACGACGAAGCTCGCGGCGGGCGCGGCGGTCGCCGCGGTGGTGGCCGGCACGAGCACCGCGACCGCGGCCGCGGCGGCCATTCCGACGGCGGTGAGGATCCTTCGCAGGGACATGGGCTAACTCCTTTGTTTGCCCTGGGGAGTGGTCTACACCAATGAGGTATAGACCAATCACTTCAGGGTGAACAGGGCTCCATGGTCAAGAAGACGCGATCAGAGCAGTGGAGTTGGTGAATAACTTGCTGTCCGTAGTCCGATGCCGCCGAACGGGTGAGTGTTTTTCACGTTTTGCTCGCGGCGTGCGATCGGAATCGGGTCAACCGGACACCGCGAACGGCCGTTCGGGCGACCGGAATCGCGCCGCAAGGCGCTGACCACCAGTGACACCGTCAGCCTGGGGGTGGTCACCCGGGTTCCCCGGACGGGCGCTAGTGTCGGCGCCCGAGTTGATCAGAACCGACAGGTCTTGACACGCTCGGTAGTTTTTTCACAGAACGGCTCATCCTTACGGGTGAGAGATCTCGCCAGGAACATCACTTCGCGGGAGGCACTCCGGTGCGCAACCCAGGTCATCTCCTGTTGCGGTCCACGCTGCGCTCGGCCCGGTCGGCAACGCTCGTCGTGCTGCCCGCCGTGCTGCTGCTGGTCGGCAGCGGCACGGCCCTCGCCGACGACGGCGTGGTCCGCGCGGAGACCGCTTCACCCGGCTTCGGCATCCTCGGCCCGGTCGGGCTGGTCGCCGTGGCCCTCGGCATCGTCGGCATGGCCCTCGGCGTGTTGCGCCAGCGCCGCAAGGCCCGCGCGGCCACCGCGCTCGCCACGCCCGAGCCCGCGGCCGAGTCCGTCGCCACCGAAGACCCCACCCGGCCCCTCGCGCCGATCCGGCAGCCCTGACGCCCTGACCGCGGGCCCCAGTGGTCCCAGCGGCCCGGCAGCCACGCGACAAGCACGACATTTCCGGCCCGGTCGGGCCAATCGGCCCCCGTGCAGTGGCCCCGAGCACAGCCGCTCCCTTGCGGCAGAACCTGGCCACGCAGCACTCGCGCCTGGCGAGGGCGGATCCCCGTTGGCCCGCCGCCTACTCGTGGCCCAGCTCCGAGCGGCGCTCTGAAGCACCCTGGACCAGCAACAACTCGCCCCATGCCGGCCCGGCCACTCGCACCGCACGGCTTGCCTCACAGCGACCCGGTCGGGCTTGTAGCCGCACGGACCCGCAGTCATCCAGTTGGCAGCCATCGACACCCACCAACTCCTGAGACCCCGCTCACGCCCCCGCCAAAGCTCCGAAAAGCGACCTCCCCGCGGACCCACCCCTGCGCCTCCCGAAAGCTCCTGAAAGAATCCCCGACGTGTCCGACGAACAGAACGGGCGCCTGCGGGTGCTTTCCGGGATCCAGCCGACGGCCGACTCGTTCCACCTCGGCAACTACCTCGGCGCGCTGCGGCAGTGGGTGAAGCTGCAGGACACGCACGAGACCTTCTACTGCGTCGTGGACCTGCACGCCATCACCGTGGAGCAGGACCCGAAGGTGCTGCTCGAGCGCACGCGCCGCTCGGCCGCGCAGTTGCTCGCCATCGGGGTGGATCCGGAGCGCAGTGCGCTGTTCGTCCAGAGCCACGTGCCGGAGCACGCGCAGCTCGGTTGGGTGCTCGAATGCCAGACCGGGTTCGGCGAGGCCAGCCGGATGACGCAGTTCAAGGACAAGTCGGCCAAACAGGGCGCCGACCGGGCCAGCGTCGGGCTGTTCACCTACCCGATTCTGCAGGCCGCCGACATCCTGCTCTACCAGGCCAACGCCGTGCCGGTCGGTGAGGACCAGCGCCAGCACCTGGAGCTCACGCGCAACCTCGCGCAGCGCTTCAACAACCGCCTGGGCAAGACGTTCGTGGTCCCCGAGCCCTACATCGTGAAGGACACGGCCAAGATCTACGACCTGCAGGACCCGACGGCCAAGATGAGCAAGTCGGCGTCCGCGGCCAACGGCCTGGTGGAGCTGCTCGAAGACCCGAAGCGCTCGGCCAAGAAGATCCGCTCGGCGGTGACCGACACCGGCCGCGAGGTCAAGTTCGACGCCGAGAACAAGGCCGGCGTGTCCAACCTGCTCAGCATCTACTCGGCGCTCGCCGAGCGCTCGATCGCCGACCTCGAGGCGGCGTACGACGGCAAGGGCTACGGCGACCTCAAGAAGGACCTCGCCGAAGTCCTCGTCGAGTGGGTCACGCCGATCCAGGCCCGCGTGCAGTCCTATTTGGACGACGTGGCCGAGCTCGACAAGGTGCTCGCCCGCGGGGCGCAGCGCGCACGGGAGGTGGCAGCGCCCACGCTCGCCACCGTATACGAGCGGTTGGGCTTCCTGCCGGCCGCTCGCTGAGAAACATTTGTCGGGGGACAAAAATTGAAGAAAAGTCTGTCCTTTTTGGCTGTCCTGGTGCTGCTCGCCGGGTGCGGTGAGTCCACTCCGGACAGCCAGCAGGCGTCGGGGATCCCGGATGGCCAGACCACGCAGCGGCCCGGCTACGAAGGCTCCGACTACCCGGACCCCGCGCCGCTGAAGGAAAAGCCCCACGCTCAGGCCGTGCAGGTCGGCGGCAAGCCGGTGATCCAGGCGTGCAACCTGCTGTCGCTGAACGACCTGACCGACCTCGGCGTGAAGGTCGGCTCGCGGCCGGACCCGAACGTCGTGAACTTCAAGCGCATCTACCTGACCGGCGACGGCAAGGGCCCGCTCGAGACCTCGGCCATCACCTACTCCCAGGCCCCCGGCGAGGCGCTCAACGAGTGCACGTACGCCCTGGAGTCGAAGGACAGCACGCTTCAGGAGACGCTGTCGGTCGCGGTTTCGCAGCCGGCGTACGTGCCGTCGGCGGCCGAGACGGCGGCGGCGTTCGTCGGCGCACCGGCGAGCATCACCCTCGGCGCGGTGCACGCCTACTCGAAGCGCCGCCCGGTGCCCGAACCCGACGCTTCGGGCGAGGCCGCCGTGATCCTCGGTGACACCGTGGCCAGCTTCGACTTCGATCTCAAGGGCGCCGGCAACGCCGGGAAACTGCAGGACATCGCCAAGCGCGTGATGCAGAACCTCGAGAAGCAGACCAACGCCCCGGCCGGCCCGAGCACCGTCGACTACGCCAGCCCGGTGTTCCCCGTGCCCGTCGCGCAGCCGTGCCCGCTGCTCACCGCCAACACGGTGACGCCCGCCATCGGCGCCGAGACGTCGCCGCTGGTCACCGAGACGCCGGGCACCGCCGTCGGCGACATCGTGTTCCCGCACGACCCGCAGCAGCGCAACTACGTGCAGATCACCTGCGAGCGCGGCACCGGCGAGGACGACCCGCTCTCGCGCAAGGCCCTCTCGCTCACGGCCACGAGCTTCCTCACCGACGACGCCGCCAAGCAGTACGTGGAGAACACCGCCGGTGCCCACGGCGGCCAGGCACCGTCGACCGCGATCGGTGACGAATCGAAGATCATGACTGACACCCTGTCGGTGAAAACCCGGGGCGTGCTGATCTTCCGCAAGGGCCGCTTCGCCTTCGAGTTGAACGTCGACGACCACGACGCGCACCCCGACGGCATCAGCCTCGCCGAAGCCAACACCCTGCTGGTGCCCGCCGGGCAGAAGATCGCCCGGGCCTTCCAGGGAGCCTAGGTTTTCAAGGGGTACAGGTGCGACTGATCGTCCTCAACGGACCGCCCGCCATCGGCAAGTCGACGCTGGCGGCGCGGTTCGCCGAAGACCACCCGCCCGCGCTGAACCTCGACATCGACCGCATCCGCGTGCTCGTCGGCGGCTGGCGGGAGCGGCCGCGTGAATCCGGGGAAGCGGCCCGCGCGTTGGCCCTCGCCGCCGCGCGAGCGCACCTCACCGCGGGCCACGACGTGGTGGTCCCGCAGCTGCTCGCCCGCCCGGATTTCCTGCTGCAGCTGGAGAATCTCGCGCACGAAACCGGCGCGGCCCTCCACGAGCTCGTGCTCTGGGACAGCCGCGACAACGTCCTGAACCGCTTCGCCGACCGCGTACCCCGGCCGGAGCACCACGAAACCACCGCGGCCGAAGTCGGCGAGTTCTACGACCACCTCGAAGCTTTCCTGGCCGAACGGCCGCGGGCGCGCGTGATCACGACCGCGGCCGGCCACGTCGACGAGGCTTATCGAGCCGTTCTGGCCGCTCTGCACTGACCCGGAGTGGCCGCTCGCGTTGCGGCTCTCACCCACCGTGTTTACCGTTTTACGGTGGCGAACAAGACTGGTGACCAGGAAAAGCTGCTGCCTCGGCTGCGGCGGAAGTACCCGTGGCTGGATCACCTGATCCGAGCCAATGAATCCTTCGGCGAAAACTACGGCAACCACTACGCCGCCGCTATCACGTACTTCAGTGTGCTGGCGGTGTTCCCGATCTTCATGGTGGCGTTCGCGGTCGTGGGCATCGTCGTGGGCGGCGATCAGGCGGTGATCGACCAGATCAGCAACGGGATCAAGAGTTCCGTGCCCGAGGCGCTACAAGGACTCGTGACGCAGATCGTCGACGCGGCCATCAAGTCCGGCAGCGGTATCGGGATCTTCGGTCTGCTGCTGGCGCTCTACTCGGGCATCGGCTGGATGTCGAACCTGCGTGACGCCCTCACCGCGCAGTGGGGTCAGGAGAAGAAGCAGCAGCCGATCGTGGCGACGACGATCAAGGACCTGCTCTCGCTCGTGGGGCTCGGCGTGGCGCTGATCGTGTCGTTCGCGGTGACGGCGGCCGGCGGCGGGGTGGGGCAGTACCTGCTCGAACTCGTCGGCCTGGAACACGCGACCTGGGCCGTGTGGGCGCTGCGCGTGGCGACGATCATCCTGGGCCTGGCGGCCAACACGCTCGTGTTCATCTGGGTCATCGCGCGGCTGCCTCGCGAGCACGTGGCGATGCGCAGCGCGGTGAAGGGCGCGATCGTGGCCGCGATCGGGTTCGTGATCCTGCAGCAGGTGGCGTCGATCTACCTCGCGAGCGTGACGAAATCACCGGCGGCGGCGATCTTCGGGCCGATCATCGGTCTGCTCGTGTTCGCGAACCTGGTGTCGCGCTTCCTGCTCATGGTCACGGCGTGGACCGCGACGGCGAAGGAGAACCAGCGCAAGGTCGTGCGGCCGCCGGCGCCGGTGCGGCTGGAGCCGCGCGTGACCGTCCAACGTGGATTCGGCCTGGGCACGGCGGCGGGCGTGTTCAGCGTGGGCGCGCTGCTCGGCTGGATGGGCCGCCGGCGCGACTAGGCCTGCTTCTTGCGCTGGTGGCCGATCACGAACCCGCCGATGATGATGAGGGCGACCACCAGCGTGAGGATCCAGCCGGTGGTGCCGAACGGGTCGTCCTTCGCGGGCGCGGCCGCTGAAGCCGCGCCGGCGGCGACGTTCGCCGGGGGAGCGGGCGGCGCCGTGGCCACGAGGGCCTCGTACGCGATGCGGCCCACGGGCGCGGCGTGGTCGTCCTCCAGCGCGAAGCCGTAGTCGAGCAGCTTGCCCGCCTGGTCGACCACCTTCGTGGGCCGCTGCTCCGCGCGCATCATCACCACGGCCAGCCGGTGCCCGTCGCGCTGCGCGGCGCCCACGTAGGTGTGGCGGGCGTCGTCGGTGAACCCGGTCTTGCCGCCGAGGAAGCCGGGGTAGACGCCGAGGAGCTTGTTGTCGTTGTAGACCGGAATGGCGGGTTTCCCACCCGCCGGCGGGATCGTGTACGACTTCGTGGCCACGGCCTGCGCGATTTCCTGCTGCTTCATCGCGTAGTGGAAGATCAGGCTCAGGTCGTAGGCCGACGTCGACATCCCGGGCCCGTCGAGCCCCGACGGCGTCGCCGCGCGCGTGTCCGTGGCGCCGATGCGTTTGGCCAGCAGGTTCATCTTGGTCGTCGTGATGTCGACTCCGCCGAGCGCCGTGGCGAACGCGTGGGCCACGTCGTTGCCCGAGTGCATCAGCAGGCCGTGCAGCAGCTGGTCGACGGTGTACGACGCCCCCGCCGTGATGCCGACGCAGGTGCACTCCTGCTCGGCGTCCTCCTTGGTCGGCACCACGATCTGGTCGGGCTTCATCTCGGACACCACGACCAGCGCCAGCAGCGTCTTGATGAGCGACGCCGGCCGCTCGCGCGCGTGCGGGTCCTTCGCCGCGATCACGTCACCGGTGTCGAGGTCCTGCACCACCCACGACGCGGCCGTGTTGCCGTCCGGCGGGTTGAGCGCGCCGTCGGGCAGGACCATCCCGCAGCCGCCCATCCGCAGCCCGCCCACGGGCTCCACGGGCACCGGCAACGGCGGCGGCACGGTCTGCCCGGGCGCCGGCTTCTCGGACGTGTCGACGGGCGCGGGTGGCGCGGCCTGGCCCTGGCAGGGCTGGGCCTGCGTGGCCGCCGGGCCTCGTCCGACCGCGTGGGCCTGCTGACTCACCGGCCCCACGACGACCAGCATCGCGACGAGGACCGGGAGCGACCGGGAGAAAACTCTGCGCACCCACGCAATCTAGCGCCGAGAGCCCGGTTGCATACTCAGGGGCATGCGCATTTCGCGAGGTACCGCGGTCTTCCTGCTGCTGTTCGGCGTGTGGTCCTGGATCATCTGGATCACCTTCGCCAAGAACCTCTGGGCCAGCACCCAATCGTGGGCCCCGGACGGCTCGCCCACGGCGTACTTCTTCGTGCACGCGGTGCTCACGGTGGTGTCGTTCGTGCTGGGGACGAACATCGGCGTGCTGGGGTGGCGTGCGGTGCGCGCCACCCGATCGGAGGAACGTGTGTCCGCCGACAAGTGATCATTCGGCGGCACTCGGTGATCGCGTATCCCGATGGGTGGGCCGGCACGACGGCCGAGGGGGCGCGGGGTATATTCAGCGACCCCGCGAGCCGCCATCAGGTGGCTCGGCAATGTGAATGGACTTCGTATGCACGGCGGTTCCGAAACGGGTGGAAACTGATCGGTTCACCCGATCGCGCACCCGGGAAAGGGTCCGGAGTTTCGACTCCGGGCCCTTTCCTGTTGCCGGCCGCCTTGTCTGTCGTCTTGTCAGTCGTCGCGTGAGTAATCCGCGATGAAGCCCATGCGGTGAGACATTTTCGGATTCGCGGCGGAGAACTCCACGACCACGTCCTTGCCCTGGCGGATCCGGCGCAGCCCCTGCGCGCCCTGGTTGCGCACCACGAACGACGAATCGTGTTTGACGTTGCGGAAGATCACGCGGTGCTCGAACTTGCTCACGTCCTTTGTGAACAGGACGTCGAACGCCTCGGGTTCCGCGCCGGTCATCAGATCCACGGAGTACTTCGGCCAGGTCCATTCGACCGTGACCACATCGCCCTCCTGAACCACGTTGCCGAGGTGAATGTAGAGGTCGAGCTTCGGTTTACCGTTGGAAGAAGTGGACCAGATGGACGTCGCATTGGCACGCGTTCGCTGATCGACGTCTTCCGGTCCGGCGTGGAAAGCTTTGCACTCCACCAATCTGCGGCCGCGTTCGGACAACGGTGTGGTGCCGTAGTACACCAGGTTCACCGAGAGATACCTCGGAATCCGGTCGCCCGCTTCGTGGAGCACGAGAACTCGGCGGCAGAACGCGTCGCCGTTGTCCTCCACGGTCACTTCCTGCTTCCACTCCTGCACCGAGATGGGCTTGCGGGTGCGCACGGCGAGCGCGTCGGCGTAGCTGTGCAGGAGTTCCTCGCTGTGCTTCACCCTGGTGCGGAGTTTGTGCGTGCCGGCGAAGGAAATCGCGCTCGCGATCACGAACAGCCCACCCGCGATGCTCGCGAACGTGGTCTGCAGCCAGGCCAAGCCGAGCACCTCGCCGAGCAGGCCGACACTGCCGAGCGAGGCCACCGTCGCGGCGAACACCCGCAAGTAACCGTGCCGGAACACGAGTTCTTCGAGATCGGCGATCAACGGTGCCCCACGTTGGGAAAGCACCTTCCGCAGTTCCGCACCAGCGCTCATCTGTTCGTTCCCCGTCGCACGACCGTATGAGACATCGGTAACTCGCCAGGTTAGTCCCATCACGCACAGTCGCCCTAGCTCCGTTCAGGGGAGTTTTGTCCGACTTGGCTGCGAACCGGCAACGAAAAGGCCCCCATCCGGCATACCGGATGGGGGCCTCTCGACAGCGAAATTATCAGACCCGCTTGAACAGCAAAGCCCTCTTCACTTCCTGAATCGCCTTCGTCACCTGAATCCCGCGCGGGCAGGCGTCCGTGCAGTTGAACGTGGTGCGGCAGCGCCACACGCCCTCGGCGTCGTTCAGGATGTCCAGCCGCTCCTCGGCCGCGTCGTCGCGCGAGTCGAAGATGAAGCGGTGGGCGTTCACGATCGCGGCGGGGCCGAAGTACGAGCCGTCGTTCCAGTAGACCGGGCAGGACGACGTGCAGCAGGCGCAGAGGATGCACTTGGTGGTGTCGTCGAAGCGGTCACGGTCGGCCTGGGACTGGATGCGCTCGCGGGAGGGCTCGTGGCCGTAGTTGATGAGGTAGGGCTTCACCGACCGGTAGGCCTCGAAGAACGGGTCCATGTCGACGTAGAGGTCCTTCAACGTCGTCAGGCCCTTGATCGGGGCGATGGTGATGACGGTCTTCTTGCCGTCCTTCTCCAGCAGGTCCTTCATGAGCACCTTGCAGGCCAAACGGTTGATGCCGTTGATCTGCATGGCGTCGGAACCGCACACGCCGTGGGCGCACGAACGGCGGAACGAGAACGTGCCGTCGACGTAGTCCTTGACGTAGAACAGCAGGTTGAGCAGCCGGTCGGTGCGCTGCGCGGGGACGTCGTAGGACTCCCAGTGCGGCTCGGTGTCGACCTCGGGGTTGAAGCGCAGGATCTTCAGCGTGACCGTGATCGGCGTGTGGTCCTGCGAGGCCGCGGGGGCTTCTTCGGTGGTTGCCGCAGTCATCAGTACTTCCGCTCCATCGGCTCGTATCGCGTGAAGGTCACCGGCTTGTAGTCGAGGCGGATGTCGGCCGAGAGGCCCTCGCCCTGCTTGTACGCCATGGTGTGGCGCATGAAGTTCGTGTCGTCGCGGGTCGGGTAGTCCTCGCGGGCGTGGCCGCCGCGGGACTCCTTGCGCGCCAGGGCGCCCACGATCAGGACCTCGGCCAGCTCGAGCAGGAAGCCCAGCTCGACGGCCTCGAGCAGGTCGGTGTTGTACCGCTTGCCCTTGTCCGACACGGTGATCCGCGTGTACCGCTCCTTCAGCGCCTGGATGTCCGTGAGCGCCTGCTTGAGCGTGTCCTCGGTGCGGTACACCGAAGCGTGCGAGTCCATCGTCTGCTGCATTTCCTTGCGGATGTCGGCGACGCGCTCGTCACCGTGCTCCGACAGCAGACCCGAGAGCTGCTCCTCGACCAGCTTGGTCGGCAGCTCCGGCAGCTCCACGTGCTCGTGGGCCAGCGCGTACTCCGCGGCCGCGATGCCCGCCCGGCGGCCGAACACGTTGATGTCCAGCAGCGAGTTGGTGCCCAGGCGGTTCGAGCCGTGCACCGACACGCACGCGACCTCGCCGGCCGCGTACAGGCCCGGGATCACGTTCTCGTTGTCGCGCAGCGCTTCGCCGTGGATGTTGGTCGGGATGCCGCCCATCACGTAGTGACACGTCGGGAACACCGGCACCGGCTCCTTCACCGGGTCGACGCCCAGGTAGGTGCGCGAGAACTCGGTGATGTCCGGCAGCTTGGTCTCGAGGACCTCCACCGGCAGGTGGGTCACGTCGAGGACCACGTAGTCCTTGTTCGGGCCCATGCCGCGGCCCTGCAGCACCTCCTGGACCATCGAGCGGGCGACGATGTCGCGCGGCGCGAGGTCCTTGATGGTGGGGGCGTAGCGCTCCATGAAGCGCTCGCCCTCGGAGTTGCGCAGGATCCCGCCCTCGCCGCGGACGGCTTCGGAGATCAGGATGCCCAGGCCCGCGAGGCCGGTCGGGTGGAACTGGAAGAACTCCATGTCCTCCAGCGGCAGGCCCTTGCGGAAGATGATGCCGAGGCCGTCACCGGTGAGGGTGTGCGCGTTCGACGTCGTCTTGAAGATCTTGCCCGCGCCGCCGGTGGCGAACACGATGGACTTGGCCTGGAACACGTGCAGCTCGCCGGTGGCCAGCTCGTAGGCCACCACGCCGGACGCGATCGGGTTGCCGTTCTCGTCCTCGCTGGTCACGAGGTCGAGCACGTAGAACTCGTTGAAGAACTCCGTGCCGTACTTGACGCAGTTTTGGTACAGCGTCTGCAGGATCATGTGGCCGGTGCGGTCCGCGGCGTAGCAGGCGCGGCGCACCGCGGCCTTGCCGTGGTCACGTGTGTGGCCGCCGAAGCGGCGCTGGTCGATCTTGCCCTCGGGCGTGCGGTTGAACGGCAGGCCCATCTTCTCCAGGTCGAGGACCGCGTCGATGGCCTCCTTGGCCATGATCTCCGCCGCGTCCTGGTCGACCAGGTAGTCACCGCCCTTGACGGTGTCGAAGGTGTGCCACTCCCAGTTGTCCTCTTCGACGTTCGCCAGCGCGGCGCACATGCCGCCCTGGGCGGCGCCGGTGTGGGACCGCGTCGGGTACAGCTTCGTGAGGACCGCGGTGCGGGCGCGCTGGCCGGACTCGATGGCCGCGCGCATGCCGGCGCCGCCGGCACCGACGATCACCACGTCGTACTTGTGGAACTGCATAGGGATTGCTCCGCTTATCAGGAATCGAGCAGTGTGTGGTGGGTGCGCCTAGCTGGCGGGCATCTCGGGGTCGAACGTGAAGATCACCAGCGTGCCGACGGCCAGGATCAGGACCATCGACACGTACAGCAGGATCTTCAGCCAGAACCGCGTGGAGTCCTTGCGCGCGTAGTCGTCGATGATCGTGCGCAGGCCGTTGCCGCCGTGGATCTCGGCGAGCCACAGCATCGCGAGGTCCCAGAACTGCCAGAACGGAGAGGCCCAGCGGCCGGCGACGAAGCCCCAGTTGATGCGGTGCACACCGCCGTCGAGGATGTTCATGATCAGCAGGTGGCCGAGCACCAGGATGATCAGCGCGAGGCCCGAGATGCGCATGAACAGCCAGCTGTACAGCTCGAAGTTGCTGCGACGGGCCGCGGGACGCTTCGGGGTGCGCGGCGATTCGATGACGAGCGAGTCGGCCATGGTCAGTTACCCCCGAAGAGCATCTCGGCCGTGCGCTTCAGCATGAAGAAGGCACCCGGAATCATCACGACGACCCACACGACACCGATCACCCACAGCATCGTCTTCTGGAACTTCGGTCCCTTGGACCAGAAGTCGACCAGCATGACGCGGATGCCGTTGAGGGCGTGGAAGAGGACCGCCCCGACGAGACCGACCTCGAGCAGGTTCACGAGCGGCGTCTTGTACGTGTCGATCACCTGGTCGTAGGTGTTCGGCGACACGCGCACCAGCGCGGTGTCGAGCACGTGCACGAACAAGAAGAAGAATGTCAGCACGCCGGTGATGCGGTGCAGCACCCAGGACCACATGCCGGGGTCGCCCCGGTAGAAGGTCCCCTGCCGGCGTGAGGCACCCGCCCGATCGCTCGCTGCCGCCTCAGTGGCGGAGCTCGCCGTGGTGGACATCGGTGAACGGCCTCCAACGTCATCTGTTGTGCCCGGGTGACCGGTGAGGTCCGCAACCCGCCGCGGCGTCGGTCCACTGGGGACAACGCCGGCAGCGATGCCGAGATCTAGGGCCATCGAGCGTGGATGAAAGGATGCTAGACCCGCCATCTGCACCCGGCTCACCTCCGGGTTCGTCTCTGTGATGGACCAGACACCCGCAGCGTCCTGAGCCACTCGGACGTGTGGCGCCGGCCACGCGCCGCGCCCGGCCCGGGGTGAAGGCGACCTGGGGCTTCGGGCCCGGTCGATTCGATTCAGCACGCCGGAACCGGGTGCGGTCGCGGGTGAAAAACAAGCCGGGCCGGAACGGTTTTCGTGATGTCCGCAACGCCCCGTTCCGCGCGGCCTCCGACGGGGCCCTTCGGCGGGGTCTTCAGTAGTGCTTTCGGCGGGCTTTCGACGACTGGTGGACGAAGATCGTCCGGACGGGTAACGCGCGCGGCGACGACGGTCCGGTACCGGGTCCGCGGTGACAGCTGGTGAGCGCGTTCCTGAACCAGTTGATCACCGTAAGTACACGATCGGTCGCGAATCGGACCGCTGAGTAAACGTTTGTGTCACGTAGCGTGCCTTTCCTATGGCGCTCGTCTTGCCGTTGGGTACGGTTCTGCCGTCGAACTCGGCGATGGAGCCGGGTCGATCTCGATTCGTCCGCTGGATCAGCGGGGAGGGAGACACACGTTGCGTCGCATGCGTGGAACCGCGCTGGCCGCCGCGACCATGGCCGGGGTCCTCACCTTGGCAGGGTGCGCGAAGGACACCGGCGGGAGCAGCAGCACCAACACCGCGGCGGGAAGCGGCTCGGACTCGAGCTGCGTCACCGCCCCCAAGCCGCCCGCGGCTCCCGCCGCGGCCACGAGCAGCAGCTCGACCGGCGAGAAGGTGGACGGCAGCAAGCTGAAGGTCGGTCTGGCGTTCGACATCGGCGGCCGGGGTGACGCCTCGTTCAACGACGCGGCCGCGGCCGGTGTCGACAAGGCGAAGTCCGAGCTCGGCATCACCACCGTCAGCGAGAGCACGGCCAGCCCGAGCGAGAGCGAGTCGGCCAAGCAGCAGCGCCTGGAGCAGATGGCGTCGCAGGGTCTCAACCCGATCATCGCGGTCGGGTTCGCCTACGCGCCGGCCGTGACCGCCGTCGCGCCGAAGCACCCGGACACCAAGTTCGCGATCGTCGACGACGACACGATCAAGCTCCCCAACGTGACGCCGCTGGTGTTCGCCGAGGAGCAGGGTTCGTTCCTGGCCGGCGTCGCCGCCGTCTACAAGAGCAAGAACTGCCACATCGGCTTCATCGGTGGCGTGAACACGCCGCTGATCCAGAAGTTCGAGGCCGGCTACCTGCAGGGCGCGAAGGCCGTGTCGAACAAGGTCAAGATCGAGGACGAGTACCTCACGCCGGCCGGTGACTTCTCCGGCTTCCAGGACCCGGCCAAGGGCAACGTGAAGGCCGCCGCCGAGATCAACAACGGCGCCGACGTGATCTACCACGCCGCCGGTGCCTCCGGCAAGGGTGTGTTCGACGCCGCCAAGACGTCGGGCAAGGCCTTGGCCATCGGGGTCGACTCCGACCAGTACAACCAGGCCACCGTCGCGGCCGACAAGGACATCATCATCACGTCGATGTTGAAGCGCGTGGACGTCGCGGTGTTCGACTTCCTGCAGGCCGACGCCAAGGGCGACCTGAGCGTGCTGCCGAAGCGCTTCGACCTCAAGGTCGACGGCGTCGGCTACGCCACCTCGGGCGGCAAGGTCGACGACATCAAGGACGTGCTGGACGGGTACAAGGCCCAGATCATCTCCGGCGCCATCCAGGTTTCGGACAAGCCGGCCAAGTAGTACCAGCCACGTGCCAGGGCTCGGAAGGATCTTCCTTCCGAGCCCTCGCGCGTTTCGTCAGAACTGCGTTCGACAGAACTGGATGTCCTCGTTATGAGCACTCCCGAGGCCGAAGCCGTCCCCGACCGGGGCACGACGGCCGTCCAGCTGACCGGGATCACCAAACGCTTCCCGGGCGTGGTCGCCAACTCCGACGTCAACCTCACCGTGGCCGCGGGCGAGGTGCACGCCCTCTGCGGCGAGAACGGCGCGGGCAAGTCGACCCTGATGAAGATCCTCTACGGGATGCAGCAGCCCGACGAGGGAACCATCGCCATCAACGGCACCGAGCTGAAACTGCGCAACCCGCAGGACGCCATCGAGGCCGGGATCGGCATGGTGCACCAGCACTTCATGCTCGCCGACAACTTCACCGTCGCGGAGAACGTGTTCCTCGGCGCGGAGCCCCTGCACGGCATCGGCCGTGAGGCGCGCGCCCGGCTCGCGAAGCTCTCGGAGCAGACCGGCCTGCGCGCCAAGCCCGACGCGTTGCTCGAAGAGCTCGGCGTGGCCGACCGCCAGCGCGTGGAGATCGTGAAGGTCCTCTACCGCGGCGCGAAGATCATCATCCTCGACGAGCCGACCGCTGTGCTCGTGCCGCAGGAGGTCGACGCGCTCTTCACCACGGTCCGCGAGATGCAGGCCGAGGGCTACACCTTCCTCTTCATCTCCCACAAGCTCGACGAGGTGCGCGCGATCGCCGACACCGTCACGGTGATCCGGCGCGGCACCACCGTCGGCACGGTCGACCCGAAGACCATGACCAGCCGTCAGCTGGCGGAGATGATGGTGGGCTCGGAGCTGCCCAGCCCGGAGACGCGCGAGTCGACGGTGACCGACCGCGACGTGCTGCGGCTGGTGGACGTGAGCCTCACGGCCGAGAACTCCACGCTGAAGCTGCTCGACGACATCGCCTTCACCGTGCACGCGGGTGAGGTGCTCGGCATCGCGGGCGTGGAGGGCAACGGCCAGACCGAGCTCGTCGAGACCATCATGGGCATGCGCAAGGCCAGCGGCGGGCACATCGAGCTCGCCGAGGCCGACGGGAAGATCCACGACCTGGTGAAACTGGGCACGCTCGCGCGGCGCGAGGCCGGCATCGGCTACATCGCCGAAGACCGCACGCGCCACAGCCTGCTGCTCACGCAACCGTTGTGGGCCAACCGGATCCTCGGCTACCAGACGCGCAAGCCGGTCTCGAGCGGACAGCTGCTCGACATCGCCGGCGCGCGCCGCGACACCGAGCGCATCGTGCGCGAGTACGACGTGCGTACGCCGGGCATCGACGTACCCGCCGCCGCGCTCTCGGGCGGCAACCAGCAGAAGCTGATCGTGGGACGCGAACTGTCGGGCAACCCCGTGCTGCTCATCGCTTCGCACCCCACGCGCGGCGTCGACGTCGGTGCGCAGGCCATGATCTGGGAACAGATCCGCCAGGCCCGCGCCGACGGTCTCGCGGTGCTGCTGATCTCCGCCGACCTCGACGAGCTGATCGGGCTCTCCGACACGATCCGCGTGATGCTGCGCGGGCGCCTGGTGAGTGAGGCGAACCCCGCCACGGTGACCCCGCAGGAACTCGGTTCCGCCATGACCGGTGCCGAAGAAGGTGAAGAGGCGTAATGACTTCGTGGCGCACGCGGCTGCTGCCGCCCCTGCTCGCGATCGTGTTCGCCGTGCTGCTCTCGGCGATCGCGCTCGTCATCTCCGGCGCCAACCCGCTGGAGGCGTACGGGACCATGGTGGGGCAGCTCTTCAAGGGCTCCACCGCCGTGGACACGGTGAACCTCGCGACGGTGTACTACCTGTCCGGGCTCGCGGTGGCCATCGGCTTCCAGATGAACCTGTTCAACATCGGTGTCGAGGGCCAGTACCGGTTCGCGGCCGTGGTGGCCGCCATCATCGGCGGCGCGCTGCACCTGCCCCCGGTGATCCACACCCTCGTGATCCTGATCGTCGCGGTCGCCTCCGGCGCGCTGTACGCGCTGGTTCCCGCCGTGCTGAAGGTGACCCGCGGCGTCAGCGAGGTCATCTCCACGATCATGCTGAACTCGATCGTCGCCGGCATCATCGCGTTCCTCGTGAACGCCGACCAGTTCGGTGTGCAGTCGGGCAACAACATCGGCACGCGCACGATCGCGCCGTCGGGCCGGATCCCCGGCGTGCCGCTGGGGTCGGGTGTGCTGTTCGGGTTCTTCTTCATCGCCATCGTGATCGGCATCGCCTACTGGTTCATGCTCAACCGCACGCGGTTCGGTTTCGAGCTCAAGGCGAGCGGTGAGTCCTCGACCGCCGCTGCCGCCGGTGGCGTGAGCGCGAAGCGGATGACGCTGATCGCGATGCTGCTCTCGGGCGCGGTGGCGGGTCTCGTCGCGATGCCGGAGCTGCTCGGCCGCGACTACAGCTACGGCATCACGGCCACGCAGATGTACGGCTTCACCGGCATCGCCGTGGCGCTGCTGGGCCGCAACCACCCCGGTGGCATCGCGTTCGGCGCGCTGCTGTGGGCGTTCCTCGACACCTCCGCGGTGTCGCTGGAGCAGATCAACGTGTCCAAGGAGATCGCGACGATCATGCAGGGCATCATCGTGCTGTCGGTTGTCATCGCGTACGAGGTCGTGCGCCGCGCCGACCTCGCGGCCGAACAACGCAGGGTGGGCCGAGCGCTCGCCGGCAACGGGCGCAAGGGTTCGTCCGTCGCGGAAGGCGGTGCGGTGTGAGCCAGGTGACGGAGTTCCCGATGCCGGAGCCCGCCTCCGGCATGACCGAGCCGATCAAGCGCCGGCCGCGGATCCCGGGCTGGCTGCGCGGCGTGATCTGGGCGGTCGTGGCGATCGGCGTGATGTCCACGGCGTCCTACTCCACCGGTGTCGCGGCGCTGACGTCGAGCAACACGACGTCGACGGCCCTGCGGCTCGCGCTGCCGATCCTGCTGTGTGCGCTCGGCGGCCTGTGGTCGGAGCGCGCGGGTGTGGTCAACATCGGCCTCGAGGGCATGATGATCCTCGGCACCTTCGGTGCGGCCTGGGGCGCTTACTACGGCGGCGTCTGGGTCGGGCTGATCTCGGCCATCGCGTTCGGTGCCATCGGCGGCCTGCTGCACGCGGTGGCCACGGTGACCTTCAACGTGAACCACATCGTCTCCGGTGTGGCGATCAACTTGCTGGGACTGGGCGTCGCCAAATATCTGGCGAACCTGATCTTCGAACCGATCTCGGGCAACCCGCGCCAGTCGCCGCCGGTGCCGAAGTTCGACACGTACTCGGCCTCGGGCCTGTCCGACTGGCTGGGCACGCTGGAGAACGAGCAGCGCGTGGGCATCTCCGACGTCGCCGGCATCCTGCGTGGCCTGATCACCGGGATCGCGCCGCTCACGATGATCGCGATCCTGCTGGTGCCGGTGAGCTACTGGCTCCTCTGGCACACGCGCTTCGGCCTTCGGCTGCGTTCGTGCGGTGAGAACCCGGTGGCGGCCGAGTCGCTGGGTGTCAACGTGTACCGCTACAAGTACCTCGGCGTGCTGATCTCCGGTGGTTTCGCCGGTATGGGTGGCGCTTCGCTGGTGCTGCTCAAGGGCGGCGCGGACTATCTCGAGAACCAGACCAACGGCCGCGGTTACATCGGCCTGGCCGCCATGATCTTCGGCAACTGGCGTCCCGGCGGCCTGCTGGGCGGCGCGGCGCTGTTCGGCTACGCCGACGGCCTGCAGCTCGCCGGCGGCGGCACGGCGGTGCTCGCGCTGCTGTACGGCGCGGTGATCCTGCTGGCCGTGATCGTGGTGGTGCAGCTGATCCGGCGCCGCTGGCTGGCGGCCGCGCTGGGCGTGATCGGGGCCGGCGCGCTGTACGCGATCTACTGGACCAACGACACGCTGCCGAGCGACCTGATCCCGTACACGGCGCACTTCGTGACGCTGATCGTGCTCGCGGTGGCGTCTCAACGACTACGTCCACCGAAGGCCGACGGGGCGCCTTATCGACGAGGGGAGGGTGACTGATGTCCGACTTCGATTGGGACGCCCTGCGCGCGGCGGCGGTCACGGCCGCTGCTTCCGCGTACGCCCCCTACTCCGGCCTGCACGTCGGCGTCGCGGGCATCGTGGACGACGGCCGGATGGTCACGGGCTGCAACGTCGAGAACGCGTCGTACGGCCTGGGTCTGTGCGCCGAGTGCACGATGGCCGGCCAGCTGCGACTCTCGGGCGGCGGCCGCCTCGTGGCCGTCGCCTGCCGCAGCGGCGCCGGCGAGCTGCTCATGCCGTGCGGGCGCTGCCGCCAGATCCTGTTCGAA
This sequence comes from Amycolatopsis rhabdoformis, assembly GCF_035918295.1. Lineage (GTDB taxonomy): Bacteria > Actinomycetota > Actinomycetes > Mycobacteriales > Pseudonocardiaceae > Amycolatopsis > Amycolatopsis rhabdoformis. The sequence goes on from NZ_CP142149.1 coordinate 8,995,234, forward strand.
CTCGGCGGCTCGTCGTGCCTGGTCGACACCCCGCGCGGCGTGCTGCCGATGTCGGACGTGCTGCCCGACGCCTTCGGCCCCGAGGACCTCCCGTGACCTTCGCGGCCGTCGACATCATCCGCACGAAGCGCGACGGCGGCGTGCTGTCGGACGCCCAGATCGACTGGGTCGTGGACGCGTACACGCACGGCGCCGTTGCTGAGGAACAGATGGCCGCCCTGGCGATGGCCATCTTCCTGCGCGGGATGACGCTGGCGGAGATCTCGCGCTGGACCGCGGCCATGATCTCGTCGGGCTCGCGGCTGTCCCTGTCGGTCTCCCGGCCCACTGTGGACAAACACTCGACGGGCGGCGTCGGCGACAAGATCACCCTGCCGCTCGCCCCTCTCGTCGCGGCGTGCGGCGCCGCCGTGCCGCAGCTCTCGGGCCGCGGCCTCGGCCACACCGGCGGCACCCTGGACAAACTGGAGTCCATCCCCGGCTGGCGCGCTTCTCTTTCCTTGGCCGAGATCACCGCCCAGCTCTCCTCGGTGGGCGCGGTCGTCTGCGCGGCCACCGACGGCTTGGCACCGGCGGACAAGAAGCTCTACGCACTGCGGGACGTGACGTCGACGGTGGAGTCGGTGCCGCTGATCGCTTCGTCGATCATGTCGAAGAAAATCGCCGAGGGCGCTTCGGGGCTGGTACTGGATGTGAAGGCCGGTTCGGGTGCCTTCATGAAGGACGTCGCTTCGGCTCGCGCGCTGGCTTCGACGTTGGTCTCGATCGGTGCCGCGCATGGTGTTCCGACGACCGCGTTGATCACGGACATGAACGTGCCGCTGGGGTGTGCGGTAGGCAATGCCGTGGAGGTCGCCGAGGCGGTGTCGGTGTTGCAGGGCGGCGGGCCTTCGGATGTGGTCGCGCTGACGGTGGCGTTGGCGCGGGAGATGCTTGCGCTGGCGGGGTTGTCCTCAGTGGATCCTGCGGCCGTGCTTGCCTCGGGCGAGGCTTACGAGACGTGGTGCCGGATGATCGCTGCCCAGGGTGGGGATCCTTCGGCGCCGCTGCCTGAGCCTGCTCATGTGCACGTGGTTCCGGCTCCCGCTTCGGGCGTGCTGGCTTCTTTGGACGCTTACTCGGTGGGGGTCGCCGCCTGGCGCCTCGGCGCCGGCCGGGCGCGCAAGGAAGACCCGGTGCAGGCAGCGGCGGGCGTGTTGTGCCTGGCGAAGCCGGGGGAGCCGGTGGTGGAGGGTTCGCCTTTGCTGGAGCTGCACACGGATACGCCGGAGGCGGTGGCTGGGGCGCTGGAGGCGTTGGAGGGGGCGTTCACGGTGTCGTCGGCTGCGCCGGTGCCGGGGCCGATCGTTTTGGAGACCATCCGGGGTTGAGTCTGGTTCGCTTGGAGGTGCCCTTGCCGGATTCGGTGGGGGCTCTTTCAATGAGGTTCGGGCCTGCGGTTGAGCAGGGTTGTTCCGGATGGTGGTTGGTCTGAGCCAGCGCCGCATGTGGTTGGTGTCCGGCTTGGTCCGCCTGCCTCGAGGCGTGCAACTACACCCCGATCAGTTCCGCTTCCCCTGGCTGACCGATGACCCGCGGTAGCCAACGCGGACACCACGGTGCCCCCGTTGGATTCCAGCGGGGGCACTGCCACGAAGTGGTCCGAACGAAGAAGGCCCCCGCCAACGGCAGGGGCCCACTTCAAGAGGACTGAACCTCACTCACCAGCGGCGTCTTCCGGCTCCGAGCCGTTCTTCGCCTTCGGGTCGACCGCCTTCGGCGAGCGGCCGTTGCGCGAGCTGCGCCGCGGCTGGCGCGGCGCAGGCGCCGGCGGGGCGATCTGCTGAACGGCCGGGCCGCCGCCCAGCATCAGTTCGGCGAAGGTCGCCATGGCCTCGTCCAGCTGGCCGCCGATGCGGCGCACGGACTCGTCGTTGGAGCGGCGCACCAGGGAGTCGACCGAGTCGGTGTCCGGCTGCTTGGCCAGGGTGCCCTCGACCTTGGAGAGGCCGGTCTTGATGGAGCCGTCCAGGTCGCCCAGCTGGGAGACGAAGCCGTCCTCGACCTTGTCGAGGCGGTTGCCCAGGTCGTCGAGGCGCTGGGTGACCGAGTCGAGGCGGTTGACGATGCCCTCGAGGCGCGCGGAGGAGTCGACCATCTCGCCGGTCTCGGTGATCGCGGTGCGCAGCGCGTCGGTGGTGCTGCCGAAGCGCTCGCGGGTGGCGCGGTCGAGCTCGTCGACGCGCGAGCGCAGCTCGTGGTCGGCCGTCTCGATGCGTTCGCGCAGGCTGGCGTCCGTGGACTCGATGCGCTCGCGCAGGGTGGCCTCGGCGAGCTCGATGCGCTCGCGCACCGGGCCCTGCGTGGTCTGCGGGATCGAGTCGAGCTTGGCGTCCTGCTTGTCCAGGTGACCGCCCAGCTCGTCGAGCCGGCGGTGGATGTTCTGCAGCTTGTCCTCGAGCCCGTCCATCCGGCCCGCGACGCCTTCGAAGCGCGCGGCGACACCGTCGAGCCGGCCGTCGAGCTGCGCGAACGGCTTGGCCAGCTTGTCGACGATGCTCTCGACCGCGTGGGTCAGCGCGGCGATCGCGTTGTCCTGCACCTCGAGGCGGGTCATCGCCTCGTCGAGGCGCTCGGCGATCACGCCGACCTCGGTGCGGTCGGGCATCTCGGACAGGCGCTTGCGCACGGCGCCCAGCGAGTCGACCGGGGCCAGGCGGGCGTAGATGTCGTCCAGCGCGTCGAAGATCTGCTGCTGTTCGCTCTCGCGCACTTCGGCCGCGCGCACCAGCATGTTGCGCATCCGGTCGAAGGACGGAGCGGCAATGTGGTTGTCAGTGGTCACTGCTGTGTCCTTCGTCGGCGGGGAAATGGAAGGGACGTGGCCCGAAGCTTATCCAGTGAAAAATTGCTGTGCGTGTGGGCCCCGCCAAGACGGGATAACGGCGTCGTTACCCGGATGGCCGATTCCGTCCTTGATCGTCAAAGCTGAGGGTTGCCTCGACGCTGAGAGTTACGGCCATGTAGGGGAATGACAACAAGACTACCGTTGGTGCATGTCAGACGTAACCCCGCTCGACGCAGCGACCCTGCTCCGAGCCCCCAAGGTCCTGTTGCACGACCACCTGGACGGCGGCCTTCGCCCGGCCACCGTCGTCGAGCTCGCCGACGCGACGGGCTACGACGCCTTGCCCACCACCGACGTCGAAGCCCTCGGCACCTGGTTCCGCGACGCCGCCGACTCCGGCTCGCTCGTGTCCTACCTCGAGACGTTCGCCCACACCTGCGGCGTGATGCAGACCGAGGAAGCGCTGGTCAGAGTCGCCGCCGAGGCCGTGGAAGACCTCGCGGCCGACGGTGTGGTCTACGCCGAGCTGCGCTACGCGCCCGAGCTGTTCGTCGAGCGCGGCCTGTCACTCGATGCGGTGGTCGAAGCGGTCCAGACCGGTATCGACGAGGGAACACAGCGCGTGGCCGCCGCGGGCGGTGCGATCACGGCCCGCGCGTTGCTCTGCGCGATGCGCCAGCACGCCCGGGCCCTCGAGATCGCCGAGCTGGCCGTACGCCACCGCGACGCCGGCGTGGCGGGCTTCGACATCGCCGGTCCCGAGGACGGCTTTCCGCCTACCCGAAATCTCGACGCATTCGAGTATTTGCGTCAGAACAATGCGCATTTCACCATTCACGCCGGTGAGGCATTCGGCCTTCCCTCCATTTGGGAAGCCATCCAGTATTGCGGCGCCGAGCGGCTCGGCCACGGCGTGCGGATCATCGAGGACATCAAGACCGATTCGGACGGAACCGTCCACCTTGGACGGCTCGCGAGCTACGTTCGGGACCGCCGCATACCCCTCGAGATCTGCCCGACGTCGAACGTCCAGACCGGCACCGTCGCCTCCTTCGCCGAGCACCCGATCGCCCAGCTCGCCCGGCTGCACTTCCGGGTCACGGTGAACACCGACAACCGGCTGATGAGCGGATGCACGATGACCAGTGAATTCACCGCTCTGGCGACCACGTTCGGGTTCGGTCTTGATGATCTTCGCTGGTTCACGATCAATGCCATGAAATCCGCGTTCCTCGATTTCGACGCCCGATTGTCGCTGATCAACGACGTGATCAAGCCCGGGTACGCCGCGCTGGCCTGACGCCGCCCTGCTTCCGGACGCTGCCCCCTCGATGGTGGTTGCGTTCGTTAGCATGCCCAACTAAAGTTCAGAATGTAGGAAGTAATTCCCATATAATGAGACGGTGAAGACGATGGCGCAGGTCGTGGCCGGTGAGTCGATACGCGAAAAGCCGAGTTCTCGACGGTGGCTCATCCTCGCGCTCGGCCTCGCCGCGCAGACCGCGAGCTGCTCCTTCCTCTACGGACTGCCCTTCCTGGTGCCCGCGATGCGCGCCGCCGAAGGCCTCACGCTCGCCGAGGCCGGCACCGTCGTCGCCGCGCCGAGCATCGGCCTGCTGTTCACCCTGATCGTGTGGGGCGCGGCTGCGGACCGTTACGGAGAGCGGCTGATCATGGCCCTCGGACTGGGCACGTCGGGGTTACTCCTGGTGTACGCCGCGCTCTGGCATCACCCGGTCGGGCTCCTCTTCGGGGTGTTCCTCGTAGCCGGAGCGTGCACGGCTTCGGTCAACGCGGCGAGCGGCCGCGTGGTGATGGGCTGGTTCTCGAAATCCGAGCGCGGCATGGCCATGGGCATCCGCCAGACGGCCCAGCCGCTCGGCGTCGGCGTCGCCGCGCTGGGCCTGCCGCCGCTGGCCGCGCGCTGGGGGTTCCAGGCCGCGATGCTGCTGCCCGCCGCGCTGGCGATCGTGGTGGCTCTGCTGGTCGCCGCGCTCGTGGTGGACCCGCCGCGGCCGCCGCGCCCCGCTGCCGGCGCCGAGAAGCCGCCTTCGCCGTACCGCAAGCCGTGGCTCTGGCGCGTGCACGGCGCGAGCGCGCTGCTGGTCGTGCCGCAGTTCGCGGTCTCGGCGTTCGCGCCCGTCTACCTCGTCTCCCAGCAGCACTGGACCGCGGCGGCGGCCGGCGTGTTCCTCGCGGTGGCCCAGGTGCTCGGCGCGGCGGGCCGCCTGGGCTCCGGCTGGTGGTCCGACCGCGTCGGCAGCCGCCTGCGCCCGATGCGCCAGCTCGCCGTGGCGAGCGTGGCCGTGATGCTGCTGGTGGCCCTCGGCGACGCGACCTGGCTGTGGCTCGTGCTGATCGCCCTGGTCCTCGCCGCGATCATCACCGTCGCCGACAACGGCCTCGGCTTCACAGCCTCCGCGGAACTCGCCGGCGTCGCCTGGTCGGGCCGCGCGATGGGCGTGCAGAACACCGGCCAAAACATCGCCGGGGCGCTCACACCGCCGCTGCTGGGGCTGCTGATCGGGGACTCGAGGTACGCGTTGGCGTTCGGTCTGGTCGCGATCTTTCCGGCGTTGGCTGTCGCGGTGGTTCCGGTGAGGGCGGAGGCTGAGATGCGCCACTGAGCGGGACCGGAGGTGCGGGCTGTCAAGGTGTCGGCGCCAGATGTCCGGGGCGGGCTCGCGGATCAGCTGGGACATCACGGACACCGTCGAAGAAGGCCACCCACCAGGTCTCCCCGGCGGATGGCCTTCCGTCAAACAGCTAAGAGGTTCAGACCACCGTCAGGCGATTCTCGAACGACTCCACCAGCTTGCGCCACGCGCTCTGCTCCGTGTCGAACGGCGCGCTCGGCTCGAGGCGCGTCGGGTCCGGGCGCAGGACGAAGGAGACCAGCCAGCCGAGGCTTTCGTTCTGCGAGAGGGCCGTCTCGACGGAGTCGTCGTCGGACCAGTCGGCCGCGTCGGTGATGAGTTCCACCGCGAGTTCGAGCTGGTTGGGGTCGATGGACTCGACGCCTTCGGCGATGTCGTCGTCGATGCCGGTGAGGATGTAGGTGTTCTCGGCGTCGATGTCGATCTCGAGGTCGTCCGCGGCGGCCTTCTCCAGCACCTCGTCCCAAGTGGACACGTCGGCGAGGTCGGTGTCGGCCACGTTCTTGCCGTCTTTGAGGGCGGCGAGCAGGGCCTTCGTGGAGGAGAAGACGTCGATCTCGCCTTCGCTGCCGAGGAAGATCGGCTTGTCGTCGAGGTAGCAGCGCAGCGTGTAGTACTCGGCGCCGGCCGTGACGATCTTGATCGGGTCGATGCCGACCTCGCCCCAGAAGCCCACCGGCTCGTCGTCCTCGGCGTCGGCCTCGTCGGTCGAGTCGGGCGCGTCGACGGCTTCGAGGTCCTCCGGCTGCGCGGCCTCGGCCTCGGCCGACTCCTCGTGGAACGCCGCCAGCTCCTCCGCGGTCTGCTCCAGCACCGCGGCGTCGACGTCGGGCACGGTCACGAGGTTGTCGATCGCGTCGAGCACGATGTCCCACTTCTCGGACACGGCCTTCGACAGGTCGTTCCAGAGCGCTTCGCCCTCGCGGCCGGTGAACGGCAGCCGGCCCTGCTCCAGGAGCGAGAAGCCCTCGTACGCGTCGAGGACCTCGTGCACCTCTTCGAGCTCGCACACGTCAGCCAGCGAACGGACGATGCCGACGATCTCCGCGAGCTCCCCGATCGTCCACGAATCGGGCTCCTCGGCGACCAGTTCGGGCACGCCGACGAGGTCGTAGGAGTGGTCGTCGTCCGGGATCAGCTCGGGCACGTTCAGCGCCGGCACCGCGTCCCACGCCGGGTGGTCGAGCAGGTCGTGCTGCTCGGACGTGCGCACGAAGGCGGCCAGGTGAGCGGCGTCCGGGAAGGCGTACAGGTCGTCCTCGTCGCCGAGGAACGCTTCCCACTCCTCGCCGTCCTCCCGCCACCGCGGAGCCCACAGGGTGACGACGTCGCCCTGCGGCAGCCCGAGCTCGATCGGGATGATGTCCTGTGCCATGCCTGAACCCTCCGGAGTAACGCCCGTGTACGCGCGCGTGCCCGGAAGTATCCCCCGGTCGGTGCGCGGTACCGCGAAGCCTACGGGTTGGGGCAAGCACCCGCGATCGCCCCTGGAGAACTGGCGGCCCGGGGATGGCACGATGGGCACCACGATGACACTCACAGACCTCCTGCCAGCGGATCCCGACGCCGACGCCCTGTTCGAAGCCTTCTCCACGTGGACGGCCGAGCGGGGCATCCAGCTGTACCCGGCGCAGGAGGAGGCGCTGATCGAGGTCGTCTCGGGCGCCAACGTGATCCTCTCGACGCCCACCGGCTCCGGGAAGAGCCTGGTGGCCGTCGGCGCCCACTTCACGGCGCTCGCCCACGGCCGCCGCAGCTACTACACCGCACCGATCAAAGCGCTGGTCTCGGAGAAGTTCTTCCAGCTCATCGAGATCTTCGGGGCCGACCAGGTCGGCATGATGACCGGCGACTCCAGCGTGAACGCGGACGCGCCGATCATCTGCTGCACCGCGGAAATCTTGGCGAACATCGCGTTGCGCTTCGGTGCCGACGCCCCGGTGGGCCAGGTCGTGGCCGACGAGTTCCACTTCTACTCCGAGCCCGACCGCGGCTGGGCGTGGCAGGTGCCGATCATCGAGCTCACGGGCGCGCAGTTCGTGCTCATGTCGGCCACCTTGGGCGACGTCTCGTTCTTCGAGAAGGACCTGACCCGGCGCACCGGCCGCAGCACGGCCGTCGTGACCTCGGCCGAGCGGCCGGTGCCGCTCACGTTCCGCTACGCGCTCACGCCGATCCACGAGACCATGTCCGAGCTGCTCCACGGCGGCCAGGCGCCGGTGTACGTGGTGCACTTCTCGCAGGCCGCGGCCATCGAGCGCGCGCAGACGCTGATGAGCATCAACGTGACCACCAAGGCCGAGAAGGACGCCATCGCCGACCTGATCGGCGAGTTCCGCTTCTCCGCGGGCTTCGGCAAAACGCTCTCGCGGCTCGTGCGCCACGGCATCGGCGTGCACCACGCCGGCATGCTGCCCAAGTACCGCCGGCTCGTGGAGACGCTCGCGCAGAGCGGCCTGCTCAAGGTGATCTGCGGGACGGACACGCTCGGCGTCGGCATCAACGTGCCCATCCGCACGGTGGTGTTCTCCGCGCTGACCAAGTACGACGGCGTACGCCAGCGCCACCTCAAGGCGCGCGAGTTCCACCAGATCGCCGGGCGCGCGGGCCGCGCCGGGTACGACACCGACGGGTACGTGGTGGTTCAGGCGCCCGACCACGTCGTGGAGAACGCGAAGGCCCTGGAGAAGGCCGGCGACGATCCGAAGAAAAAGAAGAAGATCGTCCGCAAGAAGGCGCCCGAGGGGTTCGTCAACTGGACGGAGAGCACCTTCGACCGGCTCATCGCGGCCGAGCCGGAGCCGCTCACGTCGAGCTTCCAGGTGTCGCACTCGATGCTGCTCAACGTGATCTCCCGGCCGGGCAACGCGTTCGACCACATGCGCCACCTGCTGGAGGACAACCACTCCGACCGTCCCACCCAGCGGCGGCTGATCCTGCGCGCCATCGCGATCTACCGCGCGCTGCTCGCCGCGGGCGTCGTGGAGCGACTGTCCACACCGGACTCGGAGGGTCGGATCGTCCGCCTTACGGTGGACCTGCAGTTCGACTTCGCGCTGAACCAGCCGTTGTCGCCGTTCGCGCTGGCGGCCGTGGAGCTGCTCGATGTGGACTCACCGTCGTACGCGCTGGATGTGGTGTCCATCGTGGAATCCACTGTGGACAACCCGCGGCCGGTGCTTTCGCAGCAGCAGTTCAAGGCCCGCGGCGAGGCCGTGCAGGCGATGAAGGCCGAGGGCATCGAGTACGACGAGCGGATGGAGCTGCTCGAGAACGTCTCGTACCCGAAGCCGCTGGAGGAGCTGCTGTCGGCGGCGTATTCGAGTTATCGCCAGGGCCATCCGTGGGTGGCGGACTACGAGCTCTCGCCGAAGTCCGTGGTGCGCGACATGTACGAGCGCGCGATGAACTTCGTCGAGTACGTGGGCTTCTACCAGCTGGCGCGCTCGGAAGGCCTCGTGCTGCGCTACCTGGCCGACACCTACGACGCGCTGCGCCACACCGTGCCGGACGAGGCGAAAACCGAGGCGCTGCAGGACCTCATCGAATGGCTCGGCGAACTCGTGCGCCAGGTCGACTCCAGCCTCCTCGACGAGTGGGAAGCCTTGCGCCACCCGTCGGAGGACGGCCCGGTCACCCAACGCGTGCCCGCCGAGCCCCCGGCGGTCACCCGCAACGAACGCGCCTTCCGCGTCCTGGTGCGCAACGAACTGTTCCGCCGCGTCGAACTCGCGGCCCGCCGCAACTACTACGCCCTCGGCGAACTCGACACGGCCACCGGCTGGGACGCCGACGCCTGGGAAGACGCCCTCGAGGACTACTACGACGAGCACGACTCCCTGGGCATCGGCCCGGACGCTCGCGGGCCGGCGCTGCTGCTGATCGAGCAGCAGCCGGACGTGTGGCGCGTGCGGCAGATCTTCGACGACCCGGCTGGTGACCACGACTGGGGCATCAGTGCCGAGGTGGACCTGCGGGAGTCGGATGAGGTGGGGTCGGCTGTGGTGCGGATTGTGGATGTGAATCAGCTCTGAGGTTGGGTGGGGGCGAGCGTCAAGCCAACGCCAACCGCTGCCGCCTCCCGCCCAACACCACAATCAGCATCACCAAAGACAACGCCGGCAACGGATACCCCAACACCAACCCCGCCGTCGTATCGAAAACCGGCGCCACCACCCCAGCCACAAACACCCAAGTAGGCGCCGTAGCGGGCTTCGTCGCAGGAGACCACCGCGTACGAGACCAAGGCTTGGCCACCGAAATCCACGCCTGCACCGCAAGCCCGCCCGCCATCAGGCCCGCGCCGGCGGCCTGTTGCCACTGCGGGGTCGCGGTGGCGGCGGCGGTTTCGAGGGCGGGTGACAGCAGGAAGATCCCGGCGTACAGCTGCACCAGCGTGAGCCCGAACTTCACCAGCACCCACCAGTGCCGGAAGAAGCCCCAGGCTGTCGCGGCCGCGAGCATCAGGCCGGTGAAGGCGGCGGCGTTCGCCATGGGTGCCAGGAGCGCCGAGTCGAGGTGGCGGGCCATGGTCATGGCGGCGGCGCGCACACTGGCGTCGCCTTGCAGGGCCACGATCGTCAGCGTCATCAGGCCGAACGCCTGGCTCATCCAGGCGATCGACGAAAGCGCGTGCAGCCACACCAAAGCCTGCCGCCAGCGCGGGGAAACCCGGGTCATGGCGGTAACGATCGCGCGGTCACCACCACCGGCACATCCGGTGAACACCCTGAGATCACCCGGAGCCCGAACGGCCGTTGATCATCCGACCAAATCACCACAACGCCTGAAGACTTCGTCACAAACCCCGCCACCACCGGACAACCCCGGGTTACCGTCCCCCCGAACGAAACCCAAGGAGGCGAGCCATGGTCGACTGGGCCGGATTTGTCCCCGCCGCGGTGCTGGTGTCGCTCATCCCGGGCGCCAACCAACTGCTCGGCCTGCGCAACGCCGCGCGCTACGGCGTCGGCTACGCCATGGCCGGCATCGGCGGGCGGTTCGTGGCGTTCGTGGTGCTCATCGGGCTCGTGGCGGCGGGGCTCGGGACGCTCCTGGCCGCGTCCGCGGAGCTGCTCACGATCCTCAAGTGGATCGGCGTCGCCTACCTGCTGTGGCTCGGCGTGAGCAGCATCCTCAAGGCGCGCCGTGAGATGAGCCAGACGCAGGATCCGCCGAAGAGCAAGAACCTGCGTGCCGTGGTGATCAACGAGTTCGTGGTCGCCATCAGCAACCCCAAGGCGCTGCTGCTCTTCGCCGCGCTGCTGCCGCAGTTCACCACGACCGGCAGCCCGGCCGCGCTCGCCGAGCTGGGTGCCGCCTACCTCGGCGTGGAGCTGCTGGTCGGCCTCGCTTACGTGCTGGTCGGTCGCGCCATCGGCGTCGCCGGGGTGAAGGCCCGGACCCAGCGCAAGGTGGACGCCGGTTCCGGCATCTGCTTCGTCATCCTCGCCGGCGTGCTCGCGGTCGACAGCTCACTCTGACAACGGCCGCTGCGCCGCCAGCTCCAGCAATGGCACGGCGGCCGCCGCGTCGGTGATCAGCGTGGACACCATGCCGGAGCGCAGCACGGCGTCGACGGCCGCGGCTTTCGGCCGGCTGTAACCGATCGCGATGACCTCCGGCACGGCGAGCAGTTCTTCCGTGCTGATCGCCAGCACGTGGTGCGCGAGCCCGGTCGACAAAGCGTTTCCGGACGCGTCGAACAAGCGCGCCGCGACCTCGGCCGTGGCGCCGCGGGCGGCGATGGCGGCGCGTTCGGCTTCGTCCAGGGCGTCGTAGACCGTGGACTCGCCGGGCTGCCAGGCGCCGATGCTCACCACGGCCTTGGTCAGCTTGCCGAACTGCCCGAACGTCTCGGCGATGCCGGGCTGGTGGCGCAGGATCTCCGTGGTCCGGCGGTCGGGGAGCACGAGCGGGCCGAAGATCGGATACGCGTCGCCCCCGGAAACCGAGGTCACGCGGCTCACGGTCTCCACGGAGCGCCCGCGCATGTCCATGCCGGCCTGCACGCCGCACAACTGCACGATCGGGCAGCGCGGCATCGTCCGGATGGCCTCGGTCATCGCGTTGACCGACCGCGCCCACGAGAGCCCGATGACGTCCGTCGGGCGCGCGATCTCCTCGAGGAGGTGAGCGGCGAGCGTTCCCACCTTCTTGCGCACGACTTCGCGCGGCTCCTTCTCCGCCGCTCGTTCGAGCACCAACGCGCGCTGAAGCCCGTACGCGCGCCTCACCTCGTCGGACAGCTCGACGTCGAGCGGCGCGGGCAGGTCGAACTCCACGCGCACCAGGCCGGTCTCGCGGGCGGTGTCGAGCAGGCGCGCGACCTTGAACCGGCTCACGCCGAACTCGTCGGCGATCTCCAGTTTCGACCGGCCCTGCACGTAGAAGCGCCGCGCCATCGTGGCCAGCTCCAAGCTCTCGGTCAGCAGCGGCCGCGCCTTCTTCCTGCTCATCTGAGCACTATAACGCAGGATTCAACCCGAAAGGTTGACGAAACCCCTAGAAAACGCCTGTAATGCTTCCACTCATTAGCTCCGCACTACGTAAATACCGCTCAGATGAGCGCCCAGGAAGGGGATGAGGCATGCGTGCCGCGATCGTGGACCGGCCCGGGGAAATCCGGGTCGGCGACGTTCCCGATCCGAAGCCCGGAGAGCGCCAGGTCGTCGTGAAGGTCGGCGCCTGTGGCATCTGCGGGACCGACCTGCACATCGCCGACGGGCACTTCCCGCCGACGCCGTACCCCATCGTTCCCGGTCACGAGTTCGCCGGCGAGATCGTCGAGCTCGGCGCCGACGTGCCGGCCGAGTGGAAGGTCGGCGACCGCGTGGCCGTCGACCCGTCGATCTACTGCGGGTACTGCACGCCGTGCCGCAGCGGCCACGGCAACCTCTGCGCCAACTGGGCCGCCACCGGCGACACCGTGAACGGCGCCTTCGCCGAATATGTCGCCGTGCCCGCCGACACCTGCCACAAGATGCCCGACTCGATGACCTGGGAGCAGGGCGCGCTGGTCGAGCCCGTCTCCTGCGCCGTGCACGGCGTGCGCCGCATCGGCGTGGAGGCCGGCGAACGCTTCCTCGTGGTCGGCGCCGGCACGATGGGCCTGATCATGCAGCAGCTGCTGCAGCGCGCCGGCGCGCAGGTGACCGTGGTCGACCGCAACGCGAGCCGCCTGCCGCGCGCCACCGACCTCGGCGCCACCGCCGTGGCCGAAGACGTGTCCGCTTTGGACGGTGAGCTCTACGACGCCGCCGTCGACTGCACCGGGGCCGCGCCCGCGATCGAGTCGGCCTTCGACGCGCTGCGCCGAGGTGGCCGGCTGCTGGTCTTCGGCGTCGCGCCTGCCGAGGCCCGCGTGGCGCTCTCGCCGTTCCGCATCTACAACGACGAGATCACCATCGTCGGCTCCATGGCCGTGCTCAACAGCTACGGCGCTGCGCTGGACCTCGTGGCGAACGGCTACATCGACACCGAAGCCCTCATCACGGACACGCTGCCGCTGGAGCAGTACCCCGAAGCACTCACGAAGATGCGCAGCGGCTCGGGCCTCAAGATCCAGGTGCTCCCCGGAGGTGGCCGTGCGTAAGCTCCTGTGCTTCCTTGCCGCAACAGCGTTGTTCGTCACGGGATGCGCCGGAGCCGGCTCGTTCGGCAGCGGTGGGCGGACGCTCGTGATCGCGATCGTCTCGAACCCCCAGATGAAGGACGCCATCTCGCTCTCCGCCGAGTTCGAGAAGGCGAACCCGGGTGTGCACCTCAAGTTCGTGTCCCTGCCGGAGAACGAGGCGCGCGCCAAGATCACCGCGTCCACCGCCACGCAGGGCGGCGAGTTCGACGTGGTGATGATCAGCAACTACGAAGCCCCGCAGTGGGCGGCCAACGGCTGGCTCGAAAACCTCGAGCCGCACATGAAGGCCACGCCGACCTACGACGAGAACGACTTCATCCCCAGCATCCGGCAGTCGCTGTCGTATGAGAACCAGATGTACGCGGTGCCGTTCTACGGGGAATCGTCCTTTGTGGTCTACCGCAAGGACCTCTTCGCCAAGGCCGGCATCACCATGCCGGCGCACCCCACGTGGCAGCAGATCGCGGACTACGCCGCGAAGCTCGACGACAAGAACGCCGGCGTCGCGGGCATCTGCCTGCGCGGCAAGCCGGGCTGGGGCGAGAGCCTCGCGCCGTTCACCACGGTGGCCAACACGTTCGGCGCGCAGTGGTTCGACAAGGACTGGAACGCCAAGCTCACCAGCCCCGAGTTCACGCAGGCGGCCAACTTCTACGTGAACCTCGTGCGCGACCACGGCGAGGTCGGCGCCTCCAGCGCCGGGTTCTCCGAATGCGGCACGCGCTACGCCCAGGGCCAGGCCGCGATGTGGTACGACGCCACGTCGATGACCGGCACCACCGAAGACCCGTCGAGCAGCAAGGTCGTCGGCAAGAACGGCTACGCGCCGGCGCCGGTGGAGAAGACCCAGGCCAGCGGCTGGCTCTACACCTGGGCGCTCGGCATCCCGAAGGTCGCGAAGGATAAGGACGACGCCTGGAAGTTCATGGCGTGGATGACGGACAAGGCGTACGCGAAGAAGGTCGGCGAGACCTACGGCTGGAACCGCGTGCCGCCGGGCACCCGCCAGTCGACGTATGAGATCCCGCAGTACCGCGACGCGGCCAAGGCCTACGCCCAGCCGACGCTCGACGGCATCGCCGACGCCAACCAGCAGAAGGCGATGGTGAGCCCGGTGCCGTACCCGGGCATCCAGTTCGTCGGGATCCCGGAGTTCCAGGACCTCGGCACGCGCGTGAGCCAGCAGCTGTCCGCGGCGATCGCGGGGCAGACGTCGGTGGCGGACGCGCTGGCGCAATCCCAGAAGTACGCGGCCACAGTCGGCGAGTCCTACCAGGCGGTGAAGCCATGAGTGAGCTGGCGATCGAATCAGTCAACACTGCGTGTTCAGTCCAGGCGGTGAAGCCATGAGTACGATCTCTGTCCCCGCCGGTACCGCGCCGGCGACCACGCGCACGACGACCACGAAGAAGGCCGGCGGCCGCGCCGGAAAGCGGCGGCTGCCCCTGCTACCAGCGTTGATCTTCGTGATCGCGGTGACGCAGATTCCGTTCCTGCTCACCATTTACTACTCGTTCCAGTCGTGGAACCTGGTGCGGCCGGGTTCGCGGCACTTCGTGGGCTTCCAGAACTACGCCGATGTGTTCACCGACTCGACGTTCCTCGGTGCGCTGCTCAACACCGTGGTGCTCACGGTGGTCTGCGTGTTCCTGTCGCTCCTGATCGGGCTCGGCCTGGCGATCCTGCTGGACCGCAAGTTCGTCGGCCGCGGTTTCGTGCGCACGCTGCTGATCACGCCGTTCCTGATCCTGCCCGCGGCCGGCGCGCTGCTGTGGAAGACCACGATGTTCGACCCGACGTACGGCCTGCTGCACTTCTTGTTCGGCACCGACGTCGACTGGCTTTCGCAGTTTCCGCTCGCCGCGGTGATGGCGCAGATCATCTGGCAGCGGACGCCGTTCATGATGCTGCTGACCCTGGCCGGTCTGCAGAGCCAGCCGAAGGACGTGCTGGAGGCGGCGTCGGTCGACGGCGCCGGCCGCTGGCGCACCTTCGTGTCCATCACGCTGCCGCACCTGTCGCGCTTCCTGCAGCTGGCCACGCTGCTCGGCGCGATCTACATCGTGAACAGCTTCGACGCCATTTTCCTGATGACGCAGGGCGGGCCCGGCACCGCGAGCACGAACCTGCCGTTCTACATCTACCAACGCGCGTTCGAGGGCTTCGACATCGGCCAGTCGTCGGCGATGGGCGTGGTGGTCGTGATCATCACGATGATCGTGGCGACCTTCGCGCTGCGCCTGATGTTCCGGGCGTTCTCTGTGGACGGAGGCACGAAGTGACCACTGCTCCTCCCTTGGCCAGCAGGACCTCGGCGGCGGCGCCGGTCCGCCGGAAGCGCCGCTTCGGGGCGGGCTCGCTCACGGTCGTCACGTGGATCGTCGCGATCCTGTTCGTGTTCCCGCTGCTGTGGATGATCCTCACGGCGTTCAAGCAGGAATCGGACGCCTACACCGACCCGCCCAAGCTCTTCTTCAGTCCGACGCTCGACCAGATCTCCGGCGTGCTCAAGGGCGGCTTCCTGCCGTACCTGGCGAACTCGGCCTTCGTCACGGTGATCTCGACGCTGCTGGTGTTGCTGCTCGGGATCCCCGCCGCGTATGCCCTCTCGCTGGCGCCGGTAAAGAAGACGAAGAACGCCCTGAGCTTCTTCCTGTCCACCAAAATGCTGCCGATCGTGGCGGCGATCATCCCGCTGTACGTGATCTCGCAGAACACCAACCTGCTGGACACGGTCTGGGCGCTGATCATCCTGTACACGTCGATGAACCTGCCGCTGGCCATCTGGATGATGCGGTCGTTTTTCCTGGAAGTCCCGGGCGAGATGATCGAGGCGGCGCACATCGACGGGGCCAATCTGCCGACGTTGCTGCGCAAGATCATCATGCCGGTGGTGGCGCCGGGGATCGCGGCTACGGCGTTGATCTGCGTGATCTTCTCGTGGACGGAGTTCTTCTACGCGGTGAACCTGACGGCCGCTCGGGCCGGGACGGTGCCGGTGTTCCTGGTCGGGTTCATCACTAGTGAGGGGCTGTACTGGGCGCAGTTGTCGGCTGCGGCGTTGTTGGCTTCGTTGCCGGTGATGATCGTGGGGTGGTTTGCGCAGAACCACTTGGTGAGGGGGTTGTCGATGGGTGCGGTGAAGTAGGGTTTTGGTTTGGTTGGGTGGTCATCCCTGGGTGTTGGGGGTGGCCATCTTTTTTGTGTGGGGGCTGGGTTTGCTTGACTCGCTTGGTTGGGTGGCTTGCTTGGCTTGGCTGGGTGCGGCCTTGGTGAAGGGTTTCCGGCGCAGGTGACGGGTTCTCCGGTGATGCGCCGGCGTGGCCGGTGTCGGGCAGCGTCGAGGTCCAGTAGCGCCACGCGTCGTGGGCGTTGGTCAGGAACATCAGGCCTGCAGCACGACGAACGCCGCGAGCCTGGACGGAAGTCTTCCTCGGCAACTCAGCGCTTGAGCAAACCAGCGTCCGAGCAACCGTCAAGGCCATCAGAACAGGAAACCCGGACTAAGTCAGCACCGGCGAAAGCACCGAAGCCACCATCGGCCGCAGCGTGTCCGGGTCGCGGTCGCCGGAGCGGTCGGCGAACAGGAGGTGGCCGGTGCCGACCAGGGTGGCCGCGAGGGTGTCGACGTCGGCGGATGGGGAGAGGTGGCCGAGGGTGCGTTCGGCGGTGAGGTAGTGCGCCAGCATGCGGGCGGCGTCCGTGGCCAGTGGGACGCCCGGGCCCGGGCGGGCGGCGCGCAGGCGGGAGCGCAGGTCGTCGCGGAAGGTGATGAGGGCGACGATCGAGAGGGCGACCGAGGAGAACACGTCGGTGAGGGCCGAGCAGACCGTGTCGATGACCGGTGCGGTGCCGGCGGCCGCGGCGAGGGAGTCGGAGCGGGCCTCCACGTGGGCGATGCGGTCGAGGACCAGTTCGGTCAGGAAGCCGTCGAAGTCGGTGAAGTGCTTGTGCAGCACGCCTTTCGCGCAGCCGGCCTCGTCGGTCACGGCGCGGCTGGTCAGGGCGCTCGGGCCGGAGCGCAGCAGCACGCGTTCGGCGGCGTCGAAGAGTTGGGTGCGCACGTCGCGCAGGTGGACGCCGGTGGGCACGAAAGAAACTCCTGGCCTGAGTGGGCGAGTGCCCACTATAGTGGGCGGATGCCCACTTTACCGCAGCCGCACGAGTTGAGGTCCACCGCCGAGTCGTTCGGCATTGACGCGGAGCGCTATGACCGCGCGCGGCCCCGGTATCCGGCCGAGTTGATCACCCAGCTCACCCAAGCCGGGCCCAAGGAGGTGCTCGACATCGGGACCGGGACCGGCATCGTCGCACGGCAGTTGCAGGAAAAGGGCAAGACCGTGCTCGGCGTGGAGCCCGACGAGCGGATGGCCGAGTTCGCGCGCAGGCAGAATCTCGACGTCGAAGTGGCCACCTTCGAGGAGTGGGACCCGAAGGGCCGCACGTTCGACCTGCTCACCGCAGGCCAGGCGTGGCACTGGGTGGACCCCGAAAAGGGCGGCGAAAAGGCGGCCGAAGTGCTGAAGCCCGGGGGAGTGCTCGCCCTGTTCTGGCACCTGTTCGTACCACCCCCGGACATCGCGCGGGCGTTCGGCGAGGCGTTCACCAAGGCGGTGCCGGAGTCGCCGATCAAGATCCAAGGCCAGAAGGCCCCGACGCCGGTCGCGTACAAACCGTTGGCGGACAAGACCTTCACCGGTGACAAGTGGCACCAGGCCGAACAGCACATCTACGAATGGCACCACGACTACACCCGCGACGAGTACCTCGACCTGCTCCCCACCCAAGGCGGCCTCACGCGAGTCTCAACCGAGCAGCGCGACCAGGTCCTCACCGCCGTCGGAGCCGCCATCGACGCGCAGGGCGGCAGCTTCACGTGCGACTACACCACGGTGCTCTTCACCGCGAGAAAGAACTGAGCCCCGCAGCCGCGCGAGGAACACGCGGCCGCGGGGCTCGGATTCAGTCCTGCAGCGAGAGCGCCTGGCTCGGACAGACGTTCACGGCCTCGCGGGCCTTCTCCACGAGCTCGCCCTCGGGCGTCTCGTTGAGCACGATCACCGTGCCGTCGTCCTCGCTCTGGTCGAACAGGGCGGGCTCGGTGAGCACGCACTGACCGGCGCCGACGCACTTGCCGGTGTCCGCGATGATCTTCATGACTTCCTCTTCCTGGCTCGTGGTGGGAGCAGTGTGATCTCTACCAGGTCACCGGCAGCCGGTACAGCCCGTAGATCGACGCGTCGCTCTTGAAGGGCAGGTCGTCGACGTCGACCGCGAGCCGCAGCGACGGGATGCGGCGGAACAGCGTGTCGAACACGATCTGGAGTTCGGCGCGGGCCAGGTTCTGGCCGAGGCACTGGTGCGGGCCGAAGCCGAAGGCGACGTGGTGGCGCGCGCCGCGGGTGATGTCGAGCTTCGCGGGCTCGTCGAACACCGTCGGGTCCCAGTTGGCGGTGTAGCCGAGCGCCAGCACGCCTTCACCCGACCGGATGGTGACGCCGCCGAGCTCCACGTCCTCCACCGCGACGCGCGCGGTGGCCGTGTCGACGATGGTGAAGTAGCGCAGCAGTTCCTCGACGGCGTCGAGCGTCTTGCCCGGGTCGGCCTTGATCGCGTCGAGCTGCGAAGGGTTCTGCAGCAGACCGACGGTGCCCAGCGAGATCATGTTCGCCGTGGTCTCGTGGCCCGCCACGAGCAGCAGGAACGCCAGGCCCAGCACCGCGCCGTGCTCGTACGTGCCCTCCGAGCGCAGCTTCACGATCTGCCGGCCGAGCAGGTCGTCGCCCGGGGCGGCTTCCTTGGTCGTGATCAGCCGGCTGAGGTACCCGCGCACGTTCTCGAACGCCGCCTGCCGCTCGTCGAACGAGACCGTGCGCTTGAGCAGCTTCGCGGTGTTCTCCTGGAAGAAGTCGTGCTCGGTGTACGGCACGCCCAGCAGCTCGCAGATCACGAGCGACGGGACCGGCAGCGAAAGCGCCTCGACCAGGTCCACGGGACCCTCGGCCGCGAGAATGTCGTCGACCAGCTTGTCGACGATCTCCTGGATCCGCGGCCGCATCGCGTTCACGCGCTTCACCGTGAACTCGCCGAGCACGGACTTGCGCGCGGGGCCGTGCTCCGGCGCGTCCATGGTGATCATCGTGCGCTCGGCGTTGCTGCGCCGGAACACGTTGCCGCCCTTGACGAGGATCGGGAAGTTCTCGTTGAAGCGGTCGGAGGAGAAGCGGCGGTCGTTGAGCACCGTGCGCACGTCCTCGTGCCGCGAGACCACCCAGGCTTCCTTGCCGTCGGGGATCTTCACGCGCGTGATCGGCTGTTCCTCGCGGATCTGCGTGTACTCCTCGGGCGGCGCGAACGGGCACTTGCGTGCCACCGGCAGCTCGAGCTCCTCGGCTGTGGTCATCGTTCCTCCTCAGGCGGTGACAGGCAGTTCGTAGAGGCCGTAGATCAGGGCGTCGTCCTTGAACGGCAGCGCGTCGACGTCGGCCGCCAGCTTCAGCGACGGAATCCGGCGGAACAGCGTGTCGAACACGATCTGCAGCTCCGTGCGCGCGAGGTTCTGGCCCAGGCACTGGTGCGGCCCGAACCCGAACGCCACGTGGTGGCGCGCGCCGCGCTCGATGTCGAACGCTTCGGAATCCTCGAACGCGCTCGGGTCCCAGTTGGCCGCGTACGTCATCAGCACCACGCCGTCGCCGGCGGGAATCGTGACGCCGCCGATCTCCACGTCCTCCTTCGCCATCCGCGAGGTGTTGTCCACGATGGAGAAGTAGCGCAGCAGCTCCTCCACGGCCGTGAGCGTCTTGCCCGGATCGGCCTTGATCAGCGCCAGCTGCTCCGGGTTGCGCAGGAACGCCAGCGTGCCGAGCGAGATCATGTTCGCCGTGGTCTCGTGCCCGGCCGCGAGCAGCAGGAACGCGAGGCTCACCAGCTTCGCCCGGTCGTACGTGCCTTCCTCGCGCCGCTTCGCGATCTGCCGGCTGATGAGGTCGTCACCCGGCGTGGCTTCCTTCTTCGCGATCAGCTCGCCCATGTACCCCTGCACGCGCTCGAACGCGGCGCGCCGGTCTTCGGGCTTGGTGGCGCGGTTGATCAGCTGCTTGGTGTTCTCCTGGAAGAAATCGTGGTCTTCGTAGGGAACCCCGAGCATTTCGCAGATCACGAGCGACGGCACCGGCAGCGAAAGTTCCTCGACCAGGTCCACCGGCCCGTCCGCGGCGAGGATGTCGTCGATCAGCTTGTCGACGATCTCCTGGATCCGCGGCTTCAGCTCGGCCACGCGCTTCACGGTGAACTCCCCGAGCACCGCCTTGCGTTCCGGGCCGTGCTGCGGCGCGTCCATGGCCAGCATCGTGCGCTCGGCCTCGGTCCGGCGGATCACGTTGCCACCCGGCACCAGCGTCGGGAAGTCCGGGTGGAAGCGATCGGCGGAGAACCGCGGGTCGTTGAGCACGGCCCGCACGTCCTCGTGCCGGGAGACGGCCCAGGCCTGCTTGCCGTCGGGGATGTTCACCCGCTGCACGGCTGCCTCTTCGCGGGTGCGCGTGTATTCCTCGGGCGGCGCGAACGGGCACTTCCGGGCGACCGGGAGTTCCTCCATCGTGCTCATGCTTCCTCCCTCACCAGGTGACGGGCAGACAGTGGAGACCGAAGATCGCGGAGTCGTGCTTGAACGGCAGCTGGTCGACCGGGGCGGCCAGCTTCAGGGTCGGGATGCGGCGGAACAGCGTGTCGAACACGATCTGCAGCTCCATGCGCGCGAGGTTCTGGCCCAGGCACTGGTGCGCGCCGAAGCCGAACGCCACGTGCTTGCGCCCGCCGCGGGTGATGTCGAGCTTCTCGGGGTCGGGGAAGGCGTCGCCGTCGAAGTTGGCGGCGTAGCTCAGGCCGAGCACGCCCTCGCCGGCCTTGATCGTGACGCCCGCGATCTCCACGTCCTCGGTCGCCACGCGTGTGGTCGCGAACTCGGCGATGGTGAAGTAGCGCAGCAGCTCCTCCACGGCGTCGAGCGTCTTGCCCGGGTCGGCCTTGATCGCCTCGAGCTGCTCGGGGTTCTCCAGCAGCGCGACGGTGCCGAGCGAGATCATGTTCGCCGTGGTCTCGTGGCCGGCGATGAGCAGCAGGAAGGCCAGCGACACGAGGTCGTTGTGGTCGTACACGCCCTCTTCGCGCCGCTTGGTGATCTGACGGCCGAGGAGGTCGTCGGTGAGGTTCTCTTCCTTCTCCGTGACCAGCTTGTCGAGGTAACCCTCGAGCGCTTCCACCGCGTTGAGCCGCTGCTCGCCGGTCGCGTCGCGGTTGAGGATCATCGAGCTGTGCTGCTGGAAGAAGTTGTGGTCGGCGTAGGGCACGCCCAGCTGCTCGCAGATCACGAGCGACGGGATCGGCAGTGACAGCGCCGAAACCAGGTCGGCGGGCTTGTCGCCGGCCAGCATCGCGTCGATGTGCTCGTCGACCATCTCCTGGATCCGCGGCTGCAGCGCCTTCATCCGCTTCACGGTGAACTCGCCGACGACCTCGCGGCGCGCGGGGCCGTGCTCCGGCGCGTCCATGTTGATCAGCGACGGGTTCAGCTTGCGGTCGCGACGGGCCTGGCCCTCGCGGAAGAGGATCGGGAAGCCGGGGTTGAAGCGGTTGGAGCTGAACCGGGGGTCGTTCAGCATTGCGCGCACGTCTTCGTGCCTCGGCAGCACCCAGGCGCGCTGGCCGGAATCGAGCTCGACGAGCTTCGCCCGCTCGTCCTCGAAACGCTCGTACTCCGGCGGCGGCGCGAACGGGCACGTGCGCGCCATCGGGAAGCTGGCGAGCTCGGGTTCGGCAACTTCTGTCATGGTGGGATCCCCTTTTGGTGGTTTTGAACCTTTACGCAATGTATGTGGAGGATTACATTCCGGTTCATTGCCCACGGTACCCAAGCGGACGATCTTCGTCCACTAGCAAAGGGGTGACGACTTGCGCGTTCAGTCCGTCGAACGTTGCCCATGCGAGAATTTGCGCGCGTGACGAGTTCCCGGCGAGAGGAAGGTGGACCATGAGCGCGGACCCCCAGGTCCCCTTGCGGGCCGACGCGCGGCGCAACCGCGACCAGATCATCGCCGCGGCGCGCTCGATCTTCTCGGACTTCGGCCCCGAGGTGCCGATGGAAGAGATCGCGCGGGCGGCCGGCGTCGGGGTCGGCACGCTCTACCGGCGCTTTCCCGACCGCGACGCGCTGATCCGGGCCGTGGCCGTGGACAACTTCGCGCGCGTGCTCGACGACGCGCGCCAGGCCGCCGAGCAGGAACCCACCGCCTGGCTGGCGCTGGTGCGGCTGCTGCACCAGTCCGTGGAGCTGCACCTGTCCGTGCAGCTGGCGATGCTGTCGAAGAAGGCGCACGAGATCCTGAAGGAAGACCCGGCCATCGCCTCGTTGCGCGACGAGCTGCTGGTGGAGCTGGAAGCCATGGTGCGCGGGGCGCAACGCGAGGGCACCTTGCGGCCGGACGTTGCCGAGGGTGACGTGGCCCTGCTGTTCGCGCTGCTGCTGCGTCAGCTGGAGTCGCGTTCGCCGGAGGTCACGCGGTTGTCCACCGAGCGCAGCATCGCGATCATGATCGACGGTCTGAAGGCCCAGCCGGGCACGCCGTTGCCGGGCCGGCCGCTGAGCCGCCACGACATCCACTGAGTTCGTGCTGGTGCGCCCGCGCGGGCGCGTTCACCTTCTCTGACGCTTCGAGTCGGCGGGGGTTGCGTTTCTGCGGCTGATCCCACAGCCGGGCATCCCGGGTGTGGATGTGGGCGTCTTTCCTGGTGAGAGCGACCGAGGGGAATGAATCACCAAACCGGTCGTTTTCACCGGGCGGAACGACTGCCCGGGTTCGAACAAGGGGAGTGTCCGACATGACCACACGCAAGACCATCAGCCGTGTTCTCGCCGCCTTCGCCGTGGCCGGGGTGGCCACCGCGGCGACGGCGCTGGCCGCCGGCACCGCGAGCGCCGCGCCGGCTTCGACCGTGCAGCCGTGCACCTCGAACCAGTTCACCACCACGCTCGTGGACGGCGGCGCCGGCGCGGGCAACCACTACGGCGCCGTGCAGTTCACCGCCAACCAGGGCGAGCGCTGCTACCTGCCGGGCAACCTCGCGGTGGACCTGGTGGGCGCGCACAACGTGCTCGTGAACAACACCGCCGCGGCCGACGCGCCGTCGGTGGCCCTCGTGGACGGCTCCTCGGCCTACGTGCCGCTGCACTGGACCGAGATCGAGTCGTACGACCAGCAGCAGACGCCCAACGCGGTGAGCGTGGTGGCGCCGTCCGACTCCAACCAGCACGGTGACTACCTCAACCCGAACATCACCGTGGACTGGAACCTCGGCGTGGTCGACGCTTCCGCCGACAACCACACCATCGACGTCGGTGCGGTGACGCAGGGGCTCGCGCCGACCGTGTGACGCGGTTTTCGGTGAAGGGGCGGGCAGCACACCAGGGGGTGCGGCCCGCCCCTTCGCCGTGTTCGGGGGTTGCTTTTTGAATCCGGCGGTCAGACGCCGAGCGGGTGCCAGACCGTTTTCGCTTCCAGGTACCGGCGCAGCCGCGACAGGTCGGGAGTCTGCGTCCAGTCCGGTTCCGCGTCGGGGACCGTGAGCACGCGCTTCACCGTGCCCGCGGCCTCGCGCGCCAGCGTGACGCGGTCTTCCGGAGTGGCACCGGTGGGGTCGAGCGCGTTCACGTCGCCGTGGGAAGCCAGCCACGGGCCGAGTTCGGCCGCGCGGCCGGTGAGCACGTTGGCCACGCCGCCCGGCAGGTCGGACGTCGCGAGCACCTCCGACAGCGTGATCGCCGGCAGCGGACGTTCGGCGCTCGTCACCACCACGGCCGTGGACCCGCCGGCCAGCACCGGTGCCAGCACGCTCACCAGGCCGAGCAGCGACGACTGCTGCGGCGCGAGCACGCCCACGACCCCGGTGGGCTCGGGCACGGTGAACGAGAAGTACGGCCCCGCAACGGGATTCGCCGCGCCGAGCACCGACGCGATCTTGTCCGTCCAGCCCGCGTACCAGACCCAGCGGTCGATGGCGGCGTCCACCAGGGACTCCGCCGGCCCGGGTGCGAGCCCTTCCGACGCGGCGACCTCGCTCACGAACTGCGCGCGCCGGCCTTCGAGCATCTCGGCGACGCGGTAGAGCACCTGGCCGCGGTTGTAGGCCGTGGCGCCGGACCAGCCGGAGAACGCCTTGCGCGCGGCCACCACGGCGTCACGCACATCCTTGCGCGACGCGTGTGCTGCGTTGGCCAGGAACTTCCCGTCCCGGTCGGTGACGGGGTAGACGCGGCCCGACTCCGAACGCGGGAAGGCGCCGCCGATGTAGAGCTTGTAGGTCTTGGCGACAGAGATCCGGTTGCCGTTCGAGACAGACACCGTCTCAGACTGTGTTGATTCAGACATCGAGGTAGCCCTCCAGCCCCGTGCGCCCGCCCTCGCGGCCGAACCCGGACTCCTGGTAGCCGCCGAACGGCGCGGCGGGGTCGAAGCGGTTGAACGTGTTGGCCCAGACGACACCGGCCCGGAGCTTGTTCGCCATCCAGAGGATGCGCGAGCCCTTCTCGGTCCAGATGCCGGCCGAGAGCCCGTACGGCGTGTTGTTGGCCTTCGCCACGGCCTCGTCCGGCGTGCGGAACGTGAGCACCGACAGCACCGGCCCGAAGATCTCCTCGCGCGCGATCCGCATCGACTGGTGCACGTCGGAGAACACGGTGGGAGCGAAGAAGAAACCACGGTCGGGCACCGGGCACGGGCTCGTCCAGCGCTGCGCGCCCTCGGCGTCGCCCGATTCCACGAGGCCGCGGATCTTGGCGAGCTGCTCGGCGGAGTTGATGGCGCCGATGTCGGTGTTCTTGTCGAGCGGGTCGCCCATCCGCAGCGTCGACACGCGGTAGCGCAGCTTCTCCATCACCTCTTCGGCGACGGACTCCTGCACCAGCAACCGCGAACCCGCGCAGCAGACGTGACCCTGGTTGAAGAAGATCCCGTTGACGATCCCCTCCACGGCCTGGTCCAGCGGCGCGTCGTCGAACACGACGTTGGCCGCCTTGCCACCGAGCTCGAGCGTGAGCTTCTTGCGCGTGCCGGCGACCGTGCGCTGGATCAGCTTGCCGACCTCGGTGGAGCCGGTGAACGCGATCTTGTCGACGTCACCGTGCTCCACGAGCGCCGCGCCGATGTCGCCGGCGCCCGGCAGGATGTTCACGACGCCCGGCGGCAGCTCGGCCTGCTGGCAGATCTCGGCGAACACCAGCGCGGTGAGCGGCGTGGTCTCCGCCGGCTTGAGCACCACGGTGTTGCCGGTGGCCAGCGCGGGCGCGATCTTCCACGCCAGCATCAGCAGCGGGAAGTTCCACGGGATCACCTGGCCGGCGACGCCGAGCGGCTTCGGGTTCGGGCCGTAGCCGGCGTAGTCGAGCTTGTCGGCCCAACCGGCGTGGTAGAAGAAGTGCGCGGCGGCCGTGGGCACGTCGGAATCGCGGGATTCCTTGATGGGCTTGCCGTTGTCGAGCGACTCCAGCACGGCCAGCTCGCGCGAGCGCTCCTGGATGAGGCGCGCGATGCGGAAGAGGTACTTCGCGCGTTCGCTGCCCGGCATCTTCGACCAGACGGTGTCGTAGGCCTTGCGCGCCGCCTTGACCGCGGTGTCCACATCGGACACCGAAGCGGTGCCGACCTCGGCGAGGATCTCCTCCGTGGCCGGGTTGATCGTCTTGAGCGGCTCACCCGAGCCGTCGACGAACTCGCCGCCGATGAACGGCCGGTAGTGGTCCTTGAGGTTCGCGATGTCGCGCGACTCGGGCGCGGGGGCGTATTCGAAGATGCCCATGTCAGTCCACCGTCACGTAGTCGGGGCCGCTGTAGTGGCCGTCCACCTGGGTGCGCCGCTGCAGCAGCAGGTCGTTGAGCAGGCTCGACGCGCCGAAGCGGAACAGGTCCGGCGTGAGCCACTGCTCGCCGGCCACCTCGTGCACGGCGACGAGGTACTTGATCGCGTCCTTCGTGGTGCGGATCCCGCCCGCGGGCTTCACGCCGCGCAGCTGGCCGGTGTTCTCGTGCCAGTCGTGCACCGCCTGCAGCATCACGTGCGTGACCGGCAGCGTCGCGGCCGGCGAGACCTTGCCGGTCGAGGTCTTGATGAAGTCCCCACCCGCCAGCAGCGCGAGCCACGACGCGCGGCGGACGTTGTCGTACGTCGCCAGCTCGCCGGTCTCCAGGATCACCTTCAGGTGCGCTTCGCCGCAGGCCGCCTTGATCGCGCGGATCTCGTCGAAGACGTCCATGTAGCGGCCCTCGAGGAACGCGCCGCGGTCGATCACCATGTCGACCTCGTCGGCGCCGTACTCCACGGCCAGCTTCGTGTCGGCCAGCTTGACTTCGCGGCTGGTGCGCCCGGACGGGAACCCAGTCGCGACGCTCGCCACGTGCACGGCACTGCCCTTGAGCGCATCGACCGCGGCTTCGACCATGTCGGGGTACACGCACAGGGCGGCCACGCGCGGGCAGTCCCGGCGTTCCGGGTCCGGCCGCAGCGCCTTCGCCGCGAGCCCGCGGACTTTGCCCCGCGTGTCGGCTCCCTCGAGCGTGGTCAGGTCGACCATCGAGATGGCGGTGTCGATGGCCCAGCGCTTCGCGTCCTTCTTGATGCTTCGCGTGCCCAAGGCCGCCGCGCGCTGCTCGACCCCGACCTGGTCGACGCCGGGCAGCCCGTGCAGGAACCGCCGCAGGCTCGCGTCGTCGCGAGTCACGTCCGCCAGCGGTGCCGGGGTGTCCGGTGCCGCGTTCGGGCTGGTGGTTGTGGTCATGCCAGTGAGTGTAGGTGTGCCACGCGCTGTGCCGGGTCACTCACGGGAATCTGTGGATTACTCGACGGTGAGGTGCACGACGCCGGGCTGCTTCCCGGTCGTGAGGAACTCGTGCAGGCCACCACAAGTCAGGATTCGAGCTGCGGGTTGTCCTTCTTCGCCTTCTTGCGGTACACGACCACGCCGCCCCAGAAGGCGAGGCCGTTGACGGTCAGGGTGGGGGCCGTGGGGGGCGCGGGTGGGGCGCCGGATTTGTCTTCGAGGATGAAGCCGCCCATGAGGCCGAGGCCGGTGACGTCGACGTGGATGTCGTCGGGGACGGTGATTTCGATGCCGCCCATGATGGCGACGGCGGTGATGGTGGACTGCTTGTCGGCGAAGCGGGCGTTGCGCAGGTCGATCTGCGTGCCGCCCCAGAAGGCGATGCTCGTGTGCTGCGGCGGGAGGACCCAGCTGCCCTTGCGGATGGCGCCGGAGAGGACGCCGATCGAGACGTTGGAGCCCGGGTGGCCGCCGATGCGCGCGTCGGGGAAGCCGAGGGCGCGGCTGGTGGCCGGCTGCAGCGCGGTGGACGGGCCCGGCGTGGCGCCGATCGGCAGATCGCGCGTGACGGGCTTCAGCTCGCCGACGGTCTTCGCCGCGTAGACGGTGGACAGCCGTTCTTCCAGCTCGTTGATCGTGATGCGGCCTTCGGACAGGGCTTGGTGCAGAACCTGCGCGACCTGCTCGCGGTCGGCGTCGGAGGCCCGCATCTCGTCGGGGCCGGGGAGGGCTGCGTCGTCACTCACCCGGGGCAGCCTAGCCCGATCGGGGGTGGTCCGGGGTCCATCGAACGACGGATAGGGGCCAGAATCCGGTGATGGCCTCTGCTCTGGTGGGAACCCTCGCTCTGCCCGACGGCGCCGTGCTCCGCGGACGCGGCCTCGGCCGGCCGAAACCGGACGGCCCGGACCCGTCCTACGGCCTGTACCTGGGCTCGGGCCGGCTGCGGCGCAAGTACGACGCCGGCCTCACGTGGGACCACGAGTGGATCCGCTGGCCGGATTTCTTGTTGCCGCTGAATTGGGCCGACGCCCGGCGCAAGATCCTCGCGTTGCACGCGCGGGCGCTGGCGGGAGAGGCGGTGGAGGTGGCTTGTTACGGAGGAGTCGGTCGCACCGGCACGGTTCTCGCCTGCCTTGCCACTGCAGCCGGCTTGCCACCGCGAGAGGCAATCGCCTGGGTGCGGCAACACCACAATCACCGCGCGGTCGAAGCCAAGTGGCAAGCGTGGTGGGTTGCCTGGTTCAGCGGCAAGTTGCCATAGTCGGGCACGCCTTGCCACGACGGGCGGCGATTGCCACGGCAACTTGCCATTCCGGCGGCGGCTTGCCGTGGCAAGCCGCCGCCGGAATGGCAAGTGGGTGGGGTCAGTGGCGAGTTGCCGCGAGGAAGGCAAGCCAAGCGGCGGCCGGCACGGTGAGGTGGCCGGCCGCACGGTCCTTGGTGTCCCGGATGCCGACCATGACGCTGGTAGTGGCAAGTGCGCTGGTGGTGGCAAGGTCCGGTGAAGCAGTGACCTCCACACAGTTGGCCTGGTCGCTGCTGTGGGAACTCTTGTGCCAGGCGCCGACCTCGATGCAGTTGGCCTGGCTGCTGCTGTAGGAGCTCTTGCGCCAAGCGTCGACCTCGATGCAGTTGGCTTGGTTGCTGCTGTGGGAACTCTTGTGCCAGGCGCCGACCTCGATGCAGTTGGCCTGGCTGCTGCTGTAGGTGCTCTTGCGCCAGGCGCCGATCTCGACACAGTTGGCTTGGTTGCTGCTGTAGGAGCTCTTGCGCCAGGTGGCGAGGTTGGCATCCGGGGCGATCATCTTCGCGGCTCCTCGGGAGGGTGGAGTTCGCCAATCAGCTTGACAAGTTGCCGAGCGGATTCCTCTCGTGACAATGCAATGGCACGAAGGCTGCTCCAGGCAACCTTAGCACGCGCGACCCCCGCATCTTCCTCGATGAAGCTGCTTGTGCCATTGCTCTCGGCATAGGCGAGAGTGGGCCCGTTGATGAATTCGAGAAGCACGAGCAGTCCCGCCAGTCCGATGTGTGCGCCGGCAGCGAACGGTACGATCTGGATTACCACGTTCGAGCGATTGGTCAGATTCTGCAGGTTTCGTAACTGTGTGCGCATGACCTCGCTGCTGCCGACCACTCGCCGCACCGCGCTTTCTTCGATGAGCAGGTGAACGGTTGGCGGGTTGTGTCGACTGAGAACCAATTGTCGATTCGATCGCGCGGCGACCAGCTTCTCGATCTCGGTTTCGGACAGGTGTGGTTCCATCGCGCGCAGCAGCGCGCGCGAGTACTCCGGAACCTGTGCCAGCCCAGGGATCAGCAGTGGCTCGAAGTTCTTGATGGCCGCCGCCTCGTCCTCGATGCGGATGAGGTCCTTCCAGCTCGGCGGCAGCTTCCCGTGGATCTCATGCCAGTTGCGCTCTTCTCCCTCCCTCACCAGTGCCATGAGTTCTTGCCGCAAAACCGAAGGTGCGCGCAGGAAGCCGAGGATCGCGGCGACGTCGTCGGCGTACAGCCCGCGGTCCCCGGTTTCCATCCGGCTGATTTTGCTCTCAGAGAAATCGACTCCTACCGCCACGTCTCTGCAGGTCAGTTTCCGTTGCACGCGAAGCGCGCGCAGTTCCGCCGAGACTCGGCGTTGGCGCACCGAAGTGCCCTTTTGTTTCGTCATGTCGTTACTTTGTCCTCTTGCCACGGCGGCACGAAAGATCGCTCACCTGAAGGAAGGTTGCGTGCAGATCTGGCATCGGGAGAGCGTTTCGCTCGTGTTCCCGCGGAGGAGGAAACCCATGCAGCAGTCCTGGCGGATCAGTGGAGCGTACGCCAACTGGAGGATCATTGTCAGCATCGAGGCGCCGGACGACTCGAACGCTCCGGATGTGCCGGAGTGGCCGGTCGACAAGTTGGCGCCCGTGGTGGGGCATTTCTTCGAGGCGGTGAACTACTACGAGATGAGCCGAGACGCGGACGAGTCGCGGCAGCTAAGTTAGGCGGCATGGATGTGCACGTCGTCGATCACCCGTTGGCCAAGGCCCGCCTGTCCACGATGCGTGACGCACGCACGGACAGCGCCGCGTTCCGGGCCGCGCTGCATGAGCTGACCATGATGCTCGTGTACGAGGCCACGCGCGACGTGCCGGTGCGCACCGAGCGGATCCACACGCCCGTCGCGCGCACGGAGGGCTACCGGCTGGCCAGCCCGCCGCTGCTGGTCCCCGTGCTGCGCGCCGGCCTCGGCATGGCCGACGAGGCCCACAAGATGATCCCCGACGCGCAGATGGGCTTCGTCGGCCTCGCGCGTGACGAGGAGACGCTGAAGCCGACGCCCTACCTCGAGTCGCTGCCGGAAACGCTGGCCGACCGGCCCGTGATGGTGCTCGACCCGATGCTCGCGACCGGCGGCTCGATGGAGTACACGATCCGGCTGCTCACCGACCGCGGGGCCACGGACGTCACGGCCATCTGCGCCCTGGCCGCCCCCGAAGGGCTCGCGCACCTGGAGAAGACCGGGCTGCCGGTCCGCGTGGTCACCGCCAGCATCGACGAGCGGCTCAACGACTCCGGCTTCATCGTCCCCGGCCTCGGCGACGCGGGCGACCGCCAGTACGGCGCGGTCTGAACCAACACCGTCTGATCCGACACCGTCAGAACCAGCCCCGGTCTGAACCAGCACCACCTCCGGAAAGAAAGTCACAACAAACCCCGGCGACCCGGCCCCTTCCCGATGTGACCATCCAAGGGGTGACCGTGGACGCCGAGCTCTTCGGGCGCGCGGCAGGCGGGGACGAGAGGGCGTTCGGCGAACTGTTCGAACGCCACGCGCAGTCGGTGTGGAACCACGCCTACCGGCTGACCGGGTCGTGGGCGGTGGCCGAGGACCTGACGTCCCACACGTTCCTGATCGCGTGGCGCAAGCGCGCCGAGCTGAAGCTGATCAGGGACAGCGCGCTGCCGTGGCTCTACACCGTGGCGGGCAACCTCGCCCGCACCGAACACCGTGGCGCGCAACGACGGCTGCGGCTGCTGAGACGGATCCCCGAACCATCGCGGATCTCCGACCACGCCGACGCCGTGGCCGATCAGGTCGACGGCGAAGAACGCCTGAAGGCCGTGCTCGACGCCGTGCGGAAGCTGCCGAAGGCGCAACAGCAGGTGGTGGAGCTGTGCTTGCTCGGCGAGCTGCCGGCCGCCGACGCGGCGGCGCTGCTCGAAGTCGCGGAGGTCACCGTCCGCTCGCACCTGTCCCGGGCGCGAGCCCACCTGCGTGCGCTCCTCCACGAGAAAACAGCCGAGAAAACACTGGAGGAGAAATGATCGACAACCTCCCCCCGCGCCGCGAGCTGCCGCCCGACGTACGCGACCGCATCCGGCTCAAGATGCGCGCCGGGATCGCCGAACCGGCCCGCAGCCGGCGGCCGGTCTGGCTCGCCGCGGCGGCCGTGGTGGTGCTCGCCGCCGGCGCGGTGTTCGCGACCGGCGTACTGCGCGACCGCGCCAACGGACCGGTCGCACCCGCCGCGCCGGCCACGACGGGGTCCGCCCAGCTGCAAGACGCGGTCGACCGGTGCTGGAACGCGGCGAAAACCCGCGGCAAGGCCCTCGCCCTCCCACGCGACTGGCAGCTGAAGATCATCTTCAACCACGGGACCACGCTGGTCCTCGCGGCGATGGTCGGCGACCGGCCGCTGTTCTGCGAGACGACGCTGACCTCGGTCACCGTTTCCGACCCGGCAGCGAAACCCGTCCCGGTGCCCGGCACCCGGAGCACGGTGCTCCTGCGCACGGCCGACGGCCTGATCGCGGGCGTGGCGGACCCGGCGTGGCATGCGATTTCGGCGGCCCCGGCCGGGGCGCTGATCCTGCCCGACAGCGCGACGCCGGCCTGGTGGATTTCGCCGGTGACCCACCAGTTCGTGGCGTTCACCGACGCGGGCCCGGACGTGCCGGTCACACTCGGGCCACTGAACACCACCGGCGCCTCGGCGGACGCCCTCGTGACGGCGCCGGCCCCGCTGGTCACGACCGTCGACCGGCCCGCGCCCGCGGAGCGGACGTCCGTGGCCGGGAAGTTCCTCGGCGAATGCCTCGCCGGGTCGCCGCTGCAGCTGCCCGACCGCGACGCCTGGGTCGCCGGCGCGCACCTCGGCTGGAACGGTCGCGAGATCGTCGTCGCGCGGCTCGGGTCGCGGGTGATCAGCTGCTCGGCGCGGCCGTACCCGGGCAAGCCCGGGCGGACGTACTACAACATCGATCCCGACCAGCAGATGCTGAAGCCGGGGCTGGGCGGCGGGATGTTCGCCCAGGTGCTGGCGCCGGTGAAGGAGACCGGTGAGCCGGAGCAGTCCGCGCTCGTCGGGGGCCTGCCGGAGAACGTGACGAGGGTTTCGGTCACCTACCCCGGCGGCCGGCACGTCGACGCGGTGGTGGCGCACGGGACGTTCGCCGTCTGGCACACCGACGCCGACGACTCGTCCACTGTGGACGCCCGCACGAACGTGAAGGCCTACGACGCCCAGGGCAAGCTCGTGATCGAGGCTTCGCTCAAGCTGATCTGAGCCGAACCCGATCACCCGGCAGATCCGGGTGATCGGGCCGGGTTCACTTCTTCAGCCAGCCGGAAGTGTTGGCGCGCAAAGCTTCCTCATACGCCCCGCTCACGCTGAACTCCGGCGGCAGGTTGCCCGACAGCTCCAGTGACACCAGGCCGTGGACCAGGCCCCACGCGCTCACGATGATCACCTCGGGCGCGACGTCCGCGAACTGCCCCGAAGCGATCCCGCGCCGCACGGCGTCCTCGAGGGGTTCGAGGGTGGCGCGGGCCAGGCGGTCGGCGTCGGCGTTGGGCTCGAAGCCGGGTACGGATCTGGTGAACATGATCGCGTACAGGTGCGGGTCGGCCTGCGCGCTGGCGCGGTAGGCGACGCCGAGGTGGACGAGGTCCGCCACGGCGTCGCCGGTGCGCGCCACCGCTCGAAGGCGCTCGCCGAAGCGCCGGAAACCTTCGACGTACAGCGCGTTGACCAGGTCCGGCTTGCTGCCGAACAGGGAGTACACGGCCGTGGTCGAGGTGCCGGCGTCGGCGGCGAGCTTGCGCAGGGACAGGGCCTTGGGGCCGTCGGCGGAGATGAGCTCGCCGGCCCGGTCCAGCAGCTTCAGCCGGAGGGCTTCGTCGTGCGTACGGGGACGGGGCATGCGCTCAGCGTAACGCAACGGTGTTACGGTACGCGACCCTTCGTGGGGTGATCCGCGGCGTGATCCTGTCCTCGATCAGCAGCGGACGGCGGTGGCGTGCGCCGGGTCGAGGGCGTTGAGCGTGAGGCCGTAGACCGTCTTCGAGTAGCTCAGGCTGCCGTGGTCGGCGAAGTCGAACGGGCAGGTGTCCTGGATCCACTTGTTGTGCACCCCCGGCTCGTTGATGAACGCGGCGGTGCCGGCCGGCGTCACGACCCATTCGTTGCGGGTCTCGAGCACCGTGTAGTCCACTCCGGACTGCGTGATGCCACCGGATTCCACGGCCTTCACCACCGAAGAGCCCACGATCTGGTCGGCGCAGGCCGCGCACGCGGCACCGACGAGCGCTTCGCCGCCGGGGAAGACCTTCGCGAGGTAGGCGAGGCCGTCGAGCGAGGTGCCGTGGGTGGTGGGGGAGAGGCCGACGAACGCGTGGACCTTCGGCGCGCCGCCGAGGACCTTGAGGTAGTACTCGCCGATCAAGCCGCCCTGCGAGTGGCCGACGAGGTCGACCTGGCTCGCGCCGGTCTTGGTGAGCACCTGGTCCACGAACGTCTGCACCTGGCGGGCCGACGTGGCGACCGGGCCGATGGTCTGGATCAGCGCGTGGGCGTTGCCGCCGAGCGGGGTGGCGTAGACGCAGTAGCCGGCGTTGGCGAGCGTGGGGCCGAGGCCGGACCAGTCGTCGATCATGTTGCCGA
The DNA here is from genome assembly GCF_035918295.1 of Amycolatopsis rhabdoformis. Lineage (GTDB taxonomy): Bacteria > Actinomycetota > Actinomycetes > Mycobacteriales > Pseudonocardiaceae > Amycolatopsis > Amycolatopsis rhabdoformis. The sequence goes on from NZ_CP142149.1 coordinate 9,029,159, forward strand.
AGGTGCCGGTGACCAGCACGACCGGGCGCGGGTGCGCGGCGCTCGGGGTGCAGGCGACGTTCACGCCGGCGGGTGAGGCCGCCGGGTTCGGCAGCGACTGCGCGATGCCGACCGCGATGTTCGGTGTGACGGGGTAGCGCGGCGCGGCGTCGGCCGGGGCGGCCAGCGTCAGTGTCAGCGCGATGGCGGCCAGCGCCGGTAACCAGCGGCGGAGCTTGCGTGAGGACATCGTCGGCCTCCGGAGTGAGCAAGATCTGAAACGTCAGTGCTTCAGATTGGTCCCGAGATTGCACCACGGCGGCCGGACCAGGCACAAGAGCGAATAGGGTGACGCCGTGACCCAGCCCGGACCGCGGGGCCGCTACGGCGGCCGCACCGCCGCCGAACGCCGTGCCGAGCGGCGCGAGCGCCTGATGACGGCCGGGCTGGAGCTGTTCGGCACGGCCGGGTACGCGGCGTCGACCGTCGGGCAGATCTGCCGCGAGGCGAACCTGTCCACGCGGCAGTACTACGAGGAGTTCGCCGACCGGGAAGCGCTGCTGATCGCGGTGTACGACCACGTGAACGCCGAAGCGCAGGCCGCCGTGGCCGAGTCGGTGAAAAACACGCACGGTGAGCCGCTCACCGAGCGGATCAAGGCCGCGCTCACGGTGTACGCGCTCACCACGGCCACCGATCTGCGCCGCGCGAAGGTGGCGTACGTGGAGATCGTGGGTGTGAGCCCCGGCGTCGAGGAGCACCGGATGGCGACGCGGGCGCGCTGGGTCGAGCTGATGCAGGCGTTGCTGAGCACCGGCATCGCCGACGGCGAGATCCCCGACCGCGACTACCGGCTGGCTTCGAGTGCCTACATCGGCGCCGCCAACGGCCTGCTGCAGGACTGGTGCGCCACGCCGGATCGGGCGCCGCTGGCCGACGCCGTGGCCGAGCTGGCCCGCATCTCCGCGGCGCTCACCGGCTGAAGCCACGGGCTGACCTGCGCAATTCGGAAATCACCTCACCCGGTCGGGATTTGACCTGGAGTGCGCTCCAGGTCGTAGTGTCGGACGTATGAGCTACTCGATAGCGGAAGCCGCACGACGTAGCGGCCTGTCGATAGACACCCTTCGGTACTACGAGCGGATCAAGCTCCTCGACCCGCCGGCCCGCGACGCGGCGGGGCGACGCGCGTACTCCGACGACGACCTGAGCTGGCTCGGGTTCCTCACCAAGCTGAGGCTCACCGGCATGCCGATCAAGAGCATGCGCGAGTACGCGTCGCTGCGGCGCCACGGCGTGGCCAGCGCCGGGCGGCGCAAGGCGATCCTCGTGGAGCAGCGTCAGTCGGTGGCGGACCGGATCGCCGAGCTGCAGGGGTGCCTCGACATCCTGGATTACAAGATCAGCAACTACGACCAGGTGGAACGCAAGGTGTTCGGCACCGCGTCCGCCATGGAGGAGATCTCCGCGTGATCGCGACGAGGAAACTCGGTCAGCTGGAAGTGAGTGCTCAGGGCCTGGGCTGCATGGGGATGAGCCAGGCGTACGGGGTGCGGGACGACGACAGCGAGTCGATCGCCACCGTGCACCGCGCGCTGGAGCTGGGGGTGACGCTCCTGGACACGGCCAACGTGTACGGGGCGGGCGAGAACGAGAAGCTGGTGGGCCGCGCGATCGCCGACCGGCGTGACCAGGTGGTGCTGGCCACGAAGTTCGGCATCGTCTGGACCGACGAAGGCATGAGCGCGCGAGGCGACGCCGCGTACGTGAAGCAGTGCTGCGACGAGTCGCTTCAGCGCCTCGGGGTCGACCACATCGACCTCTACTACCAGCACCGTGTGGACCCGAACACGCCCGTCGAGGAGACCTGGGGCGCGCTGGCCGAGTTGGTGGCCGCCGGAAAGATCCGGTACGCCGGGATCTCCGAGGCGAGCGCCGACACGATCCGGCGCGCGCACGCCGTGCACCCGGTTTCGGCGCTGCAGAGCGAGTGGTCGCTGTGGACCCGCGGCATCGAGGACGAGATCCTCGCCACCTGCCGGGAGCTGGGCATCGGCGTGGTGCCGTTCTCGCCGTTGGGCCGCGGTTTCCTGACCGGCGCGGTGACGTCGGTGAAGGACCTGCCCGAAGACGACATGCGCCGCAACATGCCGCGCTTCGCCGAGGGGAACTTCGAGCGGAACATGGCCATTGTGGACGCGCTGCGTTCGCTCGCCGCCGACAAGGGCGTGACCGCGGGGCAGCTCGCGCTGGCGTGGGTGCAGGCGCAGGGCCAGGACGTGGTGCCGATTCCGGGGACGAAGCGGCGCAAGTACCTGGAAGAGAACGTCGCGGCGGCGCAGCTGGAGCTGTCCGAAGAGGACCTCGCGGCGATCGAGCAGGCGGCGCCGGCCGACGCGGTGGCGGGGGCGCGGTATCCGGAGCGGCTCGCGCGAGCGGCCGGCAAGTAAGGCTCGGTTCTCGCGATTAAGGGCGCCTTCCGCGATTTCCGCAAGGCGCCCTTCCCGGAACTCTCCACGAGCTGGTTCGCCCGCCGGGCACAAACGACTCGGGCACTGACGACTTGGGCACTGACGACTTGGGCGGCCGTTTCCCCGGCCGTGCCACGAAATTCGAGAGGAACACCATGGCTGGATCCACGCTGCCCACCCGCCGCCTCGGCACGCTCGAGGTGAGCGCGCAGGGCCTCGGCTGCATGGGGATGAGCGAGTTCTACGGCGAGGGTGACGACACCGAGTCGATCGCCACCATCCACCGCGCGCTGGAGCTGGGCGTGAGCCTGCTCGACACCGCCGACATGTACGGCCTGGGCGCCAACGAGGAGCTCGTCGGCCGCGCGATCGCCGACCGGCGCGACCAGGTCGTGCTGGCCACGAAGTTCGGTTTCGTGCGCGACCCGGAGGACCCGAGCAAGCGCGGCGTGCGCGGCGACGCGGCGTATGTGCGCGAAGCGGTCGAGAACTCGTTGCGGCGCTTGGGGATCGACCACATCGACCTGTACTACCAGCACCGCGTGGACCCGAACGTGCCGATCGAGGAGACGGTCGGGGCCATGGCGGAGCTGGTGCAGCAGGGCAAGATCCGCCACCTCGGGCTGTCCGAAGCCGGCGCCGAGACGATCCGGCGCGCGCACGCCGTGCACCCGATCTCGGCCGTGCAGACGGAGTGGTCGCTGTGGTCGCGTGACATCGAGGACGCCGTGGTGCCCGCGTGCCGCGAGCTGGGCATCGGACTCGTGCCGTACTCGCCGTTGGGCCGCGGTTTCCTCACCGGCAAGTTCACCAAGGCCGAGGACTTCGGCGCCGACGACTTCCGCCGCAACACCCAGCCGCGCTTCGCCGACGGCAACCTCGAGAAGAACGTCGCGATGGTCGAGGCGCTGCGCGCGCTGGCCACCGACAAGGGCGTGACCGCGGGGCAGCTCGCGCTGGCGTGGGTGCAGGCGCAGGGCGAAGACGTGGTGCCGATCCCGGGGACGAAGCGGCGCAAGTACCTGGAGGAGAACGTCGGGGCCGTGGCGCTCGAACTGTCCGAAGAGGACATCCGGGCGATCGAGACCGCGGTGCCGATCGACGAGGTCGCGGGCACGCGGTACGCCGAGGCGTCGATGAAGCTCCTGTCCCGCTGAGCCACTGACAACCGGACTGACGAACCGGCCGGGCTGCTGAACGGTGAAGGGCGCCTTGAGGGACGGGATTCCCTCAAGGCGCCCTTCACGGTTTCAGGCCGCACCCCGCTGACCACCCCACTTCACCCACCGCCAACCCACTGATCGGGATCTCTGAGCCTTTTCTGAGATCTCCGGATCAGGCTGTCGGCCGTCAGGCGAAGATCGAGGCTGGAGGCCGGTGTGGTGGACGACGTTCTGGACTATCTGGTGGTCGGTGCGGGGCCCGCGGGCTTGCAGCTCGGCCGGCAGCTCGAACAGGCGGGTCACCGCTACCTGGTGCTCGAAGCGGGCGCCGTGCCGGCCACGTTCTTCACGAGGTTCCCGCGTCACCGCACGCTGATCTCGATCAACAAGAAGCACACCGGCTGGACCGACCCGGAGCTCAACCTGCGCGTCGACTGGAATTCACTCCTCGACGACGGTCCCGACCCCCTGCTGTTCACCGACTACAGCGCCGAGCTCTTCCCGCCGGCCGAAGCGTTCCTGCGCTACACCGCCGATTACGCGGCGAAGCACAAAGTGGCCATCCGCTACGACAGTCGGGTGACGCGGATCAGTCGTGACCCGGAAAGCGCTCTCTTCGCGGTCACCGACGGCAACGGCAACACCTACACGACCCGGCGCCTGATCATGGCGACCGGCGTGAGCAAGCCGTACATCCCCGACGTTCCGGGCATGGAGCTGGTGGACCAGTACGCCGACTTCGACACCGACCCGGCGCCGTTCACCAACAAGCGCGTGCTCATCCTCGGCAAGGCCAATTCGGCCTTCGAGACCGCCGACAGCATCAACGCCTACGCGGCCGTGCTGCACGTCGCCGGGCCGCGGCCGGTGAAGCTCGCCTGGCGCACGCACTTCGTCGGCCACCTGCGCGCGTACAACGCCGGCGTGCTCGACATGTACCAGCTCAAGCTGCAGCACGCGATCCTCGACGGCGACGTGCGCGAGATCCGCAAGGACGAAGACGGCTACCACGTGAAGTTCGCGTTCGCGCGAGCCGACGAGGTGGTGAAGGAAATCCGCTACGACCGCGTGATCGCCGCCACCGGCTTCCGCTTCGACAACTCGATGTTCGACGAGGACTGCCGCCCCGAGCTCACGATCAACGACCGCTTCCCGGCGCAGACGTCGTCGTGGGAATCGGCGAACGTGCCCGACCTCTACTTCGCCGGCACGATCACGCAGGCCCGCGACTTCAAGAAGGCCACCAGCGGTTTCATCCACGGCTACCGCTACGGCGTGCGCGCGCTGTCGAAGGTGCTCGAAGAGCGCTACCACGACAACGAGTGGCCGCAGACCGTGCTCAAGGCCGAGACCGGCGAACTGGTGGACGCGGTGCTCAAGCGCATCAACCGCACGTCGGGGCTGTTCCAGCAGTTCGGCTTCATGGCCGACATTCTCGTGGTCGAGGGCGGTCAGGCGCGCTACCTCGAAGAGATGCCGGTGGACCGCTTCGCCGACAGTACGCTCAGCGACGCGGAAAACGCGTTTGTCATCACGCTCGACTACGGCCCGGACCACGACAAGGTGGACCCGTTCGACTTCACCGTGAAGCGCGCGAGCCAGGACGTGGCCAACGACAACGGCGAGAGCCACTACCTGCACCCGATCGTGCGCCACTACCGGCGCGGTGAGCTCGCGGCCACGCACCACGTGACGGAGAACCTCGAGAACGAGTGGGACCGTCCGGTGCACGTGGAGGCGCTTACCAAGTTCTTCACCGAGCAGCTGGCCTGACCCGTGCGCACGATCGCGGAGCTCGAAGCCGCGGCGCGCGAGCGGCTCGAGCCGGCGCACTACGACTTCTACGCGGGTGGCGCCGGCGACGAGCTGACCTTGCGCGCCAACGAAGAAGCCTTCAGCCGGCGCACGCTCGTGCCCCGCGTGCTGCGGGACGTGGCCAAACGCGACCTGGCCACCGAGCTGGTGGGCTCGCCGTTGTCGATGCCGGTGCTGGTGTCGCCGACGGCGTTCCACCGGCTCGCGCACCCCGACGGCGAGCGCGCGACGGCCCGCGCCGCCGCGAAAGCCGGCACGGTGCTGGTGGTGAGCATGGCCGCGACCACGGCCGTGGAGGACATCGCCGACGCGGCCCGCCAGGCCGCGGCCGATCCGGCGTTGTGGTTCCAGCTCTACCTGCAGCCGGACCTGGGCTTCACCGAGCACGTGGTGCGCCGGGCCGAACGAGCCGGTGTGCGGGCGTTCGTGGTCACGGTCGACTCGCCGGTGTTCGGCCGGCGCGAGCGCGACCACCGCAACGGGTTCCACGACCTGCCGCCGGGGCTGGTCGTGGAGAACCTGCGCGACGGCACCGGGCGGGTTCGCGACATCGAGATGCCGGCCGCGCTCACCTGGGACCAGGTGGAGTGGCTCAAGTGCACGACCGCGCTTCCGGTGCTGCTCAAGGGAGTGCTGCACCCGGACGACGCCCGGCTCGCGGTGGAGGCGCGCGTCGACGGGCTGCTCGTGTCGAACCACGGCGGCCGTCAGCTCGACACCGCCGTGTCTACTGTGGACGCTCTGCCCGCGCTGGCCGAGGCCGTGGCGGGCGCGATCCCGCTCGTGCTCGACGGCGGCGTGCGGCGGGGCACCGACGTGGTGAAGGCGCTCGCGCTGGGCGCCACGGCCGTCGGCGTCGGCCGGCCCGTGCTGTGGGGCTTGGCCGCGGCGGGTGAGGAAGGGGTGACCGAAGTGCTGGAACGGCTGCGTGAGGAGACCGACCACACGCTCGCGTTGTGCGGGGCCACCGCGCCGGGTGAGCTGACCGCGGACCTCGTCCGATGAGGCGGCTGCTCGCGGCCGCCGGGCTGGCCGGGCTCGTCGGTTCGCTGCCGAAGTGGCTGCCCGGCCGTGTGGTCGCGCTGCGGATGAGGATCTTCGCGCTGGTCAACGGCGACGAAGGCCTGCCGATCCCCGGCGAACGCGTGGGCGTGGGCGACTTCCGGCGCGTGTACGCCGACCCGGCGGCCAACGGGCGCAGCAAGGGCGCGGCCCTGTCGGACCTGTTCTGGTACTGGCTCGCGCCGGGCCCGCAGGTGCACCAGGAACACCTCGAAGCCGGGCCGCGCTACGACGAGGTCGCCAAGACCACGCGCCACATCCTCGTGAAAACGCGCGCGGAGTCCGAAGAGCTCACGCGGCGGGTGACCGAGCACGTGCTCGACGGTCTCGAAGCCGGCGACGGCCGGCTGATCCGGTTGCGGGACGAGATGATGCCGATCTGGGCCGAGCTGTACTACGAGCTCGTGTTCGGCGAACCGTGCCCGCCCGAGGCGCGCGACCTCATCGTGGGCCACGCCGACGACGTCGTGTCGGCGCTCAAGTGCGTGCGGCCCCGCAACATGCGCCGCCGCGCGAAGCTCACGAAGTACTTGAAGAAGCGCCTCGCGGACATCCCGCACGCGCTGCCGGCCCGGCTCACGCGCGACGAGCAGGTGTTCTACCTGCAGGGCACGTTCTTCAACACCGCCGTGGTGCAGATGTCGGAAGCGATGGCGCACCTGCTGATGATCATCGCGCAGCACCCCGACGTGCAGCGGCGCCTCGTGGCGAACCCGGACGACGACGAGTACCTCGACCGCGTGATCGACGAGGGCCTGCGCACGTATCCGCTCTTCGGCATCGCGCACCGCATCACCACCGCCGACATCGAGCTCACCGACACCACGATCGACGCCGGCACCGTGCTTCTCTTCAGCTACCCCGATTTCCACCACGCGGGGTTCGAACGGCCGGACGAGTTCGACCCTTCGCGCTGGGAAGCGCCCGAAGGGTGTCCGGCGCACGCCGGCTCGTCGGCGCTGTCGAAGAAAGACGCCAACTTCCTGCCCTTCGGCGTCGCCCAGAACCGCGCGTGCCCGGCCCGCGGCCTCGCGCCGATCACCATGCGCGTGGTCACCCGCGAGTTCCTGCGCCGTTACGCCGTGGCCTCCAGCGCGGCCCACACGCGCTCGATCCCCAACCGCGGCCCGGTTTTCCTCACCCCGCGCGGCTCGGCGCGCTCGACCCGCGGCCCGCTGGCCTACCTCGCCGTGCGCGACCGCTGGGAAGACGTGTGGCGCAGCCTCGCCCAGCTCGTGTTCGGCAGCTACATGGTGCTCGACGCGCGGCGCCAACGCCTGTGCGTGAACTACTTCGCGAACCACGGAGGCGAATGATGACCGCAGCGGAAGCGGCTCCCGCGTTTTTCCTCGCGGCGGTGGTGATCCTGGTGGTGGTGCGGCTGGTGACCATGCTCGCTGTGAAGCTCGGCCAGCCGCCGGTGGTCGGCGAGATGGTGTCGGGGGTGCTGCTGGGGCCGTCGCTGCTCGGGCTGCTGCTGCCCGGCGTGCAGTCGTACCTGTTCCCGGACACCGTGCGCACGCTCGTGTACCTCGGCGGACAGATCGGGCTCGTGCTCTACATGTTCGGCGCCGGCTACGAGTTCCGCACCAAGACCGTGCGGGAGTCGTCGAAGCTGGTGGCCGCGGTGTCGAGCGCGGGCACGGGGATCCCGCTGGTGCTGGGGGTCGGCGTCGCCGTGCTCGGAACGGGCTGGGTCGACATCCTCAAACCCGGTGTCTCGCCGGTGGTGTCGGCGGCGTTCGTGGGGGTCGCGATCGCGATCACGGCGTTCCCGATGCTCGCGCGGATCATCACCGAACGCGGGCTCACGAAGACGCGCTTCGGCTCGCTGGCGCTGGCGTGCGGCGCGGTCGACGACGTGCTCGCCTGGATCCTGCTGGCCGTGGTCGTGGGCCTGCACGCCGGTTCGGTGGGGCCGATCGCGCTGGCGCTGGGCGGTGGCGTGGTGTTCGCGCTGTTCGTGTGGATCGTGGCGCGGCGGGTGTTCGCGAAGATGTTCGCCAGCCAGAAGATGTCGGTGGACCAGCGGCTTCTCGTGACCGCGATGATCCTGTTCGGTGCCGCTTGGTTCACCGACGAGATCGGGCTGTACGCGGTGTTCGGCGCCTTCGTGACCGGCATCGCCTTCCCGCGCGGGGAAGCGGCCGACGCAGTGGTGTCGAAGCTGCTGCCGGTGGGCAACATCGTGTTCCTGCCGCTGTTCTTCACCTACTCCGGCCTGAACACGCGCTTCGCGCTGCTGGCCGACCCGAGCCTGCTGCTGTTCGCGCTGCTGTGTGTGGTGGTGGCGATCGTCGGCAAGCTCGGTGCGTCTTGGGGTGCCGCGCGGCTGGCCGGGGAACCGCAGCCGATCGCGTTGCGCATCGGCGTGCTGGTGAACGCGCGGGGGCTGATGCAGCTGATCGCACTGAACGTGGGGCTGCAGGCCGGGATCGTGTCGCCGGCGCTGTTCACGGTGCTCGTGCTGGTGGCGCTCGTGACCACGATCATGACCGCGCCGGTGCTGAGCTGGCTCGATCGGCGTGATCGGAAGAAGTACTCGGCCGAACAGCTGCCGGAGTTCCTCCTTTCGGCCCAGCCGGCCGGAAAATGATCGATTCCCTACGAAAGTTGAGGGTTCAATCGGCGCGCTGACTGCGAGTATGGACCCGTGCACGATGAGGCAGGGACCGCAGCCCGGGTGCTCCTCGTGGAGGACGATCGGGAGCTGGCCGGAATGCTCTCCGAGCTGCTCGCGGACGAGGGTTACGAGGTGGAGCTGGCCCACGACGGCCAGCGCGGCCTGCACCGCGGGCTCACCGGGCACCACGACGTGATCGTCCTCGACCGGCGGCTGCCGGTGATGGACGGGCTCGAGGTGCTGGCCGGGCTCCGGCGCCGCGCCGTGACCGCGCGCGTGCTCGTGCTCTCGGCGCTGGGCGAGCTGGCCGACCGCGTGTCCGGGCTCGACGCGGGCGCCGACGACTACCTGGTGAAACCGTTCGAGACCGACGAGCTGCTGGCCCGGCTGCGCGCGCTGTGCCGGCGTGATCTCGACGGCGCCGAATGCCTGCCGCTCGGCACCGCGGCTCTGGACCTGCAGCGCCACGAGGTGGTGCTGCCGCGCGGTGAACGCGTGACGCTGTCGGGGCGCGAGTTCGAGCTGCTGCGCACGCTCGCGCAGCGGCCGAAGGCCATCCACCCGCGCGAGGCGCTGCGCACGCACGTGTTCGCCGACTCGACCGGCGAGTCCATTGTGGACACCTACGTGTACTACCTGAGACGCAAGCTGGGGCGCGACGTGGTGAAGACCGTGCACGGCCTCGGGTACCAGATCGGGGCCATGTGACGGTGATCGTCGATCCCGACGCGCGGGCGCTGCGGCGCGCGCGGCGGACGATCGCGAGCCAGATCGCCGTGGTGATCACGCTGGTCGTGCTCGCCGCCGGCGCCATCGCGTACTGGGTGCTGGTGCACGGCCAGCACGAGGAGGTCGACCGGCAGATCGACTACACGCTGGCCCAGGGCCTTTCGGTGACACCGCCGGGCTGCGTGTTCCTGGTGACGCCGGCCGGCCACGTGCCGGCCGTGCTGCCGTTCGCGCCGCCGGCCGCGCCCGCCGTGCCGCCGGGTGGTGCGGTGACCACCGAGCAGGAGCTGGCCGGGTCGACGTTCACCGTGCGCGCGGTGGACCACGGCGGCCAGGTGTGGCAGGTCTTCGTGGACCAGCGCTACCAGGCCGCCGACCGCAAGCAGTTGCTGATGGGCCTGGTGATCGCCGAACTCGTGGTGCTGCTCGTGTCGGTGTTCAGCGGCTACGTTTTGGCCGCGCGTGCGATCCGGCCGCTCGGCGAGGCGTTGCGGCGCCAGCGCACCTTCGTGGCCGACGCGTCGCACGAGCTGCGCGCACCGCTCACGCGCCTGCACACCCGCGCGCAGCTTCTCGCGCGGCGCGCCCGGCAGGCGCCGGTGCCCTCGGACGACCTCGACCTGCTGGTGTCCGGCACGCGGGAGCTGGGGGAGGTCGTGGAGGACCTGTTGCTCTCCACGCAGGCCTGCAACGAGCGGCCGCTGCTGGAGCCGGTGAAGCTCGGGCTGCTGGCCGAGCAGGCGGTGGCGGCCGAGGCCGTGCGCGCCGAGGACCGGCGCGTGCGCATCGAGGTGCGCCGGTCGCCGGGGCTGGTCGACGTGGTGCCGGGGGTGCCGGCGGCGCTGCGGCGGGTGCTTTCGGCGTTGCTGGACAACGCCATCGGCCACACCCCGCCCGGCGGCTCGATCGAGGTGACGCTGGCGAACCCGGACGACCGGCACGTGGAGATCCGCGTGGCCGACACCGGCGTGGGCTTCGCGCAACGCGACGCCGAGCGGCTGTTCGAACGCTTCGCGCACGGCGACGAGGGCGAGGGGCGCCGGTTCGGGCTCGGGCTGGCGCTGGTGCACGAGGTGGTGACCGGACACGGCGGAACCATTGCGGCGGCGGGGAAACCGGGCGTCGGGGCCACGTTCACACTGCGGTTCACGAGGGCGGAGAGCGCGCGCGTCTCAACATGAGACGCCTGGCTGCCCCGCGGTGGTCTAGGACTGGGGTGACCGCACCCGGAACGTCGCCCAGTCCTAGTAGACGCAGGAGCAGCTGCCATGACGATCTCCGACGAGTTGTGCTGGATACCGGCTTCCGAGCTGGCCGGGAAGATCCGCCGGGGCGAGGTGACCCCCACCGACGTGGCCGAACAGGTCGTGGCACGGATCGAGACGGTGGATCCCGAAGTGAACGCGTTCGTCACCTTCGACCGCGAACAGGTACTGCGCGACGCGGCGGAGCTCACGGCGGCGCAGCGGCGCGGTGACGAACTCGGCCCGCTGCACGGCGTGCCGTATTCGATCAAGGACCTCACGGCCGTGGCCGGGCTGCCGCTCACGTTCGGGCTGGCGCCGTTGAAGGACAACATCCCCGATCGCGACGCGGCGGTCGTCACGCGGATGCGCGAGTCGGGTGGGCTGTTCCTCGGCAAGACGAACACGATCGAGAGCGGCTACCACTGCGGCAGCACCGACAACCACCTTTTCGGGCCCACGCACAACCCGTGGAAGCACGGCAGCATCGCCGGCGGGTCGAGCGGGGGCGCGGCGGCCGCGGCGGCGGCCGGGATGGGGCAGCTGCACGAAGGCAGCGACGGAGCCGGCTCGGTGCGTTCGCCGTCTTCGCTGTGCGGGGTCGTGGGGCTGAAGCCGACGGGCGGGCGCATTCCGCAGAGCATCCTGCCGGGCCGCTACAACACCTGGGTGCACCACGGGCCGATCACGCGCACGGTCACCGACAACGCGCTGATGCTGAACATCCTCGCCGGCAAGGACTCCTCCGACCCGACGAGCCTGCCCGACGACGTGATCGACTACGTCGCCGAGATCGACCACGACATCAAGGGCTGGCGCGTCGCCTACTCACCCGATCTCGGCTACGCGCAGGTGGACCCGGAGGTCGCCGAGATCTGCCGCACGGCGATGGCCGCGTTCGAAGAGCTCGGCGCGCACGTCACCGAGGCCACGCCGGCCTGGGGCAACCCGGTCGAGGCGATGTGGAACGGCGTGTGGGTACCCGGCATCGGCAGCGGCTACGACCTGGTCGACTGGGAGAACGAGCGCGGCCGCGTGGACGACAACCTGATCGAGCTGATGCACGAGGCCGAGCGGCTGACCGGCGTCGACGTCGCGCGCGCCGACGTGTTCCGCGGCGCGATGTGGGACACCTTCGCCGACTTCATGACCGGCTACGACCTGCTCGTGTGCCCGACGCTGACCGACGCGGCGTTCCCGCTCACGCAGTTCGCGCCCGACCGGCTGCTCGACGCGCCGCTGCGGCGCCAGGCGCTGGAGTGGGTGCTGACCTTCCCGTTCAACATGCTCACCACCCCGGCCATCTCCGTGCCCGCCGGCTTCACCTCCGACGGCCGGCCGGTCGGCCTGCAGATCACCGGACGGCAGCAGGCCGACGCCGCCGTGCTGCGGGCGGCGGCCAACTTCGAGCGGGCGCGGCCGTGGGCGCAGCATCGACCGTGACAGTGTTTTAAAACGGTGTTATGGTTACTTCCGGAGAACGCTCTGGGAGGAGAAAGCCATGCACGGACCCGTTCAGCTGTTCACTGTCATCGCCCTCGTGTCGCTGCCCACCGTGATGTACGGCGGCTACGCGCTCATGGGGCTGCTCAAGCGCGGCGCGCTCGACGACCGGCAGAAGGGCTTCTTCCGCGCCGGCCATGCGCACGCCGGCGTGCTGCTGGTGCTCGCGCTGGTGGCGTTGCAGGTGCTCGACCGCAGTGGGCTCTCGGACCCGCTGCGGTGGGTGGTGTGCTTCCTGCTGCTGTTCGGCGTGCTCGCGCAGTCGGGCGGGTTCTTCGTGGCGATGCTGCGCACCCGAGTCGGCATGTCGATCACCACGGCCGGCGCGGTGCTGCTGGGTGCGGCCATGCTGACGACGGCGTACGGGGTGGCCTTCCTTTAAGCGTTGGGCGCGGTCGTTAAGCTTGATGACGTGCCTGAATACCTGTCGACCGCGCCTGTCAAGGGGACCCGAGACTTCGTCCCCGCCGAAATGTCCGTTCGCACGCAGGTGTTCGGCCATCTCTACGACGTGCTCGAGCGCTACGGCTTCCTGCGCTACGACGGGCCCGTGCTCGAGCCCGCGGAGGTCTACGAGCGCAAGTCGGGCCAGGAGATCGCCGACCAGCAGCTGTACACGCTCACCACGAAGGGCGGCGAACGGCTTGCGCTGCGGCCGGAGATGACGCCGTCGGTGGCGCGGATGATCGCCGGCAACGCGAAGTCGCTGTCGTTCCCCGTGCGCTGGTACAGCCACCCCAACTGCTTCCGCTACGAGCGTCCGCAGCGCGGCCGCGTGCGCGAGCACTGGCAGATCAACGCGGACATCTTCGGTTCCGAGAGCGCGAACTGCGAGATCGAGATGTTCGAGCTCATCCACGACCTCATGGAGTCGGTGGGTGCGTCGTCGGACATGTTCGCCGTGCGCGTGAACGACCGGAACCTGCTCACCTCGGCGCTCACCGACGTGGTCGGCGTTTCGCCGGAGCACCTGCCGGCCGTGTTCGGGCTGGTGGACCGCTGGGAGAAGACGTCGGCGGAGGAGCACGCTTCCGCGGCCGAGGAGATCGGGCTCACGGACAAGCAGTTCGAGAAGCTCACCGAGGCCCTCGGCTCCGGCGCCGCGCTGCTCGACGAGCTGCCCGCCGAGGTCAAGGAGAAGTCGAACCTGGTGCGCGTGCTGTCCAGCTCGGCCGCGAGCCTGGTGCAGTTCGAGCCGATGATCGTGCGCGGGCTGGCGTACTACACGTCCACGGTGTTCGAGGTCTTCGACACCTCGCCGAAGAACCGCCGCGCGCTGTTCGGCGGTGGCCGCTACGCCGACCTGGCGTCGATGTTCACCAAGGAACAGATCCCGGGCATCGGCTTCGGCATGGGCGACGTGACGCTCATCGACTTCCTCGACACCCACGGCCTCACGCCCACCCCGCGCAACGAGGTCGACGTGATGGTCATCCCGGTCACCGAGGAGCTCACCGACGCGGCCCGCCAGGTCGCGACCTCCCTGCGGCGCGCGGGCCTGCGCACGTCGACGCCGCTGGAGCACCGCAAGCTCGGCAAGGAGCTCACGCGCGCCGACAAGGCCGGTGCGTCCGCCGTGGTGATCGTGGGCCAGGAGGACTGGGACGGCGGCCGGGTGACCGTGCGCAGTCTGGCCACGCGGGAGCAGCAGCAGGTGGAGCTGGCCGAGGTGCCGGCGACGGTGAACGCGTTGGTGACGCCGGCCGATCCGGCTTGACGGTTGTGCTTGAAGGACCGCCCTGCCGAGTTTCGGCAGGGCGGTTTTTCGTTGCGGGGGTTCAGGTTTCGTCGGCGAAGTCGGTGATCAGCTCCGCCACCTCGGATGGCTTCTCCACGAACGGCGTGTGGCCCGCGTCGAGGAAGTGGACCTCGGCGCCGGCGGTGCGGTAGCGGGTGGCGCTGGTGGTGTGGTTGTAGAGGCGGTCGCGTCGGCCGAGGAGGGCGAGCGTGGGCAGGCCGAGGGCGGCGACTTGCGCGTCGAGCGGAGTGGTGGCCAGGAGCGCGCGGCGTTCGGTGAGCACGGCGGCGGCCATGGCCGGGCTGGTGGCCGAGAAGTCGGCGTGGGCTTGGCGCAGCGGAGTGCGGCGTAGCGCTGAGCCCAGGGGAGCGAAGGTGGCCACGCGCTGGAGGAGCCGGCCGACGGTGGCGCGGGCGAGCAAACCGTTGCCCGGTGGGAAAGTGGCGTGGGTGTAGTCCGGCGCTTGTCCGATGAGGACGGTCCGGGCCACAGTGCCGGACTCCGCGGCCAGTGCCAGCACCACGTCGGCGCCGAAGGAGTGGCCGACGGCGGTGAGCTGCTCGGCGTGGGCGAGCTTCAGCGCGCCGGCCAGCGTTTGGGCCTGCGAGCGGGCGTCGAGGCCGGTGTGGCCGCCGGTGCAGCCGTGGCCGCGCAGGTCGGGGCGCAGCACGCGGAAGCGGTCGGCCAGCAGGGGAACCAGGCGGTCGTACGAGTGCAGCGAGCCGACGAAGCCGTGCACGAGCAGCACGGCGGGCGCGTCGGCGGGGCCGTCTTCCCGCAGGTGGAGGGCGACCCCGTCGATGTCGTACACCGTGCCGGTCGCGCGGCGCGTCATCCGGCCGCCCGGGCCATCGCGCGGCCGGCGGCGCGGCCGGAGAAGATGCAGCCGCCGAGGAAGGTGCCTTCGAGCGCGTTGTAGCCGTGCACGCCTCCACCGCCGAAGCCCGCGACCTCACCCGCCGCGTAGAGGCCGGGCAGCGGCTCACCGTCGGCCCGCAGCACGCGCGAGTCGAGGTCGGTCTGCACACCGCCGAGGGTCTTGCGGGTGAGGATGTTGAGCCGCACGGCGATCAACGGCCCGTGGGCCGGGTCGAGGATCCGGTGCGGCTTCGCCACGCGCGCCACGCGGTCGCCGACGTAGCGGCGCGAGTTGGCCATCGCCATGAGCTGCAGGTCTTTCGAGTACCGGTTTCCGAGCTCCAGGTCGCGCGCCACGATCTGGCGCTCCAGCGTGGCGGCGTCGAGCTGTGGCCCGCGTGCGATCTTGTTCATGCCGTCGACCAGCGTCGCCAGGTCGTCGGCCACCACGAAGTCCACGCCGTGCTTCTTGAACGCGTCGACCGGCCCCGGCGCGCCCTTCGCGGCGCGACTGAGCAGCGTCTGCTTCAGGTCCTTCTCGGTGATGTCCGGGTTCTGCTCGGAACCCGAGAGCATGAACTCCTTTTCCAGGATCGACTGCGTGAGCACGAACCACGAGTAGTCGTACCCGGTCGACAGGATGGTCTTCAGTGTGCCGAGCGTGTCGAACCCCGGGAAGTTCGGCGCGGGCAGCCGCTCGCCGGTGGCGTCGAACCACAGCGACGACGGCCCCGGGATGATGCGGATCGCGTGGTCGGGCCAGATCGGGTCCCAGTTGTGGATGCCCTCCACGTAGTGCCACATCCGGTCGCGGTTGACCACGCGCCCGCCGGCCGTCTCGGTGATGCCGATCATCCGACCGTCCACCTGGGCCGGAACACCGGGGATCATCGTCTTCGGCGCGGGGCCGAGGCGATCGACCGGCCAGTTCTGCCGCACCAGCTCGTGGTTGTGCCCGATGCCGCCGGAGCTCACCAGCACCGCCGGCGCTGCCAGCTCGAACTCGCCCACGCCGACCCGCGAGGACTTCTTGCCGCGAGGCAGGTCGCTCGGCTCCAGCACGGTGCCGCGCACGCCGGTGACCTCGCCGTCGGTCTCCACCAGCTCGTCGACCTGGTGGCGGAACGCGAAGCGCACCTTGCCACGCTGCTCGGCGGCCAGCACCGGCTCAGCGAACACCCGCACGACCTCGGGCCCGGTGCCCCACGTGAGGTGGAAGCGCGGCACGGAGTTGCCGTGGCCGCCGGCCGTGCCCGCCCCGCGCTCGGCCCAGCCGACCAACGGCGTCACGCGCAACCCGAGCTCGTGTAGGTACGTGCGCTTCTCGTAGGTCGCGAAGCGCACGTACGCCTCGGCCCACTGCCTCGCCCAGAGGTCCTCGTCCTCCCGGTCGAAGCCGGCAGAGTCGAGCCAGTCGCGCAACGCCAGCTCGTAGGAGTCCTTGATGCCGAGGCGGCGCTGCTCGGGGCTGTTCACGAACAGCAGCCCGCCGAGTGACCAGAACGCCTGGCCGCCGAGGTTCGCGCGGTTCTCCTGGTCGAGCACGAGCACCCGGCGCCCGGCCTTCACCAGCTCGTGGGTCGCGACGAGCCCGGCCAGGCCGGCGCCGACGACGATCGCGTCGGGTGCGAAGTCGGTCATCTTCAGTTCTCCTGGGTGTACGCGGTGATGACCTGCACGAAGAGGTCTTCACGCCGCTGGCGGACGAGCGGGTTGGCGGGGTCGATCAGGCACTGCGCGCTCGTGCCGTCGTGCAGCGCGACGAGCGCCTGACCCAGCGCCGCGGGATCGGGAATCGAGCGGCCGGTGCGGGCGAGCAGGTCGACCAGCAGGGGCAGGAGCGCCCCGACGATCGCGTCCTCGCGCGCGGTCAGCACGCGCAGCAGGCTCGGGTTGCGCAGCGCGTGGGCGGTGAACTCGGCGCTCACGCGAAACCACGCGTCGTCCACGGGAATCGCGGGCAGCAGGTGCTGCACGATCGCCCGCACGTCGGCGGGCTCGGTGTTCCCCAGCTGGTCCACCGCGGTCCGCGCGGCCTCGGTCATCGTGGCCGACCGCCGCTCCCACATGGCCAGGAACAGCTCGTCGAGCGAGGCGAAGTTCGAGTAGAACGCCCCGCGCGTGTAGCCGGCGCGCTCGCAGATCTGCTCCACAGTGGACCGCCCGAAGCCCTCCTCGGCGAACACCGGCAGCGCCGCGTCGAGCAGCCGCCGCCGCGTCTCGGCGCGCCGGCGGGGCACGCGCTCGGTGGTGGGTTCGGGCATGTCGTCTCCCTCGTTCGATACGTGAGCGTACTCAATACGTCGATGTATCGAAAGGGGACGTGACGCAGGTCAAGATCGACCTCGCGTGAAGTTCAGGAAGCCTCGACGCCCCGCGCCAGCACCAGCAGCGGCTTGCCCAGCGCCGAAAGCTCGGCCAGCGGATCGCCGTCGACCACCAGCACGTCGGCCGCCAGGCCGGGTTCGAGGCGGCCCGTGACGGCGCCCAGGCCGAGGCCGGCCGCGCTGTCCTCCGTGGCGATTTCGAGGATGCGGCGGCGCGAGAAGCCGAGCCATTCATAGAGCTCGAGCGCGCCGAGCGGGTCGTCGAAGATGGAGCCGGGCAGCCCCGCGTCGGTGCCCCAGAGCAGGCGCACGCCGTGTTCCTCCAGCCACGGCAGGCGGCCGTAGACGCGGCGCGCGAGGTCTTCGCCCATGCGCTCGGCCATCATCCGCCAGTTGCGGCTGCTCGTGGAGCACGCGGAGGTGCCGCCGGCGGCCATGCGGCGCGCGACGTCGCGGCGCAGGTCGGTCTGCTGCGGGCCGGTCATGAACGTGCAGTGCTCGATGGTGGACACGCCGGCCTCGACGCAGTCGGCGATCGCGTCGGCGCCGTGGGCGTGGGCGGCCACGCGCAGCCCGCGCCGAGCCGCCTGCGCGACCACGATGCCGAGCTGGCGCGCGTCGAACTGCGACTCCCACATCTCGGCGCCACCGGGGGTGATCTGGCCGCCGCCGGCCATCACCTTGATCACGTCGGCGCCGTCGGCCGCGTTCGCGTCGATTTGGGCGCGGATCTCGGCGTCGGACGACACCGCGCCGCCGAAGAAGTGGCAGTGTCCATCCGGGACGGTCAGCGGCGGTCCGGCCGCGAGCACGCGCGGGCCGCCGGCCGGCTTCAGGACCGTGCGCGCGCCGAGATCGCGCACGGTCGTGACGCCACTGCGCAGCAGCTGTGCCAGCCGTTCGCGCGCACCGGCGGCGATCGTGGCGTCGTCGCTGGCCAGGAAGTTCGGGAGCATCTCGCGGGTCGCGTCGAAGGACAGGTGCACGTGGGAGTTGACCAGGCCCGCGAGCACGGTCGCGCCGGGGAAGTCGCGCACCACGGGGTCGACGGCGGCCGCGGCCACGTCGTCGCGCCGGCCCGCCGCGACGATCTCGCCGTCGCGCACCAGCACGGCGCCGTCGTCGATCGGGGTCGAGGGCCGCGGCAGCACGCGCGCCGCCGTGATCAAGGTGTCCACGCTCAGTTTTCCTTCCCTGCCAACGAACTCGCCAAGGACAGCAGTGGCCGCACGTCCGATTCCAAGTCCGCGCCGCCGCCCGGCAGCACGAGCTTGGCCCGCCCGTCGCTCACCTCACCCGAGGCCTGGCGGGCCAGCGCTGCGCGCAGGGCGGCGGCCGCGGCGGACGGGTCGTCGACCGCGAGCGAGGCCAGATCCGTTTCGAGGTACGGGCTCAGCTGCACCAGGCCGTCGCGGATCTCGATCACGCGCCGGTAGTAGCGGCGGTGCACGGCGAAGCGGTCGCGCAGGCCGTTGCGCGGCGGTGTGCGCAACACGATGCTCGGGTAGGCGGCGACCAGCAGCGTCCACAGTGGAGCGAGCTGGTGGTGGTCGGCCCGATGCCGGCGCCGCCGGACCACGGCCGAAACCCGCGCACGCACGCCGGGGTAGGTGATGCCGGCCAGGAACAGCACGCTGCCGAGGATCACCAGCGGCACACCGAGCCACAGCAACGCCGGCACGGTCACGTCGAACACCCACGCCACCACGAGGTACAGCGCGCGGAACACGCTGCCGGCCGCCGCCGCGACGAGGCTCGCCGCGCCGATCCGCAGGCCGGTGCGCAAGTGCGGGTCGGCCACGCGCTGGTAGCGAACGATCCACACCGCGCACGCCGTGATCGCGTAGATCAGGTACAGCCCGGCGCCGAAGTAGAACAATGCGATCCCCGGCTCGTGGACGGTGTCCGGCCCGAGCGCGGCACCGCGCAACGGCACCGGCGTGCGCGCCAGCGCCACGGTCATCACCGCGATCGCGGCGGCCAGCGGCACGAGCTCCAGGGCGACGCGGCGCGCCTGGCGCGGGCCGAGCGCGGAGCCGAGGAAGAAGATCAGCAGCGAGCAGACGCCGCACGAGAGCAGCACGTTGTTGGCCAGGCGTGCGCCGCCGGGTGCGGTGAGGCCGTCGAACCAGGTGGTGACCGCGCGTTGCTGCGCGAGGAAGGCCAGCGCGAACGCGGCGATGGTGACCGTGACGGCCCAGTTGGGCAACCGCGGCGAGCGCACCAGCTGGTACACGCGCCACGCGAGCGCGGCGGCGAAGAGGACGAAAAACGCGAGTGTCACAGCCAGCCCTGGTGATCGCCCAGCGTGCCCTGGATGCGCCGCAGGTCGTGGTCGGCCGCGGCGCGCGGGATCGTGTAGTTCAGCACCGAGGCCCACTCCAGGATGATCGTGGCCACGGTCTCGGCTTCCCATTCGTGGGCTTCGTCGTAGGAGGTGCGGCGCAGCGCGCGGCGCACCGCGTCGCCGTCGAGGCTCTCCACGGCCGGGCCGCGCAGGAAATCGGCCGGTTCGGCGTCGCCGCCGGGCTCGTGGTCGGCGAGCAGGTGGCCGAGCTCGTGCAGGATGATGTGGTCCTGGTGGGCCTTGGTCGTTTCCTGCTGGAAGAAGATGTAGTCCGCCGTGGCGGTGGCGATCCAGCAGCCGAACGGTCCGGGTACTTCGAGTGGGTAGGCCATCAGCCGGATCGGCCGGCCGCGGCGCTCGCCGAGCCGCGCGCACAGCTGCCCGACGTCGAGCGGCGGGCTGATGTCGAGGTCCTTCAGCAGCCGCCGGCAGCGTTTGCGCAGTTCGCGTTCCTTCACGGCCCGCTGTGGCCTTCCCGTTCGGCGCGCTCGTAGCGTTCGACGAGGTCGAGCAGGTCCATCACCTGACGCCGGCCCTGCGGCGAGAGCTCCTGCGCGCGCATGGCCATGAGCTTGGCCTCGACCGCAGGTGCGGTGCCGGAGGCGCGCTCGTCCTCGTCGTCGAAGAAGTACGTGACCGGCACGCCGAACAGCTTCGCCAGCGCCTCGACGTAGTGGATCTTCGGGTTGATCCGCTTGCCGGTGGCCAGCTGCTGCAGGTACGCCGGCGACATCGCGGGCCCGCCGGCCCGCTCGATCGCCGCCGACATCTCCCGGTAGCTGTGCGGTGTGCGCCCGTCCGCGCGGGACGAGTCGATCAGTGTGCTCAGCTTCTCCGCGAAGGTGCGTTGCCGTGGCATCACCGCCCCCTTCTCCCTTGCCCGGATCGTAGCGCCGTGTCCACTGTACGCACTTGTTGACACCACCTGTATGCAGTGGTTTACAGTGGCCGCGTCCCGCTCCGGAGTGTCCGCACTCTGGGGGTGTTCGGAACCCGGAGCGGGATCTTGTCCTGCGCCTGGCTCGCCGTGATCAGCCGTTTGTAGTACGCTTGCGTGGTCAAGGTTGATCGCCTCGTAGCGAACCCTTGATCTGGCCTGTTGCCGGAGGTCGACCCCCAGGGCTTCCGGTGACAGGCCCCTTACTTTTTCCGGCCCGGTCAGTCCATCAGCGTGGCGGCCACCGTCGCCCCCAGTTCCTGCAGTGCTTCCAGGGCTGATTTGTCCGGTTCGCCGGTGACCAGCACTGGGTCGGCGACCTGCGTCCAACCGAGCCCTGTGGTGATCGAACCGAGCTGGCGCACGGTGCCGGCGGTGTCGTTGTTGCCGTGCACGTACGCGCCGAACGGGCGCCCGCGCGTCGAGTCGAGGCAGGGGTAGTAGACGGTGTCGAAGAAGTGCTTGAGGGCGCCGCTCATGCTGCCGAGGTTCGCGGGAGTGCCGAGCAGGTAGCCGTCGGCGTCGAGCACGTCGGCCACCGTGGCGCCGAGTGCCGCGCGCCGCACGATTTCCACACCTTCGATGTCCGGGTGTTTCGCGCCGGCGAGCACGGCTTCGAACATCGCCTGCATCGACGGCGACGGCGTGTGGTGCACGAGCAACAGCTTGGCCATGCCCGCAGCCTGCCACTTGTGCGTGCGCCCGCGCGCGGGCAGGCTGGGACCGGTGATGGGGGACAAGCTGCGGCCCCGTCTTGCTGTGGCCGCGCTCGTGGTGCTCGGCGTCGCCGGGCTCGTCAGCACGCTCGCGCTCGTGTTCGCCGCGTTCGCCGACGCGATCTTCAGCCTCGGTGACTGGACCGACGAGGTCGATCGGCTGTGGCCGTGGATGGTGCCTTCCGTGGTGGGCCTGCTGTTCGCGATCGTCGCGCGGCGGCGCGAGTACATCGCCGCGTTCGTGGTGCTGCTGGTGGTCGACGTCGCTGGCCTGCTCGGCCCGAGCCTGCTCGGCCGCGACGTCGAACCCGGTTTTTCCGTGCCGATCAACTCGGCGGTTCAGCTCAGCAGCGTGTCGATGTCCTGACGCGCCGCGCCGAGCCGTGCGTTCGCGGTTTCGCGCGCGGCCGCGAGGTCACCGGTCACCGGGACGACCACCTGCAGGTAGGCCTTCAGCTTCGGCTCGGTGCCCGACGGCCGGATCACCACGCGCAGGCCGTCGCCGCGCAGGCGCAGCACATCGGCGTCGGGCAGCAGGTCTTCCTGCGTCACGGCCACGCCGCCGAGCGTCGCCGGCGGCTGCGCGCGCAGGCCGGCCATGAGCTTGCCGCGCACGGCGAGATCGGTCACCCGCAAGGAAACCTGATCGGTGAGGTGCACGCCGTGGCTCTTCGCGATGTCGTCGAGCACGTCGAGCGGCGTGCGGCCGGCGGCCTTCAGCGCGGCGGCGAACCCGGCAGCGAACACCGACGCGGCGATGCCGTCCTTGTCCCGCACGAAACCCGGGTTCACGCAGAGGCCGAGGGCCTCTTCGTAGGCGAAGATCAGGCCCTCGCCGGCGCGCACCAGCCACTTGAAGCCGGTGAGCGTCTCGGCGTAGCGCGCGCCCGCGGCCTTGGCCAGCTCGCCGAGCAGCGACGAGGACACGATGGTGGTGGCCACGAGCGGATCGGGACTGTCCGTTATGGACAGCAGGTGCGAGCCGAGCAGCACCCCGGTCTCGTCGCCGCGCAGCATGCGCCACGCGCCGTCGCGGCCGCGCACCCCGAGCGCACACCGGTCGGCGTCGGGGTCGAGCGCCACGGCGAGGTCGGCGTCCACTTCGGACGCGAGCTCCAGCAGCAGGTCGGTGGCGCCAGGCTCCTCGGGGTTCGGGAACGACACGGTGGGGAAATCGGCGTCGGGCTGCGACTGCGCGCTCACCAGGTGCACGTCGGTGAACCCGGCCTGCGCGAGGGCTTGTTCGAGGGTTTTCGCGCCGACGCCGTGCAGCGCGGTCGCGGCGATCCTGAGGCCGCGCTCCGGGCCCTGGGGCAGCGCGGCGACCTCGTCGAGGTACGCGCCGCGCGGGTCGACGACCTCGGCACCGGCCGCGCGCGGCACGTCGACGGCAGCCGGCGCGGCCTGAATGGCGCTCTCGATCTCACCGTCGGACGGCGGCACGATCTGGCCGCCGGTGCTGTCGTAGAGCTTGTACCCGTTGTCGGCGGGCGGGTTGTGCGACGCGGTGATCTGGATGCCGGCGATCGCGTCGTAGTGCTTCACCGAATACGCGAGCAGCGGCGTCGGCAAGGGCAGCGGCATGGTCTTCACGGCGAAGCCCGCGGCGGTGAGCACCTCGGCGGCGGCTTCGGCGAACGCTTCGGACCCGTGCCGCGCGTCGCGCCCCACCACGACCACGCCACCCTGCAGCCCCTTGCCGCTGAGCCATTGCGCCACGCCCGCCGTGGTCCGCGTAACGACGGCGACGTTCATCCCGTTCGGCCCCGCGCGCACCGGCCCGCGCAGCCCGGCCGTGCCGAACTCGAGCGGCCCGGCCATGCGGTCGGCGAGGTCGTCGGCCGCCGCGGCGTCGCCTGCGAGCGCCCGGTCGAGCACCTGCTGCAGCTCCTCGCGAGTGGCGGGGTCCGGATCTTCGGCGATCCACCGGTGGGTGGCGTCGCGCAGCTTCGTGTTTTCCACCGCGTCAGCGTACGGGTTTCGGGCGCCGTACTCCGTTCATCACGAGGAGCAGGTCCTCGATCGCCGGACGATCCGGATCTTGGCGGAATTCGCCTGACGGAAGCGCGGGTCAGTCACTACCGTCAGCGGGGTGCGACTTGTGTTCACTTCCCTCGCGTCCCACGGTCACCTCTATCCCCTGCTGCCGCTCGCGGTCGCCGCGCGTGGGGCGGGGCATGACGTCGTGTTTGCCACGGCGGAGGATTTCCACCCGGTGCTGGAGAAGGCGGGCCTGCGGGCCGAGAGAGCCGGACTCACGATCTACCAGGCCTTCGCTTCGCAGTACGCCGGTGATCCGGCGCAGCGGCGGCGCGAGGCGTCGGACGAGGAGATGGCCGAGGTCATCGGGCAGGTGTTCGGGCGGGTGCTGCCGGAGCGGTTCGTGGCCGACCTCGGGGTGCTGTTCGAGCGCGAGCGGCCGGACCTGGTGATCTACGAGGTCGGCAATTCCGGCGGCACGTTCGCGGCGATGAAGGCCGGCATCCCGGCGATGGGCCACGGCTTCGGGCGCGTCTCCAAGGACGGCCTGATGACCGAGATCCGCGGCGCGCTCGACGAGTACGCGGCCGAGCTGGGCATCGCCGGTGGCGATCGGCCGTCGTGGGGTAATCCGTTCGTGGACATCTGCCCGCCGTCGGTGCAGTCGCCGGAGTTCGTGGCTCGGGCGCGGCGGCTGCCGTTGCGGCCGGTGGGCTGGAGCGACTCGGGTGACCTGCCCGCGGGGGTCGTGGGCCACGAGCGGCCGCTGGTCTACCTCACGCTGGGCACCACGCCGATGAGCCAGGCGCACGTGCTCGGCACCGCGATCACCGGGCTCGCCGCGCTGGACGTCGACGTGCTGGTGGCGACCGGTCCGTCGGTGGACGTCGCCGCGCTCGGCGAGGTGCCGGCCAACGTGCGGCTCGAGGGGTGGGTGCCGCAGTCGGAACTGTTGCCGCACGTGGACCTCGTGGTGCACCACGGCGGCAGTGGCACGACGATGGGCGCGTTTTCCGCCGGGGTGCCGCAGCTGGTGCTGCCGCAGGGGGCGGACCAGTTCACGAACGCCGAGGCCGTGGCCGCCGCCGGTGTGGGGGAGCGGTTGCTCGGCGACGCCGTGACCGCCGACGCCGTGCGGGATCACGCCCGGCGCCTGCTGGCCGACTCGACGGTGGCCGACGCGGTGCGGGTGCTGGCGGCGGAGGTGGCGGGGATGCCGTCACCGGAGGAAGTCGCGGGGCAGCTGCCGGATTACGTCTGAGGTCGGTGAGGGGCGCCTTCGCGGAAGGCCTGCGCTTCGCCCGAAACCGGCGGAAGGGCACCTTCCCGTAAGGCCTGCGCCTCGCTCAAAACCCGGACAGGGCGCCTTCGCGGAACCAGATTCCGCGAAGGCGCCCTTCACCCGTCAGATCACGCGCGAGCGATCAAGTCCTTCAACAACGACCCCATCCGCGTCGCCGCTTGTCGGCCCGCTTCCAGGACCTCTTCGTGGTTCAGCGGTTCACCCGTCATGCCGGCGGCGAGGTTGGTCACCAGCGACAGGCCGAACACCTCGACCCCGGCCGCGCGCGCCGCGATGGCTTCCAGGACCGTCGACATGCCGACGAGGTCCGCGCCCATCGTGCGGAGCATGCGGATTTCGGCGGGGGTCTCGAAGTGGGGGCCGGTGAGGCCGGCGTACACGCCTTCCTCCAGCGAACCGTCGATCTCCTTCGCGAGGCCGCGCAGGCGGGCGGAGTACAGGTCCGTGAGGTCCACGAACTTCGCGCCGACGATCGGCGAGCGGGCCGTGAGGTTGAGGTGGTCGGAGATCAGCACCGGCTGTCCGACGGTGAAGCCCTCGCGCAGGCCGCCGGCCGCGTTGGTGAGGAGCACGGTGCGGGCGCCGGCCGCGGCGGCGGTGCGCACGTTGTGCACCACCGGGTCGATGCCCTTGCCCTCGTAGAAGTGCGTGCGGCCCAGCAGTACCAGCGCGCGCTTGTCGCCGATCTTCAGCGAGCGCACGGTGCCGCCGTGGCCCACGGCGCCGGGAGTGGTGAAACCGGGCAGCTCGCCGAACGGGATCTCCGCCTCGGCCGTCCCGATCACGTCCGCGGCCGGGCGCCAGCCCGAGCCCAGGACCACGGCGATGTCGTGCTTCTCGACGCCGGTCCGCTCGGCGATGGCGGCCGCGGCCGCTTCCTCGTGGTTGGTCATGGCGCCGAGCGTATCCGGACGCCGCGGACGATCAGGAACACGACCAGCCCGAACGGCGACAGGAAGATCGTGAGCACCAGCACCGGGCTGACCAGCCACCACGGCACCCCGAGCCGCCGCGCCTCGAAGAACATCCAGCGGCCCAGGAACAGATCGAACGCGATCAGCTGCGCCCACAGCAGCGCGGCCCCCGTGGCTGACCCCGCAAACGCTTGCAGCAGCGTCAAGTCCGGCCGGCTCGCCGCCTGCCACAGCTCGCCGAAGTGCGGCAACGCCAGCGCGAAGTAGCAGACCAACGGCAGCAGCGGCACCCACGGCGACGCCATGATCCGCCGCGTCCACCGCCAGGTCGGCGCGAAGATCATCAGGGCCCAGAAGGGCGTGGCGAGGGGGAAGGTCCAGGTGAACAGCTGCTGCGTCATCGCACGAGCTCACGCGAAGGCCGGTACACCGACGCCACGCCGCCGAGCACCACGGCGGCCAGCAGCGCGCCGGCGGCCGTCAACGTCGGCGCGCTCGGGTGGACCAGCGACTCGCCACGCAGCGCTTGCCAGGTGACGAGCGCGACGAGGCCCGCGTAGCCCAGCGTCGCGACCCACACGAGCCGCACGCGCACGGCGCTGTCGCGCAGCCGAGGGATGCGTGTGGCGAGCAGGCCGAGGCCGAGCGCGACGAGCGGGAGCAGCTGCAGCGCGTGCATGCCGGCGAAGTGCGGGATGCGCAGGTCGCCGCCGGTGGTGCTCCAGCCGAGGATCGGCAGGCCGGGGCCGCCGTCGGTCACGCCGACGCTGTGGGCGCCGACCAGCGCCGACGCGCCGGTGGCCTTCAGCGACGCCATCTGGGCGGCAGTGGGGCTCGTCATCAGGGCGCCCAGGCCGATGCCGATGAGCGAGATGACCGCGCCGGTGCGCACGGCCCAGTGCGTGGCGCGGTCTTCGAGGCGGGTGAACATGAGCAGAACCGTGAGCACGAGCGTCGCGATCCAGATCACCGCGACCATGCCGCCCATGATCTGGAACAGCGTGTTGTCCAGCGGCGTCGCATTGTTGAAGTGGCTCGGCCGGCCGCGCACGGCCTGGAACACCATCACCGCGTACTCGGCGATGAACAGCACGATGACCACGTTGGTGGCCACGTGCGCGGTCCGGCGGAAGCGCGGCAGCAGCGACACGAGCCAGCCCCAGGTGAAGAAGTACAACGCGCCCGAGATGGCGAACTTCAGCAGCTTCGCCCACACGGGCGCGCCGAGCACCGTGCGCTGGTCCACCACCATCGCGGCGACGCACG
Source organism: Amycolatopsis rhabdoformis (assembly GCF_035918295.1). GTDB lineage: Bacteria > Actinomycetota > Actinomycetes > Mycobacteriales > Pseudonocardiaceae > Amycolatopsis > Amycolatopsis rhabdoformis. The sequence goes on from NZ_CP142149.1 coordinate 9,056,134, forward strand.
CCAGCGCCGTGATCGCGAGCGCGGCCGCGACACGGGTCGACGGCCGGTGCCAGGTGGCCAGTCCGGTCGTCGGGATCTGCAGGGTCATGACGTCCTCCCAGAATGGATAGTTAGAGTATCCGTTATGGGAAGCTAAACTATCCACGCTGAGAAGTCCTCAGGGTTTTTCCCCGAAGTCGGAGAGTGATGCGGCCGTGCGGATGGCCGAGTTGAGCGCCGAATCCGGCATGCCGGTGGCGACGATCAAGTACTACCTGCGCGAGGGCCTGCTCCACCCCGGCGAGCGCACCAGCCCCAACCAGGCGCGCTACGGCGACGAGCACCTGCAGCGCCTCAAGCTTGTCCGCGCCCTGCTCGACGTCGGCGGCCTGTCCGTGGCCACCGTCGGCGGCGTCCTCGCCGCGATCGACGCCGGCGCCCCCACCAACGAGGTCCTCGGCGTCACCCAGCGCGCCCTCGTCGGCGGCACCGCCGACGGCGACGACGAGGCCCGCGCGTGGGCCCTCGACCTGCTGAAAAACCTGGCCGACGCGCACGACTGGAAGTTCGTGCCCGAGCACCCCGCCGCCCCCGGCCTGGTCGCCACGCTGTGCACCCTGCGCGCCCTGGGGCACCCCGCGCTGCTCGACGCCATCGAGGACTACGCCACCCTCGCCGACCGCATCGCCGAGGTCGACCTCGACACCTTGGCCGCCGCGCCGTCACTGGACCGCATCGTGGAGGCGGCCGTGGTCGGGACCGTGCTGGGGGACCGGCTGTTCGCGGGGTTGCGCAGATTGGCGCAGGGGGCTGAGTCGAGACGCCGTTATCCGGACGGTCTGCGCTGAGCCGCTGCTGGCGTGGGTGACCAGGTCGGCTTGGTCTACGCCCGCGGTCTCGTGCTGCGGCGCTCGATCCAGTGGCGTCGAGGTCGAGGTCAAGCCGGGCATGCTCGATGCTCGGCTGTCGCCGGGCCGCGGCATGGAGGGGGCTGTCGCCGCGACGGTGCTGGGGATCGGTTGTTCGCCGGGTTGAGTTCGGAGCTGAGCCGCGGCTTCGTTACCCGGATGGCCTGCGCCGAGCCGCGGCTGCTCGCGTGAGGATGAGCAGGTCGGCTTAACCTGCGCCCGTGGTTTCGTGCCGCGGCGGTCGATTTCGTCGGCAACGAGGTCGGGGCGGGCATGCCCGCCGCCCGGTTGTCGGGCCGCGTCGTGGAGGCGGCCGTGGTCGGGACCGCGCCGCGGGACCGGGTGGTTGCCAGGACGCGGAGCCGAGGCGTCGTTATCCGGATGGCCTGCGTTGAGCCGTTGCTGCAGATGCTGGGCTGCGTGACCAGGTCGGCTTGGTCTACGCCCGCGGTTTCGCGCCGTTACCCGGACAGCCTGCGCTGAGCCGCTACTGCTCACCCGGGAACGACAGCGTCGGCTCGATCATCGACCAGGTTTTCGTGCCGCCGTCCTCGATTTCGGTCGGGACGGTGAGCGAGACGACCCACAGGGCGTCGTTCGAGGTCTTGAGGAGGGCGTAGGTGGTGCGGGTGATGCCGGGGCCGGAGTCGGTGTCGGTGCCGCGGGGCTGGCTGTGCTCCACGGTGCGGTAGGTCATCTCGACGCCGGCCTGCGTCTGCACGGGGCCGCGGGCGAAGCTGAACGACTTGGGCCCCGCCGCGGACTGCAGGCTGCTCTCGTACTCCGAGAGCTTGTGCTTCCTGAGGTAGCTCGGGAAGCGCTCGATGCGCAGCGACTGGTGGCCGTCGGGGGACAGGTACTGCACGACCGTGGACGAGCCGAGGCTGTTGGACGTGCGCCCGGCGACGAACCGCTGCCAGCCCTCCGGCACCGACACCACGTACTCGGTGTCGCGCGACGCGTTGGCCGTCTCGCTCGCGTTGCCGCGCTGCTGCACCAGCTTCACCTCGGCCGGCGGCTCCGGGTTGCCGGCCGAGCCGGCGGGGGCTGCGCTGCCGGCGGGTGGCAGCACCGGCTGTCCGCTGATCAGGCGCGCGAGCGCGAACCCGCCGACGCCGGCGATGAGGAACAGCACCACCGCGGCCAACGCGAGCAGCGCCGACGCCCGCGTGGTACGGCGAGAAGAAACCGGCACCGAAACCGGAACGGGTGCGGCCGGCGCGTCCTGGCGCAGGAACGGCAGCGGGCCGGGGTCCGCCGCGAGCGCGCCGCTGGCTTCCGCCTTCTTCTCCGTCGGCGCCACCGTCTCGAGCACCTGCGTGTCGGTGGCGTCGAGCTGGGCGGAGGTCTTCCGGCCGTCCGGCGTGCGGAACAGCTCGGGCCCGAACAGGTCGAGCGCCGTCTTGCCCTGCAACGGGTACAGCCGGTGGCGCACCTCGCGCAGCGAGATCCGTTTCTCCGGCTCCTTCTTCATCAACGCGGCGATCACGTCGGCCAGCGGGCCCGGCTTCGGCTTGGGCACCGAGCCGTTGACGACCTTGCCGACTGTCTCCAGTGGATCGCCGTCGGCGTCGTACGGCGGGGCGCCCTCGACGGCGGCGAACAGCGTGGCGCCGAGGCCCCAGAGGTCGGCCGCCGGCGTGACCGCGCCGCCGGACGCGACTTCCGGCGCGATGTAGGCGGGCGAGCCGAGCATGATCCCGGTGCGGGTCATGGTGGCTTCGGAAACGTTGCGGGCGATGCCGAAGTCGGTGAGCTTGATGCGGCCGTCGCCGGCCACGAGCACGTTGCCCGGCTTCACGTCGCGGTGCGTGATGCCCGCGTCGTGCGCCGCTTCGAGCGCGGCGGCCACGGCGATGCCGACGGCGGCGGTCTGTTCCACGTTGAGCGGCCCGTGGTCGCGCAGGATGTGCGCGAGGCTGCGCGAGGGCAGCAGCTCCATGACCACGAACGGTTCGTTGTTGTCGCGCGCGACGTCGTGAAGGATGATCACGTTCGGGTGGGACAGCACGGCGATGGCGCGCGCCTCGCGCAGCGTGCGCTCGCGCAGCTCGTCGGCCTGCGACGCCGGGACGCCCGGCGGCAGCTTCATCTCCTTGACGGCCACCGGCCGGTGCAGGAACTCGTCGTAGGCCGACCACACCGTGCCCATCGACCCCGAGCCGAGCACGGACCGCAGCCGGTAGCGCCCGGCGACCACCCGGGCCTCGGCCGCGCCGGATTCTTTTGTGCTCGACTCGTTCGGGCTCGGCTCTTCCTTCGAGGACGACACCCCCTGATTGTGTCGTAAGGCACCGACACACTTCGACCCAGTGTGCAAGACCGGCCCCACCCGTGTTCCGCGAATACCCCTGAACTCTCTGGTGGGGCGACTAGAGTCACAGGTGCCGGCACTGGCGTGCCTCTACCATCACTGGGTATGACGAACGTGGCTGGACCGGAGTCGGTGCCGATCTCCGAACCCGAGCTCGCGCTGGCGGCCGAGTTTCCGGCCTCCGACCGGGCCCGGTGGCAGGAACTCGTGGCGGGCGTGCTGCGCAAGAGCGGTCGCCTGCCGGAGGACTTCGCGGGCGCGCCGGAGAGCAAGCTCGTCACCCCCACGTACGACGGCATCGACATCCAGCCCCTGTACACGCGTGAAGACGCGGTCGGCGAGCCCGGCTATCCGGGCCTGCCGCCGTTCGTGCGCGGCGCGCGGCCCGAAGGGGTGATCGGCACCGGGTGGGACGTGCGCGTGCGTCACCTGCGGGCCGACGCGAAGGCCACGAACACCGCGATCCTCGCCGACCTCGAAGGCGGCGCCACGTCCGTGTGGCTGCGCGTGGGCGGCGACGGGCTCCCGATCGACGGCCTGGCGGACGCGCTGAACGAGGTCTACGTCGACCTCGCCCCCGTGGTCCTCGACGCCGGCGCCGACTACGCGGCCGCGGCCGAAGCGCTGCTGGACGTGTTGGCCGAGCGCGAAATTCCGCCCAGTGAGGCTGTGGCCGTGCTCGGCGCGGACCCGATCGGGTTCGGTGCGCGCACCGGCGAAGCGCTGCCGGTCGCTCCGGCGGCCGAGCTGGCCGCGCGCGTCGCCGCGAAGTACCCGAAGGTGCGCACGCTCGTGGCCGACGGCCTGCCGTTCCACGAGGCCGGCGGTTCCGACGCGCAGGAGCTCGGCGCGACCATCGCCGTCGGGGTCGCGTACCTGCGGGCGCTCACCGAAGCCGGGCTGGACGTCGCCGCCGCGGCCGCGCAGCTGGAGTTCCGGCTGGCCGCCACGGCCGACCAGTTCCTCACCATCGCCAAGTTCCGCGCCGCGCGCCGGCTGTGGGACCGCGTGCTCGAAGTTTCGGGCGCTCCCGCCGCCGCGCGTGGTATGCACCAGCACGCCGTGACCTCGCCCGCGATGCTCACGCAGCGCGACCCGTGGGTGAACATGCTGCGCACCACCGTCGCCTGCTTCGCCGCGGGCGTCGGCGGCGCGGACGCTGTGACCGTGCTGCCGTTCGACGCCGCGATCGGCCTGCCCGACGCGTTCTCCGCGCGCATCGCCCGCAACACCAACGCGGTGCTGCTGGAGGAGTCGAAGCTCGGCAGTGTGATCGACCCGGCGGGCGGCTCCTGGTACGTGGAGCAGCTCACCGACGAGCTGGCGAAAGCCGCGTGGGCCGAGTTCACCGCGATCGAAGGCGCGGGCGGCGTCGAGGCCGAGCTGGCCTCGGGCGCGCTGGCCGCGCGGCTGGCCGCGACGTGGGACAAGCGCGCGCAGCGCCTGGCCACGCGGCGCGACCCGATCACGGGCGTGAGCGAGTTTCCGAACCTGGCGGAGAAACCGGTGACCAGGGACGCGGTGGAGTCCACCGTGGACGGTGGCCTGCCGCGGCACCGCTACGCCGAAGCGTTCGAGAAGCTGCGGGACGCCTCCGATGCGTACCTGGCCGAGCACGGCGAACGGCCGAAGGTCTTCCTCGCCACGCTCGGGCCGGTCGCCGCGCACACCACGCGGGCGGGCTTCGCGGCGAACCTGTTCCAAGCCGGCGGGCTCGACGTCATCAACCCGGGGGCGACCGACGACTTGGCCGGGGCGTTCCGGGAGAGCGGTGCGCGCGTCGCGTGTCTTTGTGGCACGGACGCTGCCTACGAGGAGCAAGCGGCTGAGGTGGCCGCGGCTCTGGGCGCCGAGAGCGTGCTGCTCGCAGGGAAGGCGAGTTATCCCGGCGTCAGTGGCAACGTGTTCGCAGGTTGCGACGCGCTCGAAGTTCTGACCGGCATCCACACTCAGCTGGGAGTGTCCGCATGAGCATCCCGAATTTCGCCGACGTGCCGCTCGGCACTCCCGAGCCCGGGGATCGCGCCGCGTGGGCGCAGGCCGTGCAGGAGATGACCGGCAAGGGGCCCGACGCGCTGGCGTGGGAGACGCCCGAGGGCATCGGCGTGAAGCCGGTGTACACGGCCGAGGATCTGTCCGATGTGGACTTCCTGGGCACGTACCCGGGCATCGCGCCGTTCCTGCGCGGGCCGTACCCGACGATGTACGTGAACCAGCCGTGGACGATCCGCCAGTACGCCGGCTTCTCCACCGCGCAGGAGTCCAACGCGTTCTACCGGCGCAACCTCGCGGCCGGGCAGAAGGGCCTGTCGGTGGCCTTCGACCTGGCCACGCACCGCGGCTACGACTCCGACCACCCGCGCGTGTCCGGCGACGTCGGCATGGCGGGCGTGGCGATCGACTCGATCTACGACATGCGCCAGCTGTTCGACGGCATCCCGCTGGACAAGATGTCGGTGTCGATGACCATGAACGGCGCCGTGCTGCCGGTGCTCGCGCTGTACGTGGTCGCGGCGGAGGAGCAGGGGGTGAAGCCGGAGCAGCTCGCGGGGACGATCCAGAACGACATCCTCAAGGAGTTCATGGTCCGCAACACCTACATCTACCCGCCCCAGCCCTCGATGCGGATCATCTCCGACATCTTCGCGTTCACCTCGCAGCACATGCCGAAGTACAACTCGATCTCGATCTCCGGCTACCACATGCAGGAAGCCGGGGCGACCGCCGATCTGGAGCTGGCGTACACGCTGGCCGACGGCGTCGAATACCTCCGCTCGGGCGTCGACGCCGGGCTGGACGTGGACAAGTTCGCGCCGCGGCTGTCGTTCTTCTGGGCGATCGGCATGAACTTCTTCATGGAGGTCGCGAAGCTGCGCGCAGCTCGGCTGCTGTGGGCGAAGCTGGTGAAGCAGTTCGACCCGAAGTCGGAGAAGTCGCTTTCGCTGCGCACGCACTCGCAGACGTCGGGCTGGTCGCTCACCGCGCAGGACGTGTACAACAACGTGACTCGCACCTGCGTCGAGGCGATGGCCGCCACGCAGGGCCACACGCAGTCGCTGCACACCAACGCGCTCGACGAGGCGCTGGCGCTGCCCACGGACTTCTCCGCGCGCATCGCCCGCAACACGCAGCTGTTGCTGCAGCAGGAATCCGGCACCACGCGCGTGATCGACCCGTGGGGTGGCAGCGCGTTCGTGGAGAAGCTGACCTACGACCTGGCGCGCAAGGCGTGGGGCCACATCGCGGAGGTCGAAAGCGCCGGCGGCATGGCGCGCGCGATCGACGAGGGCATCCCGAAGCTGCGCATCGAGGAGGCCGCCGCGCGCACGCAGGCGCGCATCGACTCCGGCCGCCAGCCCGTGATCGGCGTGAACAAGTACCAGGTCACCGACGACATCGACATCGATGTGCTGAAGGTCGACAACGCGGGCGTGCGCACGCAGCAGCTGGAGAAGCTGCGGCGGCTGCGCTCCGAGCGTGATCCGGCTGCGACGGAAGACGCGCTGCGTCGGCTCACCGAGGGCGCGCAGGGCGGCGGCAACCTGCTGGCGCTGGCGATCGACGCGGCGCGGGCCAAGGCCACCGTCGGCGAGATCTCCGACGCGCTGGAGAAGATCTGGGGCCGCCACTCCGGGCAGATCCGCACGATCTCCGGCGTGTACCGGGAAGAGGTGGGGAAGTCGGACAACGTCGAGAAGGCCCGTGCGCTGGTCGAGAAGTTCGCGGAGGACGAGGGCCGCCGGCCGCGCATCCTCATCGCGAAGATGGGCCAGGACGGCCACGACCGCGGCCAGAAGGTGATCGCCACCGGCTTCGCCGACCTCGGCTTCGACGTCGACGTCGGCCCGCTGTTCTCCACGCCCGGCGAGGTCGCGCGGCAGGCGTCGGAGGCCGACGTGCACGTGATCGGCGTGTCTTCGCTGGCCGCCGGGCACCTGTCGCTCGTGCCGGCGCTGCGCCACGAGCTGGCCGAGCTGGGCCGCTCCGACATCATGGTCGTGGTCGGCGGCGTGATCCCGCCACAGGACTACGACGAGCTGCGCACTGCGGGCGCCGCCGCGATCTTCGGCCCGGGCACGGTCATCGCCGACGCGGCGATCGGCCTGCTGGAGCAGCTCGCGCACCAGGAGTCCTGAGCCTTGCCGCGCCGGATCGACGTCGCCGCCTACGCCAAGGGCGTCCTCGCGGGCGACCGCGGCACCCTCTCGAAGGCGATCACGCTGGTCGAGTCGCACCGGGCGGACCACCGCGCCCAGGCGCAGGAACTGCTCGTCGAGCTGCTGCCGCACGCCGGGGGAGCCCAGCGTGTCGGCATCACCGGCGTCCCGGGCGTCGGCAAGTCGACTTTCATCGACCAGCTCGGGACGGACCTCACGGCTGCCGGCCATCGCGTCGCGGTTCTGGCCGTCGACCCTTCGTCGACCCGCACGGGCGGCTCCATCCTGGGCGACAAGACGCGCATGTCGCGGCTGGCGGTGGACCCTCACGCTTTCATTCGTCCTTCACCGACCTCGGGGACGCTGGGCGGCGTCGCGCGGGCCACTCGCGAGACGATCGTGCTGATGGAAGCCGCGGGGTTCGACGTGGTGCTGGTGGAGACCGTGGGCGTCGGACAGTCCGAGGTCGCGGTGGCGAACATGGTGGACTCGTTTTTGTTCCTGACGCTCGCCCGCACTGGTGACCAGCTGCAGGGCATCAAGAAGGGCGTGCTCGAGCTGGCGGACGTGATCGCCGTGAACAAGGCCGACGGTCCCCATGCTCGTGATGCCGCCCGCGCCGCCCGGGAGCTTTCCGGCGCGCTGCGGATGATCTACGGGAAGGACGCCCCGTGGACGCCGCCGGTGCTCACCTGCAGCGCTCTGGAGGGCTCGGGCCTGGACGAGGTGTGGGCGACGATCGGGCGGCACCGCGCGCTGATGCAGGAGTCGGGGGAGCTGGATGCGCGCCGCCGGCAGCAGCAGGTGGACTGGACTTGGTCGATGGTGCGGGAACAGCTGCTCGACCGGCTGACTTCGCACCCCGCGGTGCGTTCGCAGGTGGCGGATGTGGAGCGGGCGGTCCGCGAGGGTGAGCTGACGGCGACGTTGGCGGCGGAGCGGATTTTGACGGCGTTTGGGGAGCCGACGGAGGGTTGACGGGCGGCTGACGGCTGAGGGGCGGGCTGCCGGGCTGGTGGCTTGCTGCCGGGCTGGTGGTTTGCTCGGTGGCGGGTTTTGCCAGGTGTTGTGCTTCGTGGCGGAGGATGCGGCAGCTTGCTGGTCCGGTGGCTCGTCTCGTGCGCCTCTGCCGCATCTCGCCGCGTGGTGCGCTGCTTTGCCGGGCCGCTATGGGTCTTGCCGCGCGCCGAGGCACCTTGCCGCGCGCCGAGGCACCTTGCCGCGCGCAACGGCACCTTGCCAACCGGCGCAACTTTTTGACCGACGCTGCTCTCTCCTCGCCAGCCGCTGCTCCGCCTCGCTGGGTGGCGCCGCAGTTGCCAACTGCGCCCTGCCTCGCCGCTCCGCCGGACAGACCCCCGCCCTCCTCGGGGGGCCTATCTCCTTCGTCAAGCCCAGCGACGATGCCAGCCGTCTTCTCCGGGGTGACCGTGTGGCGCCATTCCGCTGCCGGGCAAGGCGTCCGGCCCGCTCGCCGGGAAAAGGGGTCGCTCAACAGGGCGGTGCCGAACCATGATCCACACTCGTGAAGATGTCGAAGCGGTCCATGGTCCGGGCCGCCGCCCGCAACAACGCCGAGTGGTGTGCGGTGATGAGCCGATCGCACGGTGTCGCGAGTGAGTTCGGGGAACAAGCATGGGCCGCCCCGTCCCGCACCCCGCTGTATTACCCAGACTCGGTGACGCTGGTGCCTTGCGCCAACCCGGCCGCGCTGGCGGCCCGGATCGACACCACTGCGCCTGGCGCCTCGGTCAAGGACAGTTTCGCTGACCTTGACCTGACAGAGGCCGGCTTTGAAGTTTTGTTCGACGCGCAGTGGATCCACCGTCCGGCGAACGCGCCCGCCATCCCCTCGGATCTGGCTTGGGACGTGGTAGATGACACAGACACGCTGAGCGCCTGGGCTCTGGCCTGGGACAATGGGGACGACAACGCGAATCTGTTCCGGCCCGAACTGCTCGACGACCCGGCCACCTTCGTGCTCGCCGGACACTCCGACGACGGCCGGGTGGTCGCCGGAGCAGTGGCGAGCAGCAGCGAGCAAGTGGTCGGAATCTCCAACGTCTTCGCACTCGACGGCCCTGACGCAGCCTGGCTGGTCGTACTGAATGCGGTGCACCGGCTGTTCCCCACCCTGCCGGTGGTCGGCTATGAGCACGGTGACGACCTGGCAGCCGCCGTGCGCCACGGCTTCGAGCCGGTCGGTCCGCTGCGGATTTGGACCCACCGGGGGCACGGCTGAGTCAGCCGCGCGGGTTCAGAGCTCTGGTGCCTGCTGCTCCCCGTGGCCGACGGCGGCTGTGTCCCGCAACTGCGGAGGGCGGCGCCGCGGGTCAGGCAGCTGGTGCCGGTCGTGATTCGTAGAACGTTCCGTCGCGGAGCATGGCGAACAGGAGGTCGACGCGTCGTCGGGCGAGGGTCACGAAGGCCTGCCGTACCCGTCGCCGGGCCGGCGGTCGTGCCCCTGATCAGCGGTCTACCGGTGCCTGGTGACACCACCCCCCCGGATTATGCGTACGACCGGGGGAGACAGTTATGCCGGGTTCGAAGGCCGGGAGCCCCATTTCGGGGCGACGAAAAAGGTAACGGGGGCGTCCCTGTTCCAGTCTGTCGGCCCCTGACCTCGAAAAACGGCAGAAGTGAAATCTGTGGACAACTCGGCCGCAAGCGCCCGACCTGTGGACAACTGCCCACCAGATCGCGCCTGAGTTCGGGAACCGGCCGGCGCCCGAGCCCCCACCCCCGTTCGAGTGCTCGTAGTAGAACTCGGGCCGTTGAGTCCACCCTCGGTGGCCCAGCGGCCCCGTTCGACTGACGAACGGTCGCCCGATGTGACTTTGGTCTGACCTCATGACCGCTCCACGTTCAGTGACGACCGGTCACCGTGTGGTGGTGCGGTCGGCGGGCGGTGGCGCGGGGTGAGCGGAGGGCCGCACCGCGTGGCGGCTGACGGGGAGGGGGTTCGGCGGGCAGAATGCGGACCAGTGCCGTAGAAGGGATGTCATGGCGAAGGTGCGGGGACTGGTGCTGGCCGGAGCGCTGGGTGCGCTGTTTTTCTGTGCGGTGCCGGCGTCGGCGCAGGCGGGGCCGGGACAAGCCCAGGTCCAAGTCCAGGTCCAGCAGGCCCAAAAACACCAACTCCGGGTCACCATCGACCAAACCCCCGCCGCCGCAAAAGCCCTGGTCCCGGCTCCGCAGCAGGCCGCGCCCGGGCCGGTGCTCGACCCCACCCAGACGGACAAGGCCAACGCCCAGAAAACCCGCAGCAAGCTGATCGCGGGCGGGGTCGCCGTGGTGCTGCTCGCCATCGTGTTCTTCGGGCGCCGGGCGCGGTCGAAGAAGAGCAAGGGCTGACGAGGCCCGTTCACCCTGACCGAATTCCGCCGGGCCGTTCAACGCAGATCCGCTACCGGCCGTCTCGGGTCCCGTGCCGAGACGCGCGCCTTGCCACCTGCATGGTGCACGATCATCTGCAAATGCGTACGACAGATCGAACGGCACTGTGCGTGTGCCCAGGCGGCGTGGCCCCATACGCTGCCCGTGTTGCGGGAGGAGGTGCGGCGTGACCGTGCTCGATTCACGTCCGGACGTTCCAGGCGACCCCGAGGGTCGCGTCGCCAACCCGATCGAGGAGCCCACCGCGCTGATCACCGAGGCCGGCGTCAGCATGGCACCTGTGGACGATCTCGGTGCGGGCCGCGGCCCGTTCTGGCTGGACGACTGGCTGCGCGCCAACGTCACCGACGTGCTGGCGTGGCGCCGCCACATCCATGCCCACCCGGAGCTGTCGCGGCACGAGTTCGCGACCACGGAGCTGGTCGTGTCGCTACTGCGCGCCGTCGGCCTCAAGCCGTGGGTGCTGCCCGGCGGCACCGGCGTGGTGTGCGACATCGGCCAGGGCGAGCGGTGCGTGGCGCTGCGGGCCGACATGGACGCGCTGCCCCTCACGGAGGACACGGGCCTGCCCTATTCCTCCACCACCGAGGGCGCGGCCCACATGTGCGGCCACGACGCCCACACGGCCATCCTGCTGGGCGCGGCCCGCGCGCTGGCCGGAGCGCCCGAGCTGCCGGGCCGTGTGCGCCTGATCTTCCAGCCCGCCGAGGAGGTCATGCCCGGCGGTGCGCTGGACATGATCGCGGCGGGCGCGCTCGACGGCGTCGAGCGCATCTTCGGCCTGCACTGCGACCCGCGGCTCGAAGCGGGCAAGATCGGCACCCGCGTCGGGGCGCTCACCTCGGCCGCCGACCTCATCGAGCTGCGCCTCACCTCGCCCGGCGGGCACACGTCGCGGCCGCACCTCACCGCGGACCTCGTGTACGCGCTGGGCACGGTCATCACGTCGCTGCCGTCGGTGCTGTCGCGCCGCGTCGACCCGCGGTCGGGCACGGTGCTGGTGTGGGGCGCGGTCCACGCGGGCCAGGCCGCCAACGCGGTGCCGCAGGACGGCGTGCTGCGCGGCACGCTGCGCACGGCCGACCACGAGGTGTGGACGTCGCTCGAGCCGCTCGTCGCGTCGTCGGTCGAGTCGCTGCTCGCGCCCATCGGCGTCGGGTTCTCGCTCGACTACCGCCGCGGCGTGCCGCCGGTGGTCTCCGACCCGGAGTCCACGGCGCTGCTGCGCGCGGGCGTCGAAGCGGCGCTCGGTGAGCAGGGCCTCGCCGGCACCGAGCAGTCCTCCGGTGGCGAGGACTTCGGCTGGTACCTCGAACACGTGCAGGGTGCGTTCGCGCGCCTCGGCGTGTGGCCCGGCCCGCCGGCCGCGCAGGCTGACATCCACCGCCCCACCTTCACGCTCGACGAGCGGGCGCTGATGGTCGGTGTCCGCACACTGGTCCACACCGCGCTGGCCGCTCTGGCCTGAGTTGTCCACAGGTTCACCCGCTTGAGTTATCCACAGCCCAGCCGAGCTGTGGATAACTCAAGCGGGTGGTTTTTGCGTCTCCGCAAAGCCCTGGGGACACCTATTTCACCCGGTCTCGTGAACCCTCATCAGGCCGCGCTCCGACCTATTCACCCGCGGTGATCGCCGCGCGCCGAACTACCGCGGCAACAATGCTTGAAACGAGCGTTTTTACTGACGCCCCAACGGGTTCTGGCCACTGCTAAGCACCTTTGACAACACCGCCGACGGCTGCGAAACAAAGCGTCTCAAGCGGAAAAGGTGAAGCGGTGTCAGAGCTTTACCGGCTGATAGTGAACACCGTTCATGATGCCCAGGTCGGCGCGTGAATCCGCCGAGTTGTCCACAGGGCTGTGGTCAGCCGGTGATCCCGGAGCACGGCCGGGTGCGCAGGTCATCCACATAGTCGGCCGGCGCTCCGGCGGCCTCCGCGGCGTCGGCAAGCACGCCGAGGTAGCGGGCCGAAGGCAGGCCGCCCTCGTACGCGTCGAGCACGTAGAGCCACGCCAGCACGGAGCCGTCCATGGTCTGGACCCGCAGGCGGATCTTGTTGTGCATGCCGAGCTCGCCGCCTTCCCAGCGGTCGAGCCCGGTCTCGTCGAGCGAGGTCACGTCGTAGAGCACCACGAACACCCGGGAACCGGCGTCCTCGACGATCGTGGCCAGCGCACCTTCCCAGCCGAGGTCCTCGCCCCCGAAGGTCAGCCGCCAGCCCTCCAGCCAGCCGGTGCCGGCCATCGGTGCGTGGGGGGCGCGCTCCAGCATCTGGGCGGGCTCCATGTTCGATCCGTAAGCGGCATACAACGGCACGGGCGACAGCCTAGCGACCCACTCCCCGCACGAGCGGATGCACATGCCGTGTCCGGCCACTTCGCTTGCCGACGGACCCCTCCGCGTACCGTTGGACCCACCGGCCACACGCGTATCGAGGAGGACCTCAGGTGACCAGGATCGTGATCATGGGCGGGGGCCCGGCGGGTTACGAAGCCGCCTTGGTCGCCGCTCAGCACGGCGCCGACGTGACGATCGTCGAGCGCGATGGCCTGGGCGGCGCTTGTGTCCTCTACGACTGCGTTCCGTCGAAGACGTTCATCGCGTCGTCCGGTGCGCTGGCGAAGATGCACGACCTCGGTGAGCTGGGCATCAACACCGACCTCGCCGACACGAGCATCGATCTGCCGACCGTCCACGGCCGGGTGAAAGGCCTCGCGCTCGCGCAGTCGGCCGACATCCGCGCCCGCGTGCAGCGCGAGGGCGTGCGCGTGGTCAACGGCACCGCCCGCTTCTGCGACGACGAGCCCGGCCTGGCCACGCACAAGGTCGCCGTGACCCACGCCGACGGCACCACGGAGGCCGTGGGCGCCGACGTGGTGCTGATCGCCACCGGCGCCACCCCGCGCGTGCTGCCCGGCGCAGTGCCCGACGGCGAGCGCATCCTCGACTGGCGCCAGCTCTACGACCTCACTGAGCTGCCTGAGCACCTCGCCGTGATCGGTTCGGGGGTCACCGGCGCGGAGTTCGCGTCGGCGTACACCGAGATGGGCGTGAAGGTGACCGTGGTGTCCAGCCGCGACCGCGTGCTGCCCCACGAGGACGCCGACGCCGCCGCGGTGCTCGAAGAGGTGTTCTCCCAGCGCGGCACCACTGTCGCGAAGCACGCGCGCGCCGAGCGGGTGGAGCGCACGGAGAAGGGCGTGGCGGTCCACCTCGCCGACGGCCGCGTGATCGAGGCCAGCCACGCGCTGATGACGGTCGGGTCCATCCCGAACACCGCCGACATCGGCCTCGACAGCGTGGGCATCGAGCCCGGCCCCGGCGGGTTCATCACCGTCGACCGCGTGTCGCGCACCAGCGTGCCCGGCATTTACGCGGCGGGCGACTGCACCGGCCTGCTGATGCTCGCGTCCGTGGCCAGCATGCAGGGCCGTATCGCGATGTGGCACGCGCTGGGCGAAGGCGTCGCGCCGATCAAGCTGAAGACCGTGGCCGCCAACGTGTTCACGCACCCGGAGATCGCGACCGTCGGCATCAGCCAGCACGCCATCGACTCGGGTGAGGTGCCCGCGCGCACGATCATGCTGCCGCTGGCCACCAACGCGCGCGCGAAGATGGAAGGCCTGCGCCGCGGTTTCGTGAAGCTGTTCTGCCGCCCGGCGACGGGTGTGGTGGTGGGTGGGGTGGTCGTGGCGCCGAGCGCGAGCGAGCTGATCCTGCCGATCGCGCTGGCCGTGCAGAACCAGCTGACCGTGGACCACCTGGCGCTCACGTTCTCGGTGTACCCGTCGCTGTCGGGATCGATCACCGAGGCCGGGCGCCAGCTCATGCGTCACGACGATCTCGACTGATTTTCCCTTTCCGCGCAACCCGGTGCGCTTCGCCGCGTCTTGTGCGGTGACAGGCTGACGGGCGAGGCAGGACAAGGGGCCGAGGGTGCGCAAGAGGGCGGTTTTCGCGGCGATCGGGGCCATCGGAGCGATCGCGGCGGTCACGGTGACGGGGCAGGCGGTGGCGGCGCCGGGCGGGCAGTCCGCCGGCGCACCGAAGGTCACCGCGTCGAAGGTCAACGCTTCCGATGTCAACGCTTCCAATGTCACTGTGCAGTTGAACCAGGACACGGCCGCGTTGCACGGCTTGGTGAACCACTTTCAGCGCGGTGAGGACAACGTCGCGCTCGCCGACTGCCCCGGCGCGAAGTCCGGCACGGCCACCTTCAGCTCGCCGGTGCTGAAGTTCTCCGGCTACGACTTCGGCCCCTTCATCGGCGTGCAGGCCACCGTGTCCGCCGACGCCGCGCTGGCGCCGGGCACGGCCGCCGGCAGCTACCCGCTCACGATCACGTGTGCCGGCAAGGCCTACAACGCCACCTTCACCGTGCCGGCCGCGCAGGTCGCCGAAGTGCCGGCGGGTGGCGCGAAAGCCGGCGACGGAAGTCTCGCCGAATAGCGTCCGACAATACGAAAAGCAGCCGCCGGGAATGGTTCCCGGCGGCTTTTTCGTGTGCGCCGCCGAGAGTTCCCGGCGTGCCTGAATCGTTACTTTTGTCGACAACCTTGACCAGGTCAGAGACGTCTTCATGGTGTCGGAGGAAACCAACCCGCGGCAGGGGGAACTGCGCGCGAAGGGGTTGCTTTCCCCGCTGTTCTCCGCTGTTCACATTCATTTGAGGGGTAATTCCATGAAGCGCATCGCAGTAGTGTCATCCCTTTTGGCGGCCGGCCTGCTTTCGGCGGCACCGGCGTTCGCGGCCGAGGCCACCAACCCGAGCACGCCGCCGTCGAGCACCACCTCGCCGACCCCGCCGACGTCGGACACGCCCACGCCACCGCCGGGCGACGTCAAGCCTGCGCTGGAGGTTCTCCCGCGTGCGGCCAGAGCCGGTGACTCGGTCACCGCGCGCGTGGTGTGCCCGCCGAAGACGAGCATGAAGCTGTCGTCGTCGGTGATCACGTTCGGCAAGCTCGAAGCCGTGGGCACCGAGCAGCCGTTGGAAACCGCGACGGTTTACCAGACGCTGGCCGACGTGAACAAGGACGCGAAGCCGGGCACGTACACGGTCACGTTCCTCTGCGGCAAGCTGAAGGTCTCGCAGGGCTTCAAGGTGCTGCCGGCGAAGGACGCCGCCACGCCGACGAAGCCGCAGCCGACGCAGCCCAAGCAGGTCAGCAAGGTGCCGGTGGGGGCGCCGCAGACCGGTGGCACCGACGGTCCGGTGGACGACTCGGCCGGCACGTTCGCGGTGGCCGGCGGCGCCATGGGCGTGCTCGCCCTCGGCGGTGCCGGGATGGTGCTGGCGCGGCGCCGGCGCGGCTGATCCGGACGGTCGCCGGAGGGGACCCTCCGGCGACCGCGCTCGGTCACCTGATGGGGTGGTGATCGCGCCCTTGGTCTCGAAGGGGGAGACATGATCAGGAAAACTCTGGCCGCGGTGGCCCTGGCGGCGGTGGCCGTGCTCGGTGGTTGTGCCGCGCCGACGTTGCCGGCCGCTCCGGCACCGGCCGCGCATTCGCTCACGCCGCCGTCCGCGGAGTCCGCCGTGCTGGCGAAGTCGAAGCCGGTGTCGCTCGACATTCCCAAGATCGGCGCGCACTCCACACTCGTGCCGCTGGGGCTCAACGCCGACAACACCGTGCAGGTGCCGCCGGTGAGCACGCCGCTGCAGGCCGGGTGGTACGAGTACTCGCCGACGCCGGGGGAGCGCGGCCCGGCCGTGGTGCTCGGGCACGTGGACGGCAACAAGCACGAGGGGATCTTCTTCCGCCTCAAGGAAATGGCGCCGGGCGACGACGTGGCGATCGCGCGCGCGGACGGCACCACGGCGCACTTCGTGGTGACCAAGGTGGACCAGGTGCCGAAGGACGTGTTCCCGAGCGACGCCGTGTACGGCGACACTCCCGACGCGCAGCTGCGGCTGATCACGTGCGGCGGCGTGTTCGACCGGTCGGCACACAACTATGTGGACAACGTGATCGTCTACGCGCGACTCGTGGCCGACGGTCACTGATCGCTGCTCGTCCGTGACGGACCCGGTTTTGTCGGTGGGCGGTGCAAGACTGTGACCGCAGGCACACCGGATTCGAACCATGGGGAGTAGTCATGTTGTTCCGCGACGAACGCTGGCCCGACGGCACGCCGTGCTGGGTCGACCTGATGGTGCCCGACAGAGCCGCCGCCGCGCGGTTCTACTCGGAGCTGCTGGGCTGGGACGTGCAGTTCGGCGGCGCCGACACGGGGTACTACGGCATGGCGCTGCTCGGCGGCCGCCCGGTGGCCGGGGTGGGGGAGACCCCGGCCGACCAGGCCGGCATGCCCGCCGCGTGGACCACGTACCTGGCGGTGTCCGATGTGGACAAGATCGTGGCGGGCGTCGTCGAGGCCGGCGGCCGCGTGCTCGCCCCGCCGATGGACGTGATGGAACAAGGCCGCATGGCCATCGTCGAGGACCCCACGGGCGCGGTCTTCGGCCTGTGGCAGGCGGGCCTCCACTACGGCACGCAGGTCACCCTCGCCCCGGGCGCCCTCGCCTGGAACGAGAACATGTCCCGCGACTTCGCCGCCGCCAAGGACTTCTACGGCTCGGTGTTCGGCTACTCGTTCAACGACATCTCCAACGACCAGTTCACCTACGCCACCCTCGACCTCGACGGCCGCCCCACCGGCGGCCTGGGCCAGGCCACCGGCGACTACCAGCCGGGCTGGATGACCTACTTCTGGTCCGCCGACGTCGACGCCGCCGCGGCGCTGATTCCCGGCCTGGGCGGCACCGTGGTGGAGAACCCGGTCGACACGCCGTTCGGGCGGATGCTGATGGCGAAGGACAACCAGGGGGCGTCGTTCCAGCTGATGGCGCCGAATGAGCAGTCGGGTACGCAGGAAGGTTGGGGTGTTTGAGGGCGGTGAAAAACTGGGCTTGAACCCGCACTGACGAACCGGCCCAGACGAACCGGGAGCGGCTCGGCCTCCGTCCGACACTCGAGGACGGGGGCCGGGCACGCCTGGTTAAGCCGAACTTGCTGCCGTCTGGAAATGACGGGACCGGCAGCACCCGGCCCTTGCCGGTCCGAGGCGAGCGCCGGCTTATCCGGCGCGCGCTTCGCGGCTGACCGGTCCTGAGGCCAGAGGTCTGATCCGTGAGACGGAGCGAGTCGGCGGCGATCGGCGCGACTTTCCACTCGGGGTGTGGTCACGCGCGACCGTGGGCTGCTCAGAAGTTCGCTGCGTGGTGCGGTGGTCGTGGCCTGTGCGTAGGAGGCCGGGCCGGCCGGGCTCGCCCTGGCTCAGCCGAGCTTGCCGCCGTCCGGAAACGATAGGACCGGCAGTGCCCTGCCCTCGCCCGCATGGCCGGGTGCTGGGTCGCCGGTGCGCTCTTCGCGGTCGACCCGGTGCTGAGGCTGGAGTGCTGATTCGTGTGGCAGGTGAGTTGGCCGCGACCGGCGCGACTTTCCGCGATTGGGCGGGGTCACATCCGTGGCGACCGCGGTTTCTCAGCAGTTCGCTGCGCGGGGCGGCGATCATGGCTTGTGCGTGCGGGGTCGGGCCCGGCCGGGCTCGCCCTGGTTCAGCCGAGCTTGCGGACATCCGAGAGCGACGGGCCCGGCAATGTGCGGTCCTCGCTCGCAGGGGTGAGCGCCAGGTCGTCGGCGCGCGGTCCGCGGCCGGCCTGGTGTCTGAGGCTGGAGTGCTGATCAGTGTGGCGGGTTAATTGGCCGCGACCGGCGCGAATCTTCGCGCGCGGGCGTGGTCACGTCCGTAGCGACCGCGGTTGCTAAGCGAACTGCACAAGGCAGGAGGTCATGGCCTGAGCGTACGGAGTCGGGTCGACCGCGGACGAGGTCGACCCGTGCATTGATCCGCGCCGAGGCGGATTTTCCTGACATATCAAGGAAAACCCGCGCGACTCCGTGCCACCGGTGCCCGACTTCTCGTCCAGCGCCGGACCCGCGACCGCACCCGGCAGCGCCGGCCCTCACCCACACAAGCGAGGGCCAGGCGCCACCCGGTCTCGTCGACCCAAACTCAACCGCGGGACCTCACTCCACCCAGTCGAACGTCTTCGTCACAGCCTTCTTCCAGTTCCGGTACTCCGATTCCCGCCGCGACTCGTCCATCGACGGGTCCCACTGCTTGTCCTGGGCCCAGTTCTTGCGGATGTCGTCCTCCGACCCCCAGAAGCCGACGGCCAGGCCGGCCGCGTAGGCCGCACCCAGGGCGGTGGTCTCCGCGACCACCGGCCGGATCACGGGCACGCCGAGGATGTCGGCCTGGAACTGCATGAGCAGTTCGTTCACGACCATGCCGCCGTCGACCTTGAGGGATTTCAGGGGCACGCCGGAGTCGGCGTTCATGGCGTCGATGACTTCGCGGGACTGGAACGCGGTGGCTTCCAGCACGGCGCGCGCCAGGTGGCCCTTGTTGACGAACCGGGTGAGGCCCACGATGGCGCCGCGGGCGTCCGAGCGCCAGTAGGGGGCGAAGAGGCCGGAGAAGGCCGGCACGAAGTAGGCGCCGCCGTTGTCCTCCACGGTGCGGGCGTGCTCTTCGATCTCCGCGGCCGAGGCGATCATGCCGAGGTTGTCGCGCAGCCACTGCACGAGCGAGCCGGTGACGGCGATCGAGCCCTCGAGCGCGTAGACCGTGTCCTTGGAGCCGATCTTGTAGCAAACGGTGGTGAGCAGCCCGTTGTCCGACATGACTTTTTCAGTGCCGGTGTTCAGCAGCACGAAGTTGCCGGTGCCGTAGGTGTTCTTGGCCTCGCCGGGCGAGAGGCAGGCCTGGCCGAACGTCGCGGCCTGCTGGTCGCCCAGGATGCCGGCGATCGGGACGCCCGCGAGGGCGCCCTTTTCGCGGACCTTGCCGTAGACCTCCGACGACGACCGGATCTCCGGCAGCATCGAGAGCGGCACGCCCATCTCCGCGGCGATGTCCGCGTCCCACTGCAGCGTGTCGAGGTCCATCAGCAGGGTGCGCGAGGCGTTGGTCGGGTCGGTGACGTGGAGCCCGCCGTCGACGCCGCCGGTCATGTTCCACAGGACCCAGGTGTCCATGTTGCCGAAGATCAGGTCACCGGCCTCGGCCTTCGCGCGGGCGCCGTCGACGTTGTCGAGGACCCACTTGATCTTCGGGCCGGAGAAGTACGTCGCGAGCGGCAGGCCCACCTTCTGGCGGTAGCGCTCCTGGCCACCGCCCAGTGCGCCGAGGTCGGCGACGATCTTGTCCGTGCGCGTGTCCTGCCAGACGATCGCGTTGTACACCGGCTTGCCGGTGGTCCGGTCCCACACCAGCGCCGTCTCGCGCTGGTTGGTGATGCCGACGGCGACGATGTCGCGCGTGTGCAGGTCGGCCTTCGCGACCGCGCCGCCGGCGACCGCGCGCGTGTTCTCCCAGATCTCCTCGGCGTTGTGCTCGACCCAACCGGCCTTGGGGAAGATCTGTTCGTGTTCGCGCTGGTCGACGGCGACCACCCGGCCGGAGTGGTCGAAGATCATGCACCGGGTCGAAGTGGTGCCCTGGTCGATCGCGGCTACGTACGAAGTCATGGTTGTTCGCTCCAGTCTGCTTTGCCGGTCGGAGGGTCAGCTCACGTTCTGCATGCCCAGGTACAGCAGGGCCGCGAGCGCGGCGCCCACCAGCGGGCCGACCACGGGAACCCAGGAATAGCTCCAGTCTCCGTCGCGCTTGCCCTTGATCGGCAGGATGAACGCGTAGGCGATGCGCGGCCCGAGGTCACGCGCCGGGTTGATGGCGTAACCGGTCGGCCCACCGAGCGAGATGCCGATCACGAGGACCACGAAGGCGACGCCGGCATAACCGAGCGCCGAGTTCCCGAAGGTCGGGACACCGGTCACGTCCGCCTTGTACGTCGGGCTCAACAGGATCCACTCGATCAGCACGAACGTGCCGATGATCTCGGTGACGAGGTTCCAGCCGTAGCTGCGGATCTGCGGTGCGGTCGAGAAGATGCCCAGCGTCTCCTCGGGCTGCGGGTGGTCGTCGAACTGCTTCTTGTAAGCGAGCCAGCACAGAATGGCACCGATGATGGCGCCGGCGAACTCGCCGATCAGGTAGTAGGGGACGTCCGACCACGGCACCTTGTCGGCGATCGCCAGCCCGAGCGTCACGGCGGGGTTGAGGTGCGCGCCGGTCGGCGCGGCGATGCTCGCGCCCACGAACACGGCGAAACCCCAGCCGAACGTGATGAACAGGAACCCGGCTCCGTGGCCGAGGTTCTTTCGCAGCACGTGGTTCGCTACGACGCCGTTACCCAAGAGAATCAGAGCGGCTGTCCCCAGCAGCTCCCAGAGTATGATTGCTCCCGCACTCACGTTCGCCCCACCTCCACACTGGACACTGTGCGCAGGGCCCCACGACGCCGTGCCTCGGCACCGTCGCCGACCCAAGTGTGACGCACGCTACCGGGGCGTAGCGGATCATTCCAAGCGCCGGGTGCAGCAATGTGATCGTCTTCGGCAGCTCTTTCCGTCACAAGTGTCAGGTCGAGGTGAGCGCGCGGTCACCGACCCGTGGGATGCTGGACCAGGTGAGCACGAGGAGGAGTGAGTGGTGACGAGTTCTCAGCACGAAGCCGACCAGAACGCGGCCCGGCTGGGCCCGCTCCGCCGGGAGGAGTCCTGGCAGCGCCTCGGCAAGGAGACCTTCGACCTGGTCGTGATCGGCGGCGGAGTCGTGGGTGCCGGGACAGCGCTCGACGCGGCGACGCGCGGGCTGCGCGTGGCGCTGGTCGAGGCCCGTGACCTGGCATCGGGCACGTCGAGCCGGTCCAGCAAGCTCTTCCACGGCGGCCTGCGCTACCTGGAACAGCTGGAGTTCGGGTTGGTCCGCGAAGCGCTCCACGAGCGTGAGCTGATGCTCACCACGATCGCTCCGCACCTGGTCAAACCGGTGAGCTTCCTGTACCCGCTCACGCACCGCGGCTGGGAGCGGCCCTACACCGCCGCGGGCCTGTTGATGTACGACACGATGGGCGGCGCGCGGTCCGTACCGGGGCAGAAGCACCTCACCCGGGCGGGTGCTTTGCGGATGGTTCCTGCGTTGAAAAGGTCGGCCCTGATCGGGGGTATCCGGTACTACGACGCGCAGTCCGACGACGCCCGCCACACCATGACCGTGGCCCGCACCGCCGCCCACTACGGCGCCGTGGTGCGCACGTCGACCCAGGTGGTCGGGTTCCTGCGCGAGGCCGACCGGATCTCGGGTGTGCGGGTGCGCGACGTCGAGGACGGCCGCGAGACGGAGATCCAGGCCGGCGCCGTGATCAACTGCACCGGCGTGTGGACCGACGAGCTGCAGCGCCTTTCGGGCGGCCGCGGCCGGTTCCGCGTGCGCTCCAGCAAGGGCGTGCACATCGTGGTGCCGCGCGACCGGATCGTGTCGGAGTCGGGACTGATCCTGCGCACTGAAAAATCTGTCCTCTTTGTCATCCCGTGGCGCAACCACTGGATCGTCGGCACCACCGACACCGACTGGCACCTCGACCTGGCGCACCCCGCCGCCACCAAACACGACATCGACTACATCCTCGACCACGTGAACACGGTGCTCGCCACCCCGCTCACGCACGACGACATCGAGGGCGTCTACGCGGGACTGCGGCCGTTGCTGGCCGGGGAAAGCGAAGAGACGTCGAAGCTTTCGCGCGAGCACGCGGTGGCGCGCGTGGCGCCGGGGCTGGTCGCGATCGCGGGTGGGAAGTACACGACCTACCGCGTGATGGCGGCCGACGCCGTCGACGCTGCCGTGGTCGACCTGCCGGGCCGCCCGCCGTCGTCCATCACGGACAAGGTGCCGCTGCTCGGCGCCGACGGCTACCACGCGCTGGTGAACCAGGCCGACCACCTGGCCGCGCAGCACGGGCTGCACCCGTACCGGGTGCGCCACCTGCTCGACCGGTACGGCTCGCTGGTCCACGAGGTGCTCGCACTGGCCGACGGCCGGCCCGAGCTGCTCAAGCCGATCGACTCGGCGCCCGACTACCTCGGCATCGAGGTCGTGTACGCGGCCAGCCACGAAGGCGCGCTGCACCTGGAAGACGTGCTCGCGCGGCGCACCCGCATCTCCATCGAGTACGCCCACCGCGGCGTCGACTGCGCCGACCAGGTCGCGCGGCTCGTCGGCGACGTGCTCGGCTGGTCGGCCGACACGATCAAACGCGAGGTCGAGGTGTACACCGCGCGCGTGGAAGCCGAACGCGAATCGCAGTCGCAGCCCACGGACGAGTCGGCCGACGCCCTGCGCGCTTCGGCACCCGAGGCGCGGTCGGGGATCATCGAACCGGTCAGTTGATTTTGGCGTGTTTTCGGCGTCGGCCCGCCGCCGCGTGCGAGATCGCCTCAAGCCGGCTCCTTCCTGGCCGACGCGGCCGGCCCCGGGGGGCCGACCACATCGGCCAGGAAGAAACCGGCGCGATCTCGCGAAGGGGTTGGTTGGCAACGGGTGGCTGGGTAGATGAGGACGCCAGCTTTATCCGGGCGAGTGGGGCCGTCAGGCCTTGCGGACCCACCTGATCAGCGGCTCCCCGGTCGGCGCCGGCGTGCGTTCGGGGCCCACGTAGGTGAAGCCGCAGCGCGCGGCCACCGAAGCCGAGACCACGTTGCTCTCCTCGTGCCGGTAGCTGATCTCCTGCAGGCCGAGGCCACCGAAGCCGTAGCGCAGGGCCGCGGCCAGCGCGGTGCTGGCGATGCCCTTGCCGCGTTCGGTGGGGTGCGTCCACACCGACGCCTCGGCCGTGTCGAAGGTCAGGTCCAGCTCACGCAGGCCCACCTCGCCGAGCAGACGGCCGGTCGTCGGCTCGGCGACGGCCCACGAGCAGCGCTCGTCGCAGGCCCACTGGGCCGTGCGCAGAGCCACGTACTCGGTGGCTTCGTCGAGCGTCCGCAGCCGGTAGTTCAGCACGTAACGACGGTGCTCCGGATCGGCGAACGCCTCCATCAGGGCGGTCCGGTCGTCGAGGTGCCGGTCCGCCCGCAGCTGGCGCAGGTAGTACGCGCCCGCGTTGATCTCCACGGGTTCCACCCGACGAGCGTAACCAGAACCCGGTGCTCAGCGCTGCCAGATGACGGGTGCGCCACCCTCGTCGAGTGATCGGCTGGACACGACGCCGACCACGGTCCCGTCGTCGCCGATGGCCTTGACGTCGCCGCGGTCGAATCCGTCGGGCAGCGGCAGCTTGCCGATCGGGGTGGAGTCCTGCCACAGGTAGGGCGCGCCGGCGTTGGGGATCGCCTGGTTGGGCAGCTGGCCGCCGATGAGGCCGGCGCCGTTGAGGTCAGTGGCCTCGTCTCCGTCCGGGAGCACCTCGGGCCGGTCCGGGGTGGCCCAGCGCACCGCCTTGTTCGGGGAGGTCGCCGTGAGGCAGCTCCCGACGACCACGCCGTTGCGGATGGCGTCGCCGGAGGGAGACGTGAGGCCGGCCGGCGCCTTCAGCGGCGTGAGCACCCCGTTTCTCCACAGGGCGTCACCGGTGAGCACGGTGCCGTCCTGGTCGACGTCGACCACCCGTGCCCACTCGCCCGTCGTCGGGATCGTGGCCGGGCCCGAGCCGAAGGCCGGCCACAGCGCGCCGACGGTCTTGTTCTGGTCGGAGGACACGAGGTAGGTGAGCACGTCGCCGCGGTCGTTGAGCGCGACGGCGTCGGTGCTCACGTAGCCCGGCGCCACCGGCAGGAGGTGGAAACCGTTGCCGTCCAACAGGAATCCGCGGCTCAGGCCGGTGTCGTAGTCGACCGCGTTGCCGAGCACCGTGCCCGAGCTGTTCTCGTCGGTGACCCCGGCCCACTCGTAGCCGGCCGGCACCCCACGCACGGTGGGCCGGCCGTCGGTCCAGGTCACGACCTGCGAGGTGTCGCCGACGAGGTACTCGCCCGCGTACCCGCCGTGGCCGTCGGTGCCGACGAGGAAGCCGTACGTGTCCTCGCCGCCGCCGGCCGGCAGCGGCAGCAGAGTCGCGTGCCAGGTGCTCTCCGCGTGCGCCGGGACCGCCCCCAGGCCGGTTCCGACCAGGGCCACCGCGGCGACGGCCAGTGCTTTCAGCTTCATGTGATTTCTCCCCTTCGTCGGAGAGTTCACGAATCAGACGAACCCGGCGTTGTCCGGCAAATGGGTGAAGGTCACAGCAGTCCGCGGCGGTAGGCCTCGCCCACGGCGGCGGCGCGGTCGTTCACCCCGAGCTTCGCGTACGCGTGCAGGAGGTGGGTCTTGATGCTCGCCTCGCTGATGAACAGCTGGTTGGCCGCCGCGCGGTTGGTGGCGCCCTCGGCGACCAGGCGCAGCACGTCGAGTTCTCGGGAGGTCAGGGCGCCCGGCGCGGGCCGGCGCAGCGGCGCCATCAGCCGTGCCGCGACGCTCGGCGCGAGCACCGACTCACCGCGGGCGGCGGAGCGCACGGCGTGCTGCAGGTCGGCCACCGGGGCGTCTTTCAGCAGGTAGCCGGTGGCGCCGGCCTCGATGGCGGGCAGCACGTCGGCCTCGGAGTCGTAGGTGGTGAGCACCAGCACGCGTACGGCCGGGTGCTCGGCGGCGAGCCGGCGGATCGCGCCGACACCGTCGAGCTCCGGCATGCGCAGGTCCATCAGCACGACGTCGGGCCGGTGGTGCGCGACGAACGCCAGCGCCTCGACGCCGGTGGCCGCCTCGCCGATCACCTCGATGTCGGCGCAGCCGGTGAACGCGCCGCGCAGGCCGTCGCGGACGATCGGGTGGTCGTCGGTGAGCAGCACGCGGATCATCGGTCCGCCGGGATGGCCGGGAGCTGCACGTTGACCGCGGTGCCTTCACCCGGCGCCGATTCGAGCGTGAAGGTGCCGGCCACGCGACGCACGCGCTGGCGCATCGCCTGCAGGCCGAAGCCGGTGCCGTCGCCGCACGCGGGTGCCGCGGGGTCGAACCCGGCGCCGTCGTCGCGGATGTCGAGGAGCACCAGGTCGCCGGTGTAGGTGAGCGACACCGCGATACGGCTCGCGCGCGCGTGTTTTTCCGCGTTGACCAAGGCTTCCTGCGCCACGCGGTAGAGCGTCACCTCGAGTTCCGGCAGCAGCGGCACGGGTTCACCGCTGGTCTCCGCGGCCACCGCGACGCCCGAAGTGCCGGTGACGCGCGCTGCCAATTCGACCAGCGCTTCGGGCAGGCGCGAGTCGGTGAGCGGCTCGGGCCGCAGCGCCTGCACGGCGCGGCGGGCCTCCGTGAGACTGTCCTTGGCCAGCGTGTGCACCTGGGTGAGGTGGCGCTCGCGCGACTCGGCCGACGACGCGCGGTCCGCGGCTTGCAGCTGCGTGACGATGCCGGTGAGGCCTTGGGCGAGCGTGTCGTGGATTTCGCGCGCCATGCGCTGACGTTCGTCGTGCACGCCGGCTTCGCGGGCCTGCGTGAGCAATTGCGCGTGGAGGCCGGCGTTTTCCTCTAGCGCGGTTTCGAGGCGGGCGTTGGCTTCGGCGAGCGCGGCGTTGGTGCGGCGGCGTTTGTCGTTCTCCGCGCCGACGAACCAGGCCACGTACAGCATCGGACCGACCACCGAGACCACCGACACCCACGCCGGCGTCGGGCTGTCGCCGCCCCAGATCTCCTTGGCCAGCAACGGAATCACGGCCGTCGCGGTCACGGCGAAGATGCTCCAGCGCGCCGGGAACAACACGAACGCGATGGGGTAGGCGACCGACGCGAAGGCGGTGAACGTGGTGTCGAGCGTGGTGAGCGCCGAGGCGCCTGCGAGCAGGCCGGCGAAGTAGGCGACCGCGAGCCACGGCCACCGCACGCGCCGCGGGAACACCGGCACGAGCAGCACCAGCCACGCCGCCGACAGCGCCACGACGATCAACGTCGCCGTGTCCAGACCGGCGCCGGTCGCCGCCCAGATCGTGCACGTGGCGAGCACGATGATCCCGATCGCGGCGAACAGCGGCCCGGCCAGCCGCTCTCCGTTCGGGTGCACGGCACCCGGCACCACACCCATCATGGGCCGATTCTCGCAGCTCGGACGCACCCCCGGGATCGACCGTTCGACGCGGCCATCCACCGATCGGTGGATCAGCGGCGTCGCCAGCCCGTGATGAGCAGGACCGCCAGGGGCAGGGCGAAGACGAGGATGAGCCGTCCGCGGGTCAGCACGAACACCGCGATCGCCACCACCACCGCGATCGGCACGGCGAACCGGATCGCGAACCGCATCAGCGCACTGTCGCCGGCGGGCGGGCCGGCTACCGGCACCGCGGTCGACGCGCGGGGCACAGCCAGCAATGCGCTCGGCCGGGGTGAGGGCAGGTCGTCGAACAGGGGCTCGAGGTCGCTGACCCGCTTGGCGGCCGTGACCATGGCCGATCGGGTGCCGTACTCGTCGACGTCGAGGCGGCCGGTGCGCACGTGCTCGGAAAGCACGTCGAGGGCATCTTGGCGTTCTTCGTCGCTCAACCGCATGTCGGACACGGGGGTGCGCCTCACCAGCGGTCGCGGCGGCGACGGAACTCGTCGCGCATCTCGTTGCGCATTTCACGCCGGGCTTCACGGTGGTCGATGCGGTGCTCCCGGTGCCGGTCGCGGTGGTCGTAGCGGCCGTCCCGGTTGTTCTGGTCCCAGCCGTGGCCCCACACCGCGCGGCCGATGATGCTGAGCGCGATGGGCGCGATGATCAACGGCCAGGCCGGCAGCGTCGTGGTCGCGATGAGCGCGATCGTGGCGATCCACACCAACGGCACGAGTGCGGCCACGGCTCGCTGGCCACCGTTCCAGCCGTTCGGCCGCGCCACCGCCGTCTGCGGGGCCGGCGCCGGAACCGGTGCCGCGGCGGGCGCGGGAACCGGTTGGGCGTTGCCGTAGACCGGGTGCGGCGCCGGGAGGTCGGCGAAGAGCTCGGCCAGCTCACCCCGCGTCTTGGCCGCGGTGATGCGCGCCGAGCGCTCGCCGTACTCGTCGATGTCGATCCGCCCCGCGCTCATGTGCTCACCGAGCGCATTCAGCGCGGATTCCCGTTCCTGGTCGCTGATCCGCAGTTGCGGAGACGGCACCTCTGTCACACCGTTGATGGTATGCCGCCCCGGGCCGGTGGACCCACGACATTCAGCACAACTTCAGTCCTTGAGCTCCAGAAGTTGGGTTCCCTGGGTCACCGCGGCGCCGACCTCGACCGAAAGCCCCGTAACGGTGCCCGCTTTGTGCGCCGTGACCGGGTTCTCCATCTTCATCGCCTCGAGGACCACGATCAGCTCGCCCGCTTCGACCTGCTGACCTTCCTCCACGGCGATCTTCACGATCGTGCCCTGCATCGGCGCCGTGACGGCGTCGCCGCTCGCCGCGGCCTTCGCGCCACCCGAGCGCTTGCGCGGCTTGGCCTTCGTGGCCGCCGCTCCGCCGCCCGCGCCTTCGAGCGCGAAGCCACCCGGCAGCGACACCTCGAGCCGGCGGCCGCCGACCTCCACCACCACGTTCTGGCGCGGGGCCTCGTCCTCGGCTTCGGCGTCCGGCGCGACGAACGGCTCGATCTTGTTGTCGAACTCCGTCTCGATCCAGCGCGTGTGCACGGAGAAGCCGTTCTCGTCACCGATGAAGGCCGGGTCGTCCACGATCACGCGGTCGAACGGCAGCACGGTGGCCATGCCCTCGACCACGAACTCGGCCAGCGCGCGCCGGCTGCGCTCCAGCGCGTTGTTCCGGTCGGAGCCGGTCACGATCAGCTTGGCCAGCATCGAGTCGAACTGGCCGCCGATCACGCTGCCCGATTCCACCCCGGAGTCGACGCGCACGCCGGGACCGTTGGGCGAGATGAACTTCGTGACCGTGCCCGGCGCCGGCAGGAAGCCGCGGCCGGCGTCCTCGCCGTTGATGCGGAACTCGATCGAGTGCCCGCGCGGCTCGGGGTCTTCGGTGATGCGCAGCTTTTCGCCGCGCGCGATGCGGAACATCTCGCGCACGAGGTCGAGGCCGGTCGTCTCCTCGGAAACGGGGTGTTCGACCTGCAGGCGGGTGTTCACCTCGAGGAAGGAGATGGTGCCGTCGGTGGCCACGAGGTACTCGACCGTGCCGGCGCCGTAGTAACCGGCTTCCTTGCAGATCGCCTTGGCCGACTCGTGAATGCTGCGGCGCTGCTCGTCGGAGAGGAACGGCGCCGGTGCTTCTTCGACGAGCTTCTGGTGGCGGCGCTGCAGCGAGCAGTCGCGCGTGCCGACCACGATCGCGTTGCCGTGCTGGTCGGCCAGCACCTGCGCCTCGACGTGACGCGGCTTGTCGAGGTAGCGCTCCACGAAGCACTCGCCGCGGCCGAACGCGGCCACCGCCTCACGCGTCGCGGATTCGAACAGCTCGGGGATTTCCTCGCGGGTGCGGGCGACCTTGAGGCCACGCCCGCCACCGCCGAACGCCGCCTTGATCGCCACTGGCAGACCGTGTTCGTCGGCGAACGCGATGATCTCGCTCGCGTCCTTAACCGGTTCCTTGGTGCCGGGCACGAGCGGTGCGCCGGCGCGCGTGGCGATGTGGCGCGCGGTGACCTTGTCGCCGAGGTCGCGAATGGACTGTGGGCTCGGCCCGATCCAGGTGAGCCCGGCATCCAGCACGGCCTGCGCGAAATCGGCGTTCTCCGACAGGAAGCCGTATCCCGGGTGGACGGAGTCCGCACCGGAACGCTTGGCCACGTCGAGGAGTTTGTCGATGGAGAGGTAGCTCTCGGCGGCCGTGGTGCCGCCGAGGGCGAACGCTTCGTCGGCCAGGCGCACATGTGGTGCGTCGCGGTCGGGATCGGCGTACACGGCCACACTTTCGAGACCTGCGTCCTTCGCCGCCCTGATCACGCGGACCGCGATCTCACCGCGGTTGGCGACGAGAATCTTGGTCACCGGACCACCCGTGCTCGCGACGTCCTGCTCGGTCACCCGGTACCTCCCGTGAGCTCCACTGCCTGATTTCCCGGAGTCTACGGACCGCACTACCCGCTGGGATGAGAGCTGGACCACCCGGTGGTTTCGTTATACCCGCGCGGTGTGGCGCAGCTCGACCGGGAGTTCTGAGTCGAGCACGATCACGTCGTAGGGGTTGACCTGGTGGATCTTCGGCAGGTGCTCGGTGTTGATCATGATCCACGGCTGGTGCTCGCCGCAGCAGTCGATCAGCCGGTCGAGTGCGGTGAACGCGACCAGGGCGACCCGGCCGTCGGGCGTGCGGCGCAGCTCGATGTTGGCGCCGGTGCCGCCGTCGGTCGTTCCGCTGACCGGACCGGTGGGCAGGTACAGAGCCGGGGGGAGGTTGGGGTTCGTCACCCGGACAACATAGACGGCCACCCTCCGCAAGGTCGCCTACAGTCTCGGATATGCGGACTTCGCCGACCCGGACCCCTCGGTCCGCGCTGCTCACGGCTCTGCTCGCCGCCGTGGTCACGGTGGCGGCGCTCGTGGTCGTCGTGGTGCTGCGGCCGAAGCCCGACGGCGCGGCCGGCGCCGCACCCGTGAACCTCGAACCGGCGGCGCCCACCACCTCCACCTGCGGCAGCGGCGCGTGCCGGCAGCTGGCCGCGGTGACCGTGGCCGGCACGCCGGTCGTGTTGCTGTCCGACGCGTCGGGCGGCTGGGGCCGGGTGCAGGTGGGGCCGCAGCCGGGCACGGAGTTCGAGCTCGCGATCACCACGATGGGCGCGAAGCTCACCGCGCAGTCGCTGCACTGCGTCGCGGGGGACACGTCGGCGTGCCTGGTGACCGGTGATGTCGGCGGCGGTGACGGCGCGGGCGGTGCGTACGGCGAGCTGCTCATCGGCACCGGTGGCGTGTGGCGCGACTTCGGGAAGCCCTACTTCGCCGACGCGGGCACGCTTTCGCTCTTCGACGTGGACACCGACGGCCGGCCGGACGTGATCGTCGTGCGGCACGAGTGTCCCGACGCGACACCCGGCACACCGAGGTGCCAGGCCGCGCCGGTGCTCGCCGAGGTCTACGAGCTCAGCGGCTCGGTGGTGGGCTGCACTCGCACGGTGGTGTCGCCGTCGGACCTGCGTGGGTGGCCGCAGGTCGAGGTGCGGGCTTCGGAGCTGCGGACCTGCCCGGACGGCGGCTGAGCGTTTGTCGCCCAGCCGCCGTGCGGGGTTGATCAGGCAGAGTTCGATCAGGCAGGTTTCGATCAGGCGGGGACGGCGGCGGTTTTCGGGGCCGCCGGGGTGTCGCGCACCGCGTCGTCGAGCAGGCCTTCGCCGCGCGCGACGATGGTCGGCACCACGATCTGGCCGGCGACGTTGGTGGCCGTGCGCATCATGTCCATGATCGGGTTCACCGAGTAGATGAGCGCGATGCCCAGCGCCACCTGCTTGGCGTCGAGGCCGATGAACGCGGTGGTGAGCGTGAGGGCGGTGAGCCAGCCGGTGGTGCCGGCCGTGGCGAGCGCGCCGAGCACGGCGACCACCACGATGCCCACGTACTGCCCGATGCTCAGCTGCACGCCGGACAGGTTCGCGATGAAAATGGCGCCGATGGCCGGGAAAACGGCGGCACAACCGTCCATTTTGGTCGCACTGGCGAGCGGGGTGGCGAAGGCGGCGTAGGACGGGTCGACGCCGAGGTTCACCGCGGCCTGGCGGGTGAGCGGCAGCGTCGCGGCGCTCGACTGCGAGGCGAACGCGAACTGGATCGCCGTGCCGGCCTTGGCGAAGAACGTGGCCGGGCTGATCTTCGCCACGAACTTCAGCAGGATCGGGTACACGACGAACAGCACCAGCAGGCAGCCGACGTACACCGCGGCCGTGGTCGAGAGCAGCGGGCGGAAGAGCGCGTCGCCGTAGTTGGACACGGCGGCGCCGATCAGGCCGGCGATGCCGAGTGGGGCCAGGCGCACGATCCAGCCGAGGTAGCGCTGGATGATCTCGAACACGCTCGTGGTGAAGTCGACGAACGGCTTCGCCTTGTCGCCCAGGCTGTAGGCGGCGGCGCCGATCAGCACGGCGAGGAAGAGCACCTGAAGCGTGTTGCCCTCGGCGAAGGCGGAGAAGAAGTTCTGGGGGAGCAGGCCGTCGATGAAGGCGTCCCAGGAGCCCCAGCTGCTCACGCTCTTCGCGGCCTTGTCGGCGTTCTTCGCCGTGGCCGCGATGCCGGAGCCGAGGCCGCCGGTGCCCGGGTCGAACAGCTTGCCGATCGCGATGCCGATGAGCGAGGCGATGAACGACGTGATGGCGAACCACAGCACGGTGCGGCCGCCGAGGCGCGCGGCCGTGCGCCCGCCGCCGAGGCCGCGCAGGCTCGTGATGCCGACCACGATCGCGGTGAAGACCAGCGGGATCACCGCGATCTGCAGCAGCGTCGTGAAGATCGCGCCGATTTCGTGGAGCACGGTGGTCAGCGTCGTGGCGCCCGTCGTCCGGGCGAGGACGCCGAGCGCCGCGCCGACGATGAGCGACCCGATCACGGCGGCCGCGAAGACTCGAGGTTTGGTGTACGCGCGGAGGAAGGACACGAAGCCACCCCAGAGGTCGAAAGTTCCCGTTCAGGCCCGAACCGGGCCGAACATGAACTTTCTTCGATCACTCGGAGGAGTGAAAGTCTTCTCAGCATGTGGGAGGCGTCGAGAGATCCGCGCCACTCACGCCGACTTCGGCCGGCCGGCGGCAGGCCGAGTCCGAGTGCGCTCGACGGTCGTCCTCGGTGCGCTGGGTGAACGAGCCGCCGGGTGCGTCGAGCCCGCTACCTGCGGTACTTCGCCGCCGGCGAGGTGGGCGTCGCGCTGCTCGGCGCCGCGGCTGTCCGAAATGGCC
This sequence comes from Amycolatopsis rhabdoformis, assembly GCF_035918295.1. Classification (GTDB taxonomy): domain Bacteria; phylum Actinomycetota; class Actinomycetes; order Mycobacteriales; family Pseudonocardiaceae; genus Amycolatopsis; species Amycolatopsis rhabdoformis. The sequence goes on from NZ_CP142149.1 coordinate 9,088,616, forward strand.
GGTGGTGCGGACGCTTCCGGGACCTGGCCGTGGTTTCGCCGTAACTGCCGCCGCGGGCGGCCGGCGGTTCGCCCGGTAACGCCGGGCCCGATCGATTCGACCACGTCGTGGTTGATTGATCGTTGAAGGAGCACTCTCTGTGTCCAGCCCCCTGCCGTCCCCGCAGCCCGTCGCCCCGCCTGTTCCCGAACAGGCGCAAAAGCGGAGACGGCGGTGGCCGTGGCTCGTCGGGGGGACCGTCGCGGTTCTCCTCGTGGCCATCGGTCTCGGGGACGACGACCGCCCGGCGAGCCCGCAGCCGGCCAGAGCCGCCCACGACGTGACGCCGCCGGCGGTCACCGCGGCCGACAGCGGCATCGGGGTGGCAGCCATCCTGCGGCCGGCCGGCCCGCTGCACGCGCACATCGAGAACCTCGAACAGCTGATCTGCGACCCGTACACGGCGACCGCGGCGGGGGCCGGCGGCGGGTACACGGTCCACGTCACCTTCCCGGGGCCCGCGAACTTGACCGTGTACGCCCTCACGGTGGACGAGCAGTCCACCGAGCAGCACCGGACGCTCGGCGCGCAGGAGGCGGGCGCCACGTTCGCCTTCACCGGCCGGTTGGACCAGGTGCTGGCCATCTCGGTGTCGGAGACGTCGGATCGTGGCCCCGGCACCTGCGATGTGCTCGACCGGACACCGTAGGCGGTTTCTCCGGGCGCCTCGTCAGGGGGCGGACGGCGCCCAGAGATCCACCACACTCACGCCGACCTCGGCCAGCAGGCGGCGCACCAGCGGCAGGCTGAGCCCGATCACGCTCGACGGGTCGCCCTCGATGCCCTCGACGAACCAGCCGCCGAGCGCGTCGAGCGTGAACGCGCCCGCCACCTGCAGCGGCTCGCCGGTGGCGATGTAGGCGTCGAGCTCCTCGTCGCTGGGCCGTCCGAAGTGGACGGTGGTGCGCTGGGTGCCCTGGGCTTCTTTGGTGCGGTGGCCGTTTTCGACGCGAATGATCGCGTGGCCGGTGAGCAGCTCGCCGGAGTTGCCGGCCATCGCCGCCCACCGCCGCCGCGCGACCTCCGGAGTGCCGGGCTTGCCGACCATCTCGCCGCCGATGTGGAGCATCGAATCGCACGCCACGATCACGGCGTCGGTGTCGATGCCGGCCACCTCGGCGAGCACGGCGTTGCCCTTGGCCGCGGCGAGAGCCATCACGAGCTCGTCGGGCGCCGGATCGGTGAGCGACGCCGCCACGGCGTCCTCGTCGACACCGGACACCACGATACTCGGCTCGATCCCGGCGGCGCGCAGCAACGCAAGGCGGGCGGGGGACTGGGAAGCAAGTACGAGACGCACGGGTGAAAGCTACCGCGCGTAGCGAGAGTTGCCGAATTGTGACCTGCAACACCCGATCGTGGAGCTAGTTTGTTGTTGCTCACAACATATCGACGCTGGGCTCGGCTTGCCCCCCGACGGTACCAAGGCAGATGCCGGGAAGGGACGACGCATGACAGTCAGGGTGACGGAATTCGCCCCGCCGACCAGGCTGCGCTCGGTCTGGTGGTCGCGGCTGCGGGCCCCGAAACACCGCGATCCCGTGCGGGCCGGTGGGGCCGGGGTGCTGAAGGGTTCTCCGCCGATGCGTGGGTGAGGAGCTGGGTCTGCGGTTTGTCGTCGGTTGTCTTCCGGTCGGTGCGTTGTTGCTCTGGGTGCACTTGGCCGGTGTGACTGCTTCGAGTGCCTTACCTGCGCTGACTGACTGCTTTGACTGACTGACTTGCCTGCTCTGAACTCCCTGGCCGTGTCTGACTGCTCCGCCCGCTCTGACTTCCCGGCGGCCCTGACCGACCTGCTTCCCGGCGACGGCTCGCTCCCGCCGCACAGACTTTCTCTCCCGCGGTAAACGTGTCGGCCCCTCTGCCCTGGACTCCCGCACCGGTGGCCGAGGGGCCGACACGTCATTCACCGCACTGGTTCGCCGTGCCGAGGTCGGCTCGCGGCGAGGCGGAGGGACTGGATCGCCTCGCGACGCTAGTGTGATCCGGTTGGTGGGTTGAGCCCGGCGATCAGCTGGGTCTCGGCGCTGTTCACTGCTTTGCTGATCATGAATCTCGCTTCCGCCCTCGACTTCACAAAGCTGAGGAAGGCGGTCAAGCGGATGAAGAAGATCATCGTCAAGAAGTGCGCGGCCTTGGTACCTGCTGCGGTGAAGATCTGTGTCCTGCACGTTCTCATGGCAGCGTCGAGCTGAGCCCATCAGCGAATCGTGTGCTCGGCGCTTCGCCGCTACCGCCGTTGATCGAGGCCGGCCGAGGCTCGCGAAGGGCTTCCGGTGATCGGAAGCGGCACTCGCGAGCCTCGACTCAGCATTGCCTCACGCCGTGGCCGGTGCGTCCGTAGATGTCGCGGTCGAGGACGTCGGGGCCGAGGTCGTCGGGGTGGGGCGGGGCGTGACGCGGCGGAGGAAGGCCGCGGAGAGGACGCCCAGGAGCAGCACCACGATCGGGAGGACCAGGGTGGCGCGGGCGGCGTCCGTGAGGCCGTTGTGCACGGCCTCGGAGGCGAGGCGGCCGGCCTGGGCGGCGAGGTCCGCGGGCAGGCCCGGCATCGGAGCGGGGGCGCCGCCGGAGGAGCCGAACTCGCCGGTGGCCGCGGCGGCGTGGGCGATGCCGTCGGCGAAGGGCTGGCGGTACTGCTCGGGCAGCTGCGCGGCGGCCGTGGCGGCCTCGTCGGTGATCGAGGCGCTGATGCGGGCCTGCAGGAGCACGCCGATGGCCGCGCTGCCGAGGACGCCGCCGACCTGGCGGGCGGTGTTGAAGATGCCCGAGGCGGTGCCGGCGAGCTGGGGCTGAACCGAGGCCATAGTGAGGTTGCTCATCGGCGAGAAGATGCAGCCGATGCCGAGCCCGCAGACCAGCAGGGCCGGGATGAGCGCCCACGGGCTGGTGTCCGGCCGCGCCTGCAGCGCGATGATGCCGATGCCCACGGCGAGCAGCGTGAGGCCGCCCATCACCAGGTACTTGCCGTTGATCCGGTCCGACGCGCGGCCCACGAACGGCGCGATCACGCCCGACAGCAGCGACATCGGCGCGGTGAGCACGCCCGCGAGCGTGGGGCTCAGGCCGAGCACCGTCTGGATGTAGATGATCAGCGGCAGGAACATGCCGGTCATCGTGAAGCCGACTGTGGTGGCCGTGAGGGTGCCGGCGGAGAAGTTGCGGTTGCCGAACACACCGAGCGGCACGAGGGGCTCGCGGCGGTTGTACTTCTGCCACAGCACGAAGGCCACCAGCAGCACCACGCCGGCGCCGATGAACTCGAACACGGTGATGCCGCCGAAGACCGTGCCCCAGTCGTACTGCTGGCCGTTCTGCACGCCGAACACCAGGCAGAACAGGCCGGCGGCCGACAGGAAGATGCCGATGAAGTCGAACGAGTGCGCGTGTTTCGGCTGCCAGTCGGGCACGAGCAGCACCGTGAGCACGATGGCGATCACGCCGATCGGCACGTTGACGAAGAAGATCCACTCCCAGCCGAGGTGGTCGACCAGCACGCCGCCCAGCAGCGGGCCCGCGATCGTGGCCAGGCCGGCGACACCACCCCACGCGCCCATGGCCGGGCCGCGCTTGGCCGGCGCGAACAGGTGCGTGATGAACGCCAGCGTCTGCGGCGTCATCAGCGCGGCGCCGAGACCCTGCACGGCGCGCGCCGCGATGAGCATCTCGACGCTGCCGGACAGGCCGCACCACAGCGAGGCGGCCGTGAACACGACCAGGCCGGCGAGGAACACGCGCTTCGGCCCGAAGCGGTCGCCGAGCCGGCTCGTGAACAGCATCGGCACGGCGTAGGTGAGCAGGTAGACGCTGATCACCCACACCACGCTGTTCAAGCCCGTGTTGAGCTTGTCCAGCATGTTGGGAATGGCGATGGACACGATGGTGGTGTCCAGCAGGATCATGAAGAACCCCAGGCACAGCGCACTGAGCGCGGCCCACGGGTTAGCTTGTCTTGCGTTCATGGTCTTCCTTGGTGATGAGGCTGAGTGCGGGCTTCTCGTCCTGGAACCGGATGCGCCCTGAGGAAAGATCGGCGTAGAGGCGGTCGCACCACTCGAGCTCGAAGGCCCGGTGGGCGGCGGCGTAGCGGAAGTCGAGCCAGTAGATCTCGGGCAGCCCGTCGTCGCGCAGGCGCTTGAGCATGACCTGGTCCGACGCGACGCTCGCGCGCAGCAGCGTGACGCGGTGCTCCAGCTCGGCCAGCGCGATGTCCCGGCCGAGGTCGTCGATGACCGCGAGCCCGCTGAGGAACTCCGGGTACTCCTGGGCGACGTCGCCCAGCAGCTCGCGCGCCCGCTGCTCGAACACGTCCTTGCCGGCCGCCGTCATCGCGTACACGGTGCGCTCGGGCCGCCTGCCGTCGCGCTGGGTGTCGACGACCTCGATGAAACCGTTGTGCTGCAAGCGTTCCACGGTGTGGTAGAGCGACCCGGCCTTCAGCTTCACGCGCAGATCCACGTAGCGCTCGCGCATGAGCTGCGCCATCTCGTAGGGGTGCATCGGCTTCTCGTGGAGAAGTTCCAGCACAGCCACCCCCAGAGCGGTCAGCTTCGCCGCAACCATGGCTGGTGATCCTTTCGAGTGATCCGGTGTGGTTATTCCACGTGGACTATACGACTCCGGACTATGGGTGTGAAGTGGCGGGGTCCAGTGGTTTGCCCTGGTGAGCGCGCTGTCGCGCACGGTGATGAAGAGCGGTGGACCCGGTTCGGCCAAGGTATCCGGGGGGACCGACAAAAAAGGGAACAGCCGGTGTCGAGAACACGGCCGCGGCTGCGTCCCCGGGGCACGAGCGGCCGACCGGGCCGTCGGACAAGGGAGGAAACCATGAGCGTCCGCCGCCTGGACCACGCCGGGATCGTGGTCGAGGATCTCGCCGCCGCCATCGCGTTCTTCGTCGAGCTCGGCCTGGAGGTCGAGGGTCAGACCGTGGTCGAAGGCGCCTGGGTCGACCAGCTCCTCGGGCTCGATGACGTGAAGGCCGACCTGGCCTTCGTGAAGACCCCGGACGGCCACGGCCGGATCGAGCTGTCCACCTTCCAGAGGCCGGTGTCCACCGCCACCCCGCCGCGGCCGCCGGTGAACGTGCCCGGCATCCCGCGCCTCACCTTCGTCGTCGAGGGCCTCGACGACCTCCTCGAACGCCTGCGTCCCCACGGCGGTGAGCTCGTGGGCGAACTGACCCGGTACGAGGACTACTGCCGCTACGCCTACGTCCGCGGCCCCGCGGGCGTGATCATCGGGCTGGTCGAAGAGCTCGGCTGACGGAACTCCCCCTCCAGGAAAGGATCACCACCCATGGCAGTCGCCGAAGACCTCGACCGCGCCACCGACTCGAAGTGGGATTGGGTCGCCGAGCAGACCCGGACCTACCTGGCCTCGGGCGGCACCGAGGGCCACGAGTCCAACGGTGTGTTCACGCTCATCCTCGCCACCACCGGCCGCAAAACCGGCGAACCCCGCCGCTGCTGCCTGATCTACGGCACCTCGGGCGACGACTTCGTTGTCGTCGCTTCCAAGGGCGGCGCCGACGAGGATCCGGCGTGGTTCAAGAACCTCGAGGCGAACCCGACCGTCGGCGTGCAGGTGGGCCCGCGCCGGTTCACCGCGAGCGCCCGGGTGGTGCCCGATGCCGAGCGCGCGCCGTTGTGGGCGCTGATGGCCGGCATCTTCCCGCTGTACGACGAGTACGCGCAGAAGACCGACCGCGTGATCCCGCTCGTGGTGCTCACGCCGCAGGACTGACGGCGGGTGTCAGTCGCCCGCGTGCTGCAGCTGCCGGCGGGCCTCCCTGGCCCGCCGGCCCCACAGCGAGTACCAACCGGAGATCGCCGTGCCCACGGTGAGCGCCGCCGCGCTCAGGCCCAGTGACCAGTGCACCCCCACCGCCGCGCCGAGCAGGCCGACGGTGAACCCGCTGCCGGCCCGCAGGCCGTTGGCGGACACGTTGTACACGCCGATCACGCGCCCGCGTTCGGCCGGTTTCGCCAGCAGCTGCACCACGGTCTGCCCGATCGACATCGAGGCGAGGTTCGCGATGCCGCCGATCACCAGCAGCACCAACGCCGGCGGGTAGCTCGCCGTGATCGCGAAGAACAGGCTCGACAGACCGTAGATCGCGGTGCTCACCACGGCCGCGAACACGCTCGGTTTGATCCGGCCCGTGGCTTCGAGCAGGATTCCGCCGAGCACGCCGCCGGCGCCGTTGGCGAAGAGCAGCACACCGTAGGCCGTGCCGGCGTTGCCCGCGCCGAGGTCCTGGGCGAAGATCGGCATCGCGCTCTGCAGGGAAGCGCCGACGAAAAACGCGCCGAGCCCGGCCAGGATGATCATCCCGACCATCGTCGGGTTCGCGCCTACCTCACGCAGCACGCGCACCGAATCGAACAGCCCCACGCGTGGGCGCGCGACGATGCCGCCGTCGCGCGTGTGGCCGGTGAACTTGGTGCGGAACAAGAAGATGGTGAGCGGCAGGTAGAACGCGACGTTCACGAAGATCCCCGCCACCGGCCCCAGCCCGAGCAGCAGCGCCGACCCGACGACCGGGCCGAACAGGATGCCGAGGCTGCGGAAGGTCGCGTTGAGCCGCACCGCGCTCGGCAGCTCCGCCGGGCCCACGAAGTCGTGCAGCATCAACTGTTCGCCCGGGCCCCAGATCGCACCTGCGCAGCCGTGGAGGATCAGGAGTACGCACGCGCTCCACACCTGCAGCGTGTCGGTGACGATCAGCACGCCCCACATCACCGACACGAGCATGAACAACCCTTGCGCGGCCTGGATGATCCGCCGGCAGTCGTGCCGGTCGGCCAGCCCGCCGAAGTACACCGAGAACAGCAGGAACGGCACCCAGTGGCTGATCACCTCGAAGCCGGTGAGCGCGGGGGACTGGAACTTCTCCCACAGCACCCAGTACGTGATCACGTGCTCGATGTTGTCGGCCATCATCGCCAGCCCCGCACCGAACAGGTACGGGCGGCAGTCCTTGTTGTAGAGCGCCGCGAACTTGCGCGGCGCGGCGCCGGCGGCGCTTTCGCCGCTTTCGCCGGTGACTTCCGGAACGTGCGTCGGCACGCCACATGCGGAACACATGTCGGGTGACCCCCTTTTGCCGCGGCCTACGCTAGACGCGACGTTGCGTCTTGTCTAGAAGCCGATTAGGCTCGCCGACGTGGGACACACCACTTCACCGGACACGCGCCGGCACCACGGCAACCGCTACGGCCGCAGCGAGGACGCGCGCCGCGCGGTTCTCGAGGCGGTGGACGACCTGCTGGTGGAACACGGTTTCGCCGGGCTCACGATCGAACGCATCGCCGCGGCGGCCGGCGTTGCGAAGCAGACGATCTACCGCTGGTGGCCGTCCAAAGTGGACATTCTCCTCGACGCTCTCGGCGACGACCTCGCCGAGGAACTCGTACCCCCCGACCACGGCGACCTGCGCCGCGACCTGCGCGAGCATCTCGCGGCCGTCGCGCTGTTCCTGACCACGGCCGACGCGGGCGCCGTGTTCCGCGCCCTGATCGGCCAGGCCCAGCACGACCCCGACCTGGCGGCCCGCCTGCGCACCGAACAGATCTCCGGCCAGCACGCCCGCGACCGGCTGCCGTTCGAACGCGCGCTGGCCCGCGGCGAGCTGCCGGCCGGCACGGATCTGGACGGCGCGGTGGAGCAGGTGATCGGGCCGATCCACTACCGCGTGCTGGTCACGGGGGCACCGGTCACGCGGGAGTTCACGGACGCGTTGGCGGACCGGTTCCTCGCGTCCCGCCGGCCCTGAACGCCGCGAAGGGCGCCTTGCGGGAATCGGAATCCCTCAAGACGCCCTTCGCGGAACGGCAAGACAGCGGTTCGGCGAACCGGACGGATCAGTGCGGCAACGCCGAAGCCCGCCAAGCACCGTCACCGGCCTGCACCGGAACCCGCACGGCAGCACTGCGGTCGTTCCACCACGACGTGCGGCGGGCTGGCGCGGCGGAGCCACTGGCAGCGGCCGCAGCCGAAGCCGCGGCTGCGACGACGGCCGTCAACGCGGCCAGTTCCGCGTCGTCCGGGTTGCCGCGGACGACGCGGAGCAGGGGGCGATCGCTCACGGGAGGCCTCACAGGGGGATGTTGCCGTGCTTCTTGGGCGGCAGCGTTTCGCGCTTGGTCTTCAGCAGGGTCAAGGCCTTCGTGATGTGGCCGCGCGTGTGCGCGGGCACGATCACCGAGTCGACGTAACCGCGTTCGGCGGCGGCGTACGGGTTCAGCAGCGTGTCCTCGTACTCCTGGATCAGCTCGGCGCGCAGGGCGTCGACGTCGCGGCCCTCGGCGGCGGCCGCGGCCAGCGTCTTGCGGTGCACGATGTTCGCCGCGCCCTGGGCGCCCATCACGGCGACCTGGGCGGTGGGCCAGGCGAGGTTCACGTCGGCGCCGAGGTGCTTGGAGCCCATCACGTCGTAGGCGCCGCCGTAGGCCTTGCGCGTGATCACGGTGACCAGCGGCACGGTGGCTTCGGCGTAGGCGTAGATCAGCTTGGCGCCGCGGCGGATGATGCCGTTCCACTCCTGGTCGGTGCCGGGCAGGAAGCCGGGCACGTCGACGAAGGTGAGCACCGGGATGTTGAACGCGTCGCAGGTGCGCACGAAGCGCGCCGCCTTCTCCGACGCCGCGATGTCGAGGCAGCCGGCGAACTGCGTCGGCTGGTTCGCGACCACGCCCACGCTCTGCCCGTCCACGCGGCCGAAGCCCACGAGGATGTTGGGCGCGAAGAGCTCGTGGACCTCGAGGAACTCACCGTCGTCGAGCACGCGGGTCACGACCTCGTGCATGTCGTACGGCGTGTTCGGCGAGTCGGGGATGATCGTGTCGAGCTCGCGGTCGGTGTCGGTCACGTCGTCGAAGAAGCCGGCCGGCTCGCCGGGCGCGAAGGCCGGCGGCTCGGACAGGTTGTTCTGCGGCAGGTAGGACAGCAGTTCCTTGACGTAGGCGATCGCGTCCTCGTCGTCGGAGCCGAGGTAGTGCGCGACGCCGGACTTGGTGTTGTGCGTGCGTGCGCCGCCGAGCTCCTCGAAGGTCACGTCCTCGCCGGTCACGGTCTTCACCACGTCCGGGCCGGTGATGAACATCTGCGACGTCTCGTCGACCATCACCACGAAGTCGGTGAGCGCGGGGGAGTACACGTGCCCGCCGGCGTTGGCGCCCATGATCAGCGAGATCTGCGGGATCACGCCCGACGCGTGGGTGTTGCGGCGGAAGATTTCGGCGTAGAGGCCGAGAGACACCACGCCTTCCTGGATGCGCGCGCCGCCGCCCTCGTTCATGCCGATGATCGGGCAGCCGGTCTTGATCGCGAGGTCCATGACCTTCACGATCTTCTCGCCGTACACCTCACCGAGCGCGCCGCCGAACACCGTGACGTCCTGGGAGAACACGCACACCGGCCGGCCGTTCACGGTGCCGTAGCCCGACACCACGCCGTCGCCGTAGGGGCGGTTCTTCTCCAGCCCGAAGTTCGTGGAGCGGTGGCGCGCCAGCTCGTCGAGCTCGACGAACGAGCCCTCGTCGAGCAGCAGATCGATGCGCTCGCGGGCCGTCTTCTTGCCCTTCGCGTGCTGCTTCTCGATCGCGCGCTCGGATCCGGCGTGCACGGCCTCGTCGTAGCGACGGTAGAGGTCCGCGAGCTTGCCGGCCGTGGTGTGGATGTCCGGTTCTTCCTCGGGCGGGGTCCCGAGCGGCTGCGTCGCACTGCTCATGTCATGGAGAGTAGCCACCACCGGATCGCTTCGCGTGTGGCGTACGCCTCCCTCGGGCCTAGGCTGGCCACGTGCTTCCCGTCCGCCCGCTCGGGCCCGCCGACCTGTCCGCCTGCCTCGACCTCGGCGCCGACCGCGACTGGCCGCGCGAGCACCGCAAGTGGTCGATCCTGCTCGACGTCGGCCGCGGCTTCGGCATCGACTCGCCCGACGGCGGCCTCGCCGCCACGTCGATCCTGGTCGAGACGGGACCGGTCGCGTCGATCTCCATGGTCGTGGTCGCCGCCCGCCACGAACGCCAGGGTCTGGGCGGACGCGTCACCTCCGCGGCCGTGGCGGCGGCCGGCGACGCGACGGTGTTCCTGCACGCGAGCGACTTCGGCCTGCGGCTCTACGAATCCCTGGGCTTCGTGACCGACGGCGGCTGCGAGGGACACGTCGGCGTCCTAGCCGACGACGGCGGCCCGGCGGCCCGGCCGATCAATCCCGGTGATCTGGACCAGGTGTACGCACTGGACTCCGCGGCCCAGGGCTTCGAGCGCCGCGCACTGCTCGACCGCCTGCTCTTCGAGGCCGAACACGTGCACGTGACCGACGACGGCTTCGCCCTCGGCACGCTGCTCGACGACGTGACTGTGATCGGCCCGGTGGTCGCGCCCGACGAAGAGCAGGCCCGCGCGCTGATCCGCGGCATCGCGCGCGCGGCCGGCGGCCGGATCCGGGTGGACGTGGACCTGGCGCAGCCCGGGCTCTCGGCGTGGTGTCGGGCCTCGGACCTGTCGCCGATCGGGCCCGCGCCCCGCCTCGTGCACGGCGGCCGCCCGTTGCCGGGTGTCGCCGGACGGCGGTTCGCGCCGTACAACCGCGCGCTGGGCTGAGGTCAGCGGCCCGGCTGCGGGCAGCACTTCGAGGCTGACGGCTGCTGTCTGTCCACATGTGACACCCGGCAGCCTCAACCGAGGTGGACGTCCAGGCCCGAGCGGCCGGGTGCCACCTCCGGGCGGAGCACGAGGTCGCGGCCGTAGTCGCCGCCGTTCTGGGGACGGAAGGGCAGTGGCGAGGTGCGGCCGAGGTCGCGCAGGCGGTCCCGCAGCGCCAACGCCGCCGAGGCGTACCCGCACGCCGTGAGGCGGTCCGCGTCGTACACGGCGAAGGGCGGCAGCACGGACATGCCGGTGTAGAAGAGCGTGCCGTGCTGGAGGCCGAAGAGCAGGTCGGGCAGGGGGCCGTTGACGCCGCGCGGGCCGAGGGCCGGGGCGGGCGAGCCGGTGGTGACCACGACCAGCGCGCGTTTGCCGGCGAGGGCGCCTTCGCCGTAGCGCAGGGTGCGGCCGTCTTCGCCGCGCACGTCGTAGGCGTAGCCCTTCACGAACACGCGGTCGAACCAGCCCTTCAGCATCGCGGGCGTGCCGTACCACCAGAGCGGGAACTGGAAGACCACGGCGTCGGCCCAGGTCAGCTTGGCCTGTTCGGCGCGGACGTCGGCCGGAACCGTCGCGATCTTGTCGACGACCGGGTTCCAGCGCATCGCGTAGAGGTCCGATTCGCGCACGTCGTGGCCGAGGCCGCGCAGCGTGGCCAGGCCCTCGTCGCGCAGGGCGCCGCCCAGGGAGTGCGGGTCGGGGTGGGCGAAGAGCCAGAGGACGTTCATGTCGTCAGGGTCGCTCGGTGGCCCGGTGCGAGAAAGTGGCCGGATGGACAACCTGTGCAAGAATCGGGCCATGTCCGTCTTCCGTCATCCCGACCGGCACCACGTGGCGGTGCTGGTGCGCCACGGCATGCTCGTGATGGAGCTCGGCATCGTGCACCGCCTGTTCGGCCAGGCGCGCTCGGCCGAGGGCGAGCCGCTGTACGAGGTGGTCACCTGCACGCCCGAGCCCGGCGACGTCCGCACCGACTCCGACCTGGTGATCCCCGTGGCGCAGGGCCCGGAGGCGATCGCCGAGGCCGACACGGTGGTGGTCCCGGCGTCGTCGCTCGAGTACGAGCCCACCGGCCGCGACTACCCGCCCGCGCTGGCCGGCGCGATCGGCCGCATCCGCCCCGGCGCGCGCGTCGCGTCGATCTGCACCGGCGCGTTCGTGCTCGCGGCCGCGGGCCTGCTCGACGGCCGCCGCGCGACCACGCATTGGCGTTCGGCCGGCGACTTCCGGCTGGAGTACCCGCGGGTGAAGCTCGACCCCGACGTGCTCTACACCGAAGACGGCAACGTGTTCACCTCCGCCGGCGTCGCGTCCGGCATCGACCTCTGCCTGCACCTGATCCGGCGTGACTTCGGCGCGGCGGTGGCCAACGAGGTCGCCCGCGGCACGGTCGTGTCGCCGCACCGCGAGGGTGGCCAGGCGCAGTTCATCCGCCGTCCGGTGCCGCAGCCGCAGACGTCGTCCACCGGCGCCGCGCGGGCGTGGGCGCTGGAGCACCTCGGCTGGCCGCTCACCCTGCGCGACCTGGCGGCCAAGGAGGCCATGAGCGTGCGGACGTTCACCCGGCGCTTCCGCGAGGAGGTCGGGATCTCGGCGCTGCAGTGGCTCACGCAGCAACGCGTGGAACGGGCGCGCCAGCTGCTGGAGGAGACGGACCTGCCGATCGACCGCATCGCCGCCGACTGCGGCTTCGGCACCGCGGCTTCGCTGCGCCAGCACCTGCAGAGCGCGCTCGGGGTCTCGCCCAGCGCCTACCGCAACACGTTCCGCCGCACGGCCTGATCCGGCGGTCCGTGGGTGCGTCCTTCGCCCGGACGCCCCACGGACCGACCCCCAGAATCCGCCGAAGACGGGGCAGGGTCGCCTTCGATGAAGACCATCTTCCCGGCGGAAACGGACTGTTCGGTACCCGGCTGACCAGGTCTTACAGAATCTGACAGCGCTCGGACGCGGGCGCTTCAGGGCACGACGGTGATGAGCACGTAGACCGGCCGCTTCGTGGTGAAGAACTCCTCGCCGGCGGCGTCGACCATCTTCCAGCCGATCCAGCACCGGCCGGGCGCGTCGGACGCGGTCACCGGCACACTGATCATCACGTGCTCGCCGGGCGCGGTGTCGCCGACCAGCACGCGGTCGGGGGTGACGCACGTGCCCGGCGCCGGCGGCAGGTCCATGCGCTGCAGGTACCGCTGGTGCCAGCGGACGTTGCCGGAGTTCTCGAGCTCCCACACCTTCTGCACGGTCACGCCGGCGCGCACCGACATACCGTCGGGCACGGTCACGTCGGCGATGAACTTCGTGTTGTCCCCCGGGACGCGGGCGCTGGCGTCGCCCGCCGGCGTGCCCAGCCGTCCGGGGAGCACGAACGCGGCCACCGCGGCGAGCACCGCCACCACGGCCGCGCCCACGACCAGGGCGTTTCGTCGCGGCAAACGCTTGCGTCTCGGCGGCGGGGCGACGCTGATGCCGTCGACGAGCGCGTCGGTGGCACTCGCCCCGGCCGGGGCGGCTGGGACCGCCGGGACCTCGGGGCGCTGAGCCGCACTGGACTCGACGACGTTGGACTCCACAGCGGCACTGGGCTCCGGCACCGCCGGTCCACCCTTGAGCGCCGCCCACCGCGCCCGCCACGGCTCCTCGTCCGCGCCGCACGCCTTCACGAACTCCCGCGTGGTCTCCCACGACGGGAAGCGCGTGCCCTTCACCGCCTCGTGCAAGGTGGTGTGGGAGATGCGGCCGGAGCGCTCGGCCATCTTGCGGAACGACGGGTCGCCGACACTCGCGCGCAGCGCGGCCAGCTCCGCGGCGAGCACGTCGGCCGACGCCGGCTCCGCGCTCATCGCTCTCCCTGGGTGTCAGATCCGCTGATCCGGACAAGTCTTACACCCGTCGGAGACCTCGGCGGCGCCAGGGGAACGATCGGTCCGTCAGTCCTTCAGGGGATCAACCCAGCGCGGCCGGCGACTCCGCGTCCGGGACCAGCACACGCGGCACACCGCTGCCGTCGGCCGGCACCGTCCACACATCCGAGTGCTGGGTGCCGCGGGGAATGGCGTACCCGACGGAGTGGTCGTCGAGCCAGGCCGGCTGGTCGTCGACGCTGCGGGTTTCCGCGAGCGGCGTCACGCGGCCCGACGCGAGGTCGAGCACCGACAGCCGCCAGCCCTTCGCCGGGTCGTCGTCGATCGCCGACTTGAACGCGATCCGCGTGCTGTCCGGCGACAGCGACGGGCACTCGACGTTCTCCCGCACCGACACGATCGTGTGGGCCCGGAAGTCGCCGCGCACGAGGTAGCGGTGCCCGGCCGTGGACATCGTGGCGTAGAAGGTGTGGTCGTCGCGGGTGAACGTGACACCCCAGAAGTTGAGGTCCACGGCCTGGTACGGCTTGCCGTTCAGCGTCACGGCGAAGTCCTCCAGTGTCGGCGCCAGCTCGCCGGTGCGGACGTCGAGGATGCCGGCGCGGGTGGAGAACACCCCGCCGTTGTAGGAGTCGCCGGTGACGAACACCGTCCACGCCACCAGGTTGCCGCTCGGCGACACGCGGGCGCGATTGGGCAGGCCGACCAGCGGGATCTCGCGCTTCGACGTGAGGCCCGAGTCGAGCACGGCCAGCTGGTACGTGGTGAGGTCACCGTCTTGGCGCAGGCACAGGCCCGTGCCGGCCGAGGCGTACACCCGCGCGCACGTGACCGGCGAAACCGCGCGCGGCCCGCCCAGGTCGGCGGCCGACACCGTGACGAGGTGGCCACGCGAGGCGTCGGCCGTGCTGCGCACCAGTAGCCGCGGCCCGGGGGCCAGGGACACCGTGCCGGTGGCCGCCACGTCACGGTTGCGCGCCGCCGCCATGCCCACGTACACCGCCGCCGCGCCGACCAGCACCACGATGCCGGCTACCGCCACCAGGATCCGTGTTTTCATCGTGCCTTCCGCAAGAGTCCGAACGTCACCGCGATGGCCAGCACAGCGGCACCGGCCGCCACGGCCATCGACGGTCCGATGCCCCACACCTGCCAGGCCAGGCCGAACAGCGCCGACGACACGAAGTACGCCACCGCCTGGCCGGTCTGGATGAGCGAGATCCCCGTGGTGCGCAAGGCCTCCGGCAGCACCGGCCCGGCCAGCGCCATCAGCACACCGTCGGTGGCGGCGTAGAACGCGCCGTAGAGAGCCAGCGACAGCACCACGAGCGGCCAGCCCGACACGGGCCCGGCCAGCAGCAGGTACACCACCACCAGCGCGCCGTACCCGCAGAGCACGACCGGCAGCCGGCCGAACCGGTCGGCCAGCGAGCCGAGCGGCGCCGCCAGCACCAGGTAGGCGAGGTTCGTGCCCACGGCCAGCAGCGGGAACCAGCCGGTGCCGATGTCTTCCCGGCGCTGCAGCAACAGGTACACGAACCCGTCGCCGATCGTCGCCGTGCCGAGCACACACGCGGCGATGAGCAGCCGCCGGACGGGCGCCGACTTCAGCAAAGCCGCCGCGGCTCTCGGCGAAACGGTGCCGGTGGCCGGCCGCGGAGTGCGGTGGTCGCGGACGAAGAGGATCAGCAGCAGCACAGCGATCGCGGCGATGCAGAAGCTGGTCACGAACACCGCGTCGAACGCGTCGGTGCTCGAAGCGCCGACCAGCGCGAGCACCCCGAGCGCCACGAGCGGTCCGGCGAACGCGCCGGCGCTGTCCATCGCGCGGTGCACGCCGAACGCGCGCCCGAGCATGTCCTGCGGTGCCGACAAGGTGATCAACGCGTCGCGCGGCGCCGTGCGCAGGCCCTTGCCGGTGCGGTCCGCGGTGATCACGGCGCCGATCGCCCCGGCCGACGCGCCGGCCGCGACCAGACCGAGCTTCGCGACGGCCGAGATCGCGTACCCGATCCCGGCGATGGTCTTGCGCCGGCTGACCCGGTCGGCGAGGTAACCGCCCACGAGCCGCAGCAGCGCGGTCGCGCCGGTGTAGAGGCCGTCGACCAGGCCGTAGATCGCGGGGCTCAGGTGCAGGCTGAGCACGAGGTAGATGGGCAGCACCGCCGTGACCATCTCCGAGGAGATGTCCGTGACGAGGCTGACGGTGCCGAGCGCGAGCACGTTCGCGGCGATCTTGCCCTTCGAAACCTTGTGCTCACTGCGGCCGATGGTGGACAGGTACACGGGCGCGCCCTTCCGGGGAGGAACCGCGGGCGCGGCCACCGGGTCCACAGTGGACTCGGTGGCCGCACCCGCGGCGGGACTCACTGCCAGACGTCGAGGATCGGCGACTTGCTCGCCGCGCCCGCGATCCCCGGCAGGCCGTAGGAGGCCTCGATGGTGCGCAGGACCGTGTAGTGGTTGATGGATTCGGAGTAGCTGCCCGGCTTCACGTGGGCGCCCACGAACGAGGTGTAGATCTGGTTGACCGAGGTGCCGCTGTCCTCGTCGAACGTGACGATCAGCAGGCTGTTGTGCGTCTTGGCCCACTGCGCGTACGAGTCGAGGTGGCTCTTCAGCCAGGTGTCACCGGTGCCGACCGAGCAGTCGTGCATGTCGCTGCACATGTTCGGCGTCACGAACGACACCGTGGGCAGCTTGGTGTAGTCGGTGGGGAAGCTGGAGTAGCGGACGTTGCTGGCCGCCGGCACGTTCGAGAAGTCCACCCAGCTGTTGTGCTTGCGCTGGTAGTTGCCGCTGACGCAGCCGGTGTAGCCGTCGGACGGCATGGACTCCGAGTAGCCCTTGAACGTCTTGCCGGCGCCGATCAGCTGCTGGCCGAGGTTGGCCTTGCTGCCGAGGTTGGCGGGGCAGGAGTCGCTCGTGACGCCCTGGGTGGCGCCGGAGAACAGGGCGACGTAGTTGGGCTGGCTCGGGTGGGTGATCGCGAACGAACTGGTGAACTTCGCGCCCTGGCTGGCCAGGGACGTGAAGTACGGGGCAGCCGACGAGGTGATGGACGAGGCCTTCTTGTTCTCGAACATCACCAGCACGACGTGGTCGAACGCGGGCACGGCCGCGGCGGCGGGCGCCACGTCCGGTTCGCCGACGTTCGTGACGGCCGCCGTGACGACACCGGCCGCGGCCAGCGTCGCCGCGGCGAGCGCGGCCACGATCCGCTTGCGGATCATGAGTCCTCCTGGGTCGGGGGGAAGGGCGACTCATGATGGGGACGCCAGCGAACCGCTTCATGCCGCGTTGGAGTCCGGCGTATGGTCAGAAAATGAACAACTAGAGGGTGGAGTAGCGCATTCGTCCGCTTGGCGTGCACTCAGGCGGTAGCGACCAGGAAGTCCTCTCCGGAAGACGGCCGCAGCCCGTCGGTGCGGTTCGCGAAGTACCGCTCGGCCAGCGCGGACCCGGGCACGTGGCGCACGTCGGTGAATCCGGCGGCGCGCGCGGCGTCCAGCATCTCCTCGGGCCGGTAGAAGCTCACGAACGGCGTGCCCGCGACCTTCGCGCCGTCCTGGCCGGCGCGCAGCCCGGGGCGGTCGGCGGAGTCGAGCAGGTCCGGCGGCAGCAGGAACGTCATGGCCAGCGTGGTGCCCGGCGCCAGGGCGGCGATGTCGCGAAGCGTCTGCGCGGTGGTGGCCTTTTCGAGGTACATGCTCACGCCGGTGGACGCGAACACGGCCGGCTTCGTCGGGTCGAACCCGGCGGCGGCGAGCTCGGCCGGCCACGACCGGCCGGCTTCGAAATCGACCGGCACGAGCGTGGGCAGCGGGTAGCCGAGGGCTCGCAGCCGCTCGCGTTTCCAGGCCTGCGTGCCGGGCTGGTCGATCTCGAACACCTTGACGACGCCGGGCTCACGCTGGGCGAAGGAGTCGAGCCCGGCACCGAGGATCACGTACTGGTCCGGGTTCCGGTCGCGCACCAGCTCCTCCACGAACCGCGCCCGCGCGACCATGCTCGCCCGAAACCCTTGTGTGGCCACGGGATCCATGTCCGGCCGCTGCCGCCAGCCCTCGTCCGGTGCCGCGATCTCCAGCCCGACGCGGTCCTCGAACACGGCCGGCGCCGCGTCGACCTCCAGGTGCAGGGCGCGCCACAACGCGGTGCGCAGCGCGGTGTTGTCCACGCTCATGCCTGGAGTGTCCACAAGCGACCGTCGGGATCGCGCACGGTCATCTCGCGCGTGCCGTAGTGCGTGTCCTCGTACGGGGTCACCACTTCGACGTCCGGGCCCGGCTCGGCCGCCTTGATCACGATCTGTGTGCGGGTTTCCTGTGTCGGTGGCACCTCGGCGATGAACACGGTCGGCCCGTGGTTCGCACGGAACTGCCCCGAGTGGTGGTCGGTCTCGAACTCCAGGTCGAACCCCAGTGACTGGAAGAACTTCGCGGCCTTGCCCCAGTTGTGCGTCTCGAGGTACACAGCCTCGATGCCTTCGGCGGTCATTCGGCCTCCTCTTCGAGGTACTCGCGCAGCGCCTGCGTGACCAGGGCGGACAGCGACGAGCCCGTTTCGATCGCGCGGATCTTCACCTGCTTGATCAGGCTGACGGGCAGGTACACGTTGAACTGCTTCACGTCCTCGTCGGCCATGCCGCCGAAGCTAGCATGCTAGCAAGCTAGCCGGCAACCTCCGCGCGCCACAACGACGGGCTGATCCCCCGGCCGCGCTTGAACGCCACGCTGAACGCGAAGGCGTCCGCGTAACCCACCGCGTTGGCGATCTGCCGGACGGACTTCTCGTTGTCCCGCAACAGATCGGCGGCCAGCGTCAGGCGCCAGCCGGTGAGGTAGGTCAGCGGCGGTTCGCCGACGAGCGCCGTGAACCGGGCGGCGAACGCGGCTCGGGACAGGCCGACTTCAGCGGCCAGACCGGCGACCGTCCACCGTCTCGCCGGCTCGGCGTGCAGCAGGCCGAGCGCCGCACCGATCGCGGGGTCGCCGAGCGCGCGGTACCAGGCCGGCGGGGTCGGCGAACCGGCGCACCACGCCCGCAACGCCTGCACCAGCACCAGATCCAGCAGCCGGTTGAGCACCGCGTCCTGGCCCGGCTCGTCGCGGGAGACCTCGGCGGCGAGCAGGCTCAGCGTCGCGTTGGTGCGCGGTCCCGCGGGCACCACGGCCAGGTCGGGGAGCAGCGCGAGGAGTCGATCGCTCACCTCGCCGTGGAGTTCGTACGCCGCTCGAAGCACCACCGTGGCGTCGGGCCGGCCGTCGCCGTACGTGCGCGGGGCGAGAAACCATTGCTCGGTCACGGGTTCACCGCCGGGCAGGTACTTGTGGTTGCCGCGGATCGTGATCTGCGTGGGCGTGCCCGGATCGTCGGCGATCGTGTACGCGGGGGCGGCGACCAGCGCGATGTCGCCGGCGTCGAGCCGTCGCGGTTCGCCGTCGCCGAGACGGAGCCACGCGGGACCGCCGAGGGCCGTCAGCACGGTCAGCGCGGGCGCTTCCTCGTACGCCACGGACCACGGCGGGCGCTGGATCAGCTGGCGCACCAGCGCGGTCCTGGCGCGGGCGCGGTGCAGGAGGTCGGTCAGTACGTCCACGTCAGTCAACGTAGACGATCACAAAGGAATTGTGGACCGCTGACCATGGTTCGTCTTGCCGGCGACGGGTTGACTCGTCGCCATGACCCAGTCGATCGTTGTTTTCGGTGCCGGCCCGGGTGTCGGCCGCGCGCTCGCCCGTCGCTACGGAAAGGCGGGTTACGACGTTGTCCTCGTCGCCCGCCGCGCGGCTCCGCTGGAGGAGTTCGCCTCCGCTCTGGCGACCGACGGCACCAAAGCCCACGTGCTCCCGGCCGATCTCTCCGAGACCTCGCGGATTCCGGCGCTCGCGACGCGGATCCGTGCTCTGGTAGGCGATCCGGCCGTCGTGTACTACGCCCCTTCACCCGCGGACCCGGACTTCATCCCGGCCGTGTCGCTCACCGCCGCCCGGCTCCACGAACTGATGCCGCTGACCCTCGACAGCCTCATCGCGGTGGTCGGCGAGTTCCTGCCCGCCATGCTCGGCCGTGGTGACGGCGCGATCCTCACCGCCCAGGGCGCCGCCGCCGTGACCGGACGCGCGGGGATGAGCGGCTGGCCGCCACTGCTGGCCGCCCAGCGCAACTACCTGCAGGCGCTCGCCGCGGAAGTCGCGGACCGCGGTGTGTTCGTGGGCCAGCTCCACATCGGCGCGCGCATCACCGGTACGCCCTTCGACGAGCACTACCGCGCGTCGGGCCGGCCCGACGCCGCGTTCCCCGCCGCCGACCCGGCCGACTTGGCGGACCTGCTGTGGACCATGCACGCCGACCGTCGGCCGCTCGAGAAGGTGGTTCCCGACCGGTGGTGATCAGCGCAGCTCGCGAAAACAGGCGGCGGCGAGGGAGCGCAGGTCCTTCGCGTTCCCGGAGGGTGAACGGTCCGGCGGGGGTCCGTCGCCCGCCGGGGCGGGGCGGCCCTGGGTGACGCGCCGGGTGTTCGGGGCCTTTTCGAGGGAGTGCGCGCGGTAGCGCCAACGGCCGTCGAAGCGGGGCTGGACGCGGTCGGACAGCTCGGTGGGGCCCGGGACTTCCGGGAACAGGCCGGCCAGGAACTCCACTTCCGCGTACGCGCGGGCACCCGACGAGTCGACCGACCAGACGTAGAGGGTCACCCACCGATCGGCCGAGACGCGCATCGCGTACACGTCGCCGACCGACGCCGGGCCGGTGCCGGCGGAGCGCGGAACCTTGGTCGCGGATTGCTTGGCCAGCGCGCGAGCCCGCTTGGCGGTGGCGGCCACGATGGTCGCGCCGGGCTTCGGGTCCGGCGTCGGGCGCTGGTCGAGGTCCACCTCGGAGGTGTCGAAATCCGCGAACACTTCGCGCACCACGTCTTCGCGCAGCCCGTCGGACGACTGCCACCACGCGAGCGGCGCCTGCACCTCGACGCGCTCGTTCGGCCGCTGGTCGCGCTCGACGTAGTCCGACCAGCGCTCCACCAGCCCGGGGTGCTCCGCCGTGGCCACGACGCCGACGAGCGCGAGCTCCTCGAGCACGCTGCCGTACGCGTGGACCGCGGTCGTGTCCAGCAACCGGAGGCGCTTGAGCTCAGCGCGCGCCGCGCTGTACCGCTTGTCGGCGGGCAGCGTCCGCAGCACGGTGAGCACCGCGCGCAACACCCACCGGTCGTACTCGGAGGGCACAGGCCGGGGCCGGCCGCTCAGCTCTTCCAGCGCCAGCACGTACCCCGGCACGTCCCCGTCGATCGGCACGCCCCCGGTGTGCCGCCGGTACCACGCGTCGGTCGGGGCGAGCGCCGGCTTCGCGTCCGTGCCGCAGACTCGGCAGGTGCTCGACGTCCGGTAAGGCACAGCGTCGTGCTCAGGCAGTTCACGAGCGAGGAGAACCCCGGTCAACGCGGGCCGCCACGCCCACGACGCTGACCACAGCCCGGCGACCCACGCCGACGCCGCGGCGCCGAGCTCCCACTCGGCGCCCAGCGTGCGGAGCTCGGCCACCGCGTCGTCGTGGGTGAACCGGCGCACCGCGTCGGGCGGTTTCCCGGCCGCGCCCAAGGCTTCGGCGTCGGGCCTCGTCGCGTCCGTGACCCGGGCAACGGAGATGCCCTCGTCCGGCAGGAACGTCTTGTCCGCACTCACCCGCGCGTACCGCGCGAGCAGCTCGACCGAGTCGGTGCTGTGCACCGCGCCAGGCTACTGGGCCGGCCGGCCCGCTCCGGCGTAATCGTCGCCACGCGAGTGGTAGGTGTGGATCTGGATGGCCTGGCCCTCGGTCGGCGCGTTGATCATCAGACCGTTGCCCAGGTACAGGCCGACGTGGTGGATGCGGGTGGCCGGGGAACCGTAGAAGACCAGGTCGCCCAGCTGCGGTTCGCCGGTGACGGGCGGCAGGGAGCGGAATTGGCTGTCGGCGGTGCGGGGCAACGTGACACCGGCGCTGTCGTAGGAGGCCTTGGTGAGGCCGGAGCAGTCGAAGCCCGCGGCGCCGGCGTCGGGCCCGTTGCCGCCCCAGACATAGGGCAGACCGAGCTGGCCGAGGGCGAAGCGGGTGGCACGGACGGCCGGCGAGGACGCCTTCGCCGGGTCCAGCGAGAGCGTGGCGTAGAGCTGGGCGTTGCCGAGCACGCGCTGGCGGAAGAGCTCGCTGTCCTTGCTCGCGTACGCGGCGATCGACTTCCACCAGCCGGTGCCGGCGGAGAGGTCGGCGCCCCCGGCGCAGAGGGCTCGACCGGCCGCGACCGAGGCCGAGTCGGGATCGGTCAGCGCCGGCTTGTCGATGCCGGGCACCTTCGCGCCGTACTTCTTCCACGCGGCCGGCGAGAGGCCCATCGGGTTGTCGCCGTGGCGGCCGTGGTCGGAGCCGGCCTCGCCGACGCCCGCGAGCGTGACCCACGAGAGGTGGCAGCCGGGGTCTTCGGAGCGCAGCGCGAGCTCGCCGTTGGCGTAGCCGATCAACGCGGCGGCGGGGATGTCGAGCGGGCCGGAGAGCGACTCGGCCCACTGCTGCAACGGCGTCTTCCCGCCGCCGCCCGACGCGCCCTGCCCGGGTTCCTGCGCCGCGACCGGCGCGCTCACCTGGAGCACCGACGGTCCCGCCGTGGCGGCAGCGGCGGCCGCCGCGACGGGAGCGGGCGGCGCGGGTCGGTCGCGGTCGGCCACGAGCCAGCCCGCGGTGGCCAGGCCGGCCACGAGCGGCAGCGCGACGAGTCCACGGTGGACGGCGCCGCGAGCCCACGACTTGCCGGCGACGGCAGCTTTCGAATCCGGGACGGCCACCGGTTCCGGGACAGCTTTCGGCTCGCGCGCAGCGGCCGATTCGGGCACGGCTGGTGAATCGGGCACAACGCTGTGCTCGGGGTCAGGCGGCGTCACGGCGTCCAATCTAGAAGAGCGCACCTCTGCGTAACGAGCGAGTGGCTTGCACGTTAGGGGGACTCTCATATTCTGGGCACATGTCTGGCATGGACGCAGCGCGACTGCGGGATGGACTCGGCGATCGGTACGCCCGCGTGGACCTGGTGGAGACCACCGGTTCCACCAACGCCGACCTGCGCGAAGCCCTGGAAAACGGCGCTGCGGACCGCACGGTGCTGCTCGCCGAACAGCAGACCGCGGGGGTCGGCCGGCGGGCCCGGTCGTGGAGCTCGCCGAAGGGCGCCGGGCTGTACTTGAGCGT
Source organism: Amycolatopsis rhabdoformis (assembly GCF_035918295.1). Classification (GTDB taxonomy): domain Bacteria; phylum Actinomycetota; class Actinomycetes; order Mycobacteriales; family Pseudonocardiaceae; genus Amycolatopsis; species Amycolatopsis rhabdoformis. Next base: position 9,111,394 of record NZ_CP142149.1, read on the forward strand.
GGCGCTGCGGCCCGCTGGGGTCCCGTTCGCCGCGTTGGGCTCACTGTCCGTGGTGGCGGGGCTCGCGGTGCGCGCGGTTGCCGCCCAGATGGGTGTTGACGCGGTGTTGAAGTGGCCCAACGACGTGCTGGCCGGGCCCGAGCGCGCCAAGTGCGCGGGGATCCTGGCCGAGGCCGTCGCGGGCGCCGAGCCCGGCGTCGTGCTCGGTATCGGCCTCAACGTGCTGCCGCTGGGGGAGGACGTGCCGGCCGGGCCGGGCGGGCTGCCCGCGACCTCCCTCGCCGAACAGGGCGCCGCCGAGCCCGACCGCACCGAGGTGGCGATGGCCCTGCTCACGCGCTTCGCCGACCTCGAACGCCGCTGGCGCGCCGCGGTCGGTGACCTCACCGCCGCCGGCCTGCTCGACGACTACCGCGCCCACTGCGCCACCCTCGGCCAGGAGGTGCGGGTGGAGCTGCCCGGCGGCCGCGTCCTCACCGGCCGCGCGGCCGACCTCGACGCGGCCGGGCAGCTGCTGGTCGACGCCACCGACGGCCGCCGCGTGACGGTGTCGGCCGGCGACGTGGTGCACGTCCGACCGGCCTGACCCCAATCGCGCCGCGGGCGGGCCCGCGCCGGTACGGTGAGTCGACCAGCGCAGACACGAAACAGGGGAGCGTCCGCCGTGGCCTATCCGGACGATTTGCTGAGCCAGAACGAGCAGGTGGTGGTGCACAGCCACCCGCACTTCAAGATGCTGATTTTCCCGTTCGTGGCCTTCGTGATCACGATCGCGGCCGCCGTGTGGCTGATCCTGCTGGCGCAGGACGCGGCGCCGCCGTGGAACAACGTCGGGATGATCGCCATCGGCGTGGTGGCGTTGGTGCTCGTGGTGTGGCTGTTCCTCGCGCCGGTGGTGCGCTGGCGGACCACGCACTTCATCGTGACCACCGACCGGCTGATCGCGCGCGAAGGCGTGGTGAAGCGCACCGGCATCGACATCCCGATGTCGCGCATCAACAGCGTCCAGTTCGAGCACGGCCTGCTGGACCGAGTGTTCGGCTGCGGCACGCTGATCATCGAGTCGGCGTCGGACGAGCCGCTGAAGTTCGACGACATCCCCCACGTCGAGCGCGTGCACACGGTGATCTACCGCGAGGTCAACGACAACCCGTACGACGACTACCGCGGCGCGCCCGGTGCGGGGCCGCAGGGCGGTCCGCAGGACACCGAGCCGCTGCCGCCGAACCACCCGCCGCGCGGAAGGCGGCGCTGACGTGGGCGCCCGCGAAGTGGGCCTGCCCGAACGCGTCCCCGCCGAGGGACTGCCGGCGCGCGTCACGATCTGGGAGGTCGGCCCGCGCGACGGCCTGCAGAACGAGAAGTCGGTCGTGCCGGTCGAGGTGAAGCTCGAGTTCCTCGACCGCCTCGCCGGCGCCGGTCTCACCACGCTCGAGGCGACCAGCTTCGTGCACCCGAAGTGGGTGCCGCAGCTCGCCGACGCCGAACAGTTGCTCGCCGGCCTCGACCGCCGCGAGGGCGTGCGCTACCCGGTGCTCGTGCCCAACGAGCGTGGCCTCAACCGGGCGCTCGACGCCGGCGTGTCCGACATCGCGATCTTCGCCAGTGCCACCGAGACCTTCGCCCAGCGCAACCTGAACTCCACGCTCGACGAGCAGTTCGCGATGTTCGAGCCGGTCGTCACGCGGGCGCGCGCCGAAGGCCTTGACGTGCGCGGCTACCTGTCGATGTGCTTCGGCGACCCGTGGGAGGGCGTGGTGGCGGCCGAGCAGGTCGTGCGCGCCGGGCAGCGGCTGCTCGACTTCGGCTGCTCGCAGCTCTCGCTGGGCGACACCATCGGCGTCGCGACCACGGGCCAGGTCACGCGGCTGATCGAGACCTTCGGCAAGTCCGGTGTGGACGTTTCGACACTGGCCGTGCACTTCCACGACACCTACGGCCAGGCGCTGGCCAACACCGAGGCGGCCCTGCGCGCCGGCGTGTCCACTGTGGACTCTTCGGCCGGCGGCCTCGGCGGCTGCCCCTACGCCGAGTCGGCCACGGGCAACCTCGCGACCGAAGACCTCGTGTGGCTGCTCGAAGGTCTCGGCGTGGAGCACGGCGTGGACCTCGGCAAGCTGGTGGACACGAGCGTGTGGATGGCGGAGCGGCTCGGCCGTCCCTCGCCTTCGCGGGTCGTGAACGCGCTCGCCGGCTGACGGTCCGGGTGTTCCGGTAGCCCGGCACCGGGCGTTGCTGACGCGGAAGATCGCCCGCGCCGGATAAGGTGGTTTCAGCACCTTGTCCGGCGTCGCGAAAAAGTTCCTCCTTTCGGGGAATTGCGGGGAACCGGGCGGCGCGGCGGACGTCTTTGTCGATGTCGGAGCAACCGAGAAGAGGGTGTCCGTGTCCGAACACGCCGAACCGGCCGACACCGACCTGGCCACCGGGCCCATCCGGGTGCCCGTGCAGTACGGCGGCTCGCTCGACGACCGGTTCGCCCGCGCGGCCGACGACGTTCCGACGCCCCCGACCGGCACCCGGCTCCCGCCGGTGCCGCAAGCACCGCCCCGGCCGCCGGGTGCGCGCGTGCCACCGCCGTTCCGGGCGCAGCAGTACCCCCCGCATCAGGTCTATCGCGGTCCGGCGCCGCACCCGTACGCCGCGCCGCAGCCGCCGCCACTTCCGCCGATGGGCGCACTGCGCACCGAGCGCGAGAGCGTGCTGGCGCTGTTCCTGGTGCACATGTTCCCGATCGGGCACCTGCCGGTGGCGGCGGACCGCCCGGCGCTGCAGCTGCCGTTGCCGGACAACGGTTCCGGCCCGTTCGACCACCCGGACTCGGCGCTGCTCGACGACACCGCGACGCTCGAGTACGTGTCCCGCGGCCTCCGTCGCACGCCCGCGCCACCCGCCGACCCCGAGCCGCCCGCCGCCGTGGTGGCCGGCCACGAGCCGGCCGACGGCGACACGTGGCCACCGGCGGTGGCGGAGAACGCGGTGGTACTGCCCGAAAACACCCTGCTCGACCGGTTCGGCGACGAACACGGCCGCCTCTTTCCCCCGACGGCACGCCGTTCGCGCAGCGCTCGCTGCCGGACTCGGTGCGCGACGCCGGCTACCGGCGCTACCGCGTGGTGAAACCCGTGCCGATGTGGCGGTCGACCGCCGCGGCGTGGGCCGGCCGCCCGGGCGGCGGCACCCGCTACCGCGCCGTGCTGGCCGCCGACGAACTGGTCACCCTGGGGTTCCTGGCCGACGTGACACGGGAGACGCGATGAACACCCAGTCGATCCGCCGCTGGCTCGACCGCCTGGGGGTGCCCGCGGAAGTCGTGTCCGTCGGCACCGAGGCCGACAACGCCTGGTGCCTCATGCCCGCCGCCGACGAGGGCTGGGAAGTCTTCTGGCGCGAGCAGGGCAACCGTTACGACTGGGCCCGCTTCACGTCGGAGCAGGTCGCGTGCCACTACCTCTTCGGCCGGCTCGCGTGGTCGCAGGTCGCCCGCGGTGCGGTGGGCGTGTTGCCGGGGACTCCCTGAGCCTGGGCCGGCTGCGTTCGGCGAAGTCGCCTTCACGGATCAGCGTCCGTGAAGGCGAGCAGCACCTCAGCGCTTCAGAATCCCCAACGCCGCCTCGTGCAGCAACCCGTTCGACGACAACGCCGACCCGCCTTCATACGTCGCCGCCCCCGTGAGGTCGCTGAACCGACCGCCGGCCTCCGTCACCAGGACCTGGGCGGCCGCGACGTCCCACGGGTTCACGATGCATTCGGCCGCGAGGTCGAGCGCGCCCTCCGCCACGAGGCAGTGGTGCCAGAAGTCGCCGAAGGCGCGGCTTTCCCAGCAGGCCTCGGTGAGCGCGAGGTACTTCTCGCGGGAGTGGTACTCGGTCCACGAGTTGAGGTCCGTCGTGGACAGGTAAGCGTCTTCGAGCGTCGCCACGGCCGACACGGACAAGCGGCGCGAACCGGCGACGTCGCTGCTGTACGCGCCGTCGCCGCGGGAAGCCCACCAACGGCGGCCGAGCAGGGGCGCGCTGATCATGCCGACGACGGGGGAACCGTCCTCGACCAGGGCGATCAGCGTGGCCCACACCGGCACGCCGCGCAGGAAGTTCTTGGTTCCGTCGATCGGGTCGACCACCCAGGCACGCCCCGTCGCGCCCGCGGTACCGCCGCGTTCCTCGCCCGCCACGGCGTCGCCGGGGCGCTCTGTGGCGAGGATCGCACGGATCGCATCCTCGACCGCGGTGTCGGCATCGGTCACCGGGGTGCGGTCGGGTTTGCGGGACACCGAGAGGTCGAGCGCGCGAAAACGCGCTGTGGTGATCGCGTCGGCGGCGTCAGCCAGCCGGGTGGCAAGGGTCAGATCATCCTCGTAGCCAGGCACGGTCACGATGGTTTCACGGGTGTTCGCCGTAAGGTTGCTCAGGTGAGCATGGTCCTACTTGCCGAAGACGACCCCACCATCGCCGAGCCGCTGTCCCGGGCGCTGCAGCGGGAGGGGTACGAGGTCGAGGTCGTCACCGACGGACCGGCGGTGCTCGGCGCCACCTCCGCCCACCGCGTCGACCTGCTCGTGCTCGATCTGGGCCTGCCCGGCATGGACGGGCTGGAGGTGTGCCGCAGACTCCGGGCCGGTGGCACGGAGCTGCCGGTGCTCATGCTCACCGCCCGCACCGACGAGGTCGACTTCGTGGTGGGGCTCGACGCGGGGGCCGACGACTACGTGGCCAAACCGTTCCGGCTGGCCGAGCTGCTCGCCCGCATCCGCGCGCTGCTGCGCCGCCGGGTGCCGGAGGTGCTCGAGTCCGGTGGGGTCCGCATGGACCTCGGCGCGCGCCTGGTCACGGTGGACACGCACGAGGTGCAGCTGGCGAACAAGGAGTTCGAGCTGCTGCGCGTGCTGATGAGCCGCGCGGGCCAGGTCGTGAGCCGCGACGAGATCCTCGCCGAGGTGTGGAACGAGCTGGAGTCGAAGACGTCGAAAACGCTCGACATGCACATGTCGTGGCTGCGCCGGAAGCTCGCCGTGGCGGCGGACGAGGCGGCCGGGCGGCCCGCGAAGTCCACGCACACCGACGGCGAGCGGCGGATCGCGACCGTCCGCGGTGTCGGCTTCCGCTTCAACGTCGAATAGCCTCGCGGGATGAGCATGCGCCGACGCATCCTGATGGCGATCCTGTTGGCCGTGCTCGTCACCGCGGCGGTGCTGGGCATCCCGCTGGGCGTCACGGCCTGGCGGCTGGTGGAGAACCTCAACCGCGAGAGCCTGGCCGAGCGCGCGCGCAGCATCGCCGCGACCGTGGACACGCAGGTGGCCAACGGCCAGGACATCGACATCGAGCAGTTCCGTGTGGGCGTGCCGCACGGCGGCCTGCTCACCGTGCGCGGCGACGGCCTGATCGAGAAGCACCTCGGCGTCGACCCGGGTGCGGACCCGGTGGTCGAGCGGGTGCCGACCGCGCGCCACGGTGAAGTGATCCTGGCGATCCCGAGCGGCCCGGTGCGCACGAAGCAGACGCAGGTGACGCTGCTCGTGGTGCTGCTGGTGGTGCTGTCCGTCGGCACCGGCGCGGTGGTGGCCACGGTGACCGCGCGCCGGCTGGCGAAACCGCTGAGACACGTGGCCGACCGCGCGTCGCGCCTCGGCGGTGGCGACTTCCGGCCCGATCCGGGGCGCTACCGCGTGGCCGAGCTGGACATGGTCGCCGAGGCGCTGGACACGTCGGCTTCGGCGCTGGCGCAGCTCGTGCAGCGGGAACGGCAGCTCGTCGGCGACGTGTCGCACCAGCTGCGCAGCCGGCTCACCGCGTTGCAGCTGCGGCTCGAACCGCTCACCGTGCACGGCGATCCGGACGTGGTGGAGGAATCGCGCGCCGCGCAGGAGCAGGCCGACCGCCTGGCCGAAGCGCTCGACGAACTGCTCGCCGCCGCCCGCGCGGCGCGTGAGGTGGACGCCGAGCCCGTGGACCTGCCCGCGACGCTGCCGCAAGTCGCCGAGGAGTGGCGGCAGCTGCTGCGCGTCGAGGGCCGCAACCTGCGCCTGAAGATCGCCGACGGCCTCATGGCCCGCGCAACGCCGGGCCGCCTGCGGGAGGTCATCGGCGTGCTGCTGGACAACGCGCTGCGCCACGGCGCGGGCACCGTGACGCTGGCCGCGCGCCGCGGCGAGTCCGACGCCACCGTGGTCATCGAGGTCGGCGACACCGGCTCCGGCGTGCCCGACGAGATCGCCCCGCACATCTTCGAACGCGGCTTCTCCGGCGGCGGCTCGACCGGCGTGGGCCTGGCCCTGGCTCGCGCCCTCGTCGAGGCCGACGGCGGCCGGCTGGAGTTGTCGAACAAGCGGCCCGCGATCTTCAGTCTGTTCTTGAAGGTGCCGCGTCCGGACGATGTCGGTGAGGTGCGCTGGCCGGCGGAGCCCGTGCCGCGTTAGCGCGTCCGGCGCGGGTAGCGGCCGAGGTGAACCGCTTGCTGCGCCGTTTCGAGCAGCGAGAAGCCGTTGTCCACCATGCCCGCGACGACGATCCGCGTGCCGTCGCGGAGTTCGACCTTGCCGGCCGCGGTCCAGTTCGTCCCTCCGCTGCGCAGGTGCACGTAGGCGACGTCGGCCCACTTGACCGTCTTCGTTCCGTGGCGATCGGTGTGGACGAAACCGCCTTCGTGCAGCCGGAACTCCTCGTCGCCGTGGCGCCGGTCGTGCCGGCCGACGCTCAGCCCGCTCACCAGGGCGGTGAACGCGAGACCGGCGAGCGCCGCGTAGCCGCCGATCGGCACCATGTGGTCGCGGGAGTCGTCGCCGAGCGCGGTGAAGCCGAACCACAGCACGGCCACGAACCCGGCGAACCCGAGCACGGTGGCCCACCCCGCGCCGCGACGACGGCGGTGGCCCGACGAGCGGTGTACGGAGACCAGCGCACCCAGCTCGGCGGGCCCTGGCTTCGTCTCCCTGATCCCGGCGATCTGCCGCACCTGCCGGCGGCGGTGCGCTCGGGACGAACGGATCTTCGCGAAGGTGTACCAGGTCATCCCCAGCAGCCAGATCGCGCCGATGACGAGCACGTACGCGGGCACCGCCGGTTCCGCGTCCACCTGGCGCCCCCTTCCCGGCGCCGAGGCTAGAGCCGCGGCCGGGGACCGGTCCCCGGCCGCGGGGCCGGTCATCCGACGGCTTCGCGGGCCCAGTCGGCGAAGGTGAGCGGTTCGCGGCCGAGCAGCCGCGCCACGGTGTCGAACACGACGTGCTCGCGGCCGGCGGATTGGCGTTTCAGCTCGAAGGCGCCGTCGACCGCCCGCGCCGGCCAGCCCAGCGCGAGCAGGCGCGCGCGGGCGGCGGGCTCGGGTTCCTCGACGTAGCGCACCGGGCGGCCGAGTGCCTCGCCGAGGATCTTCACCTGCTGTTCCGGCGTGAGCGCTTCGCCGCCGGTGAGCTCGTAGGTGGCGCCTTCGTGGCCGGGGGTGGTGAGCACGAGCGTGGCGACGGCGGCGATGTCCCGCACGTGGATGAGCGCGGACGCCGGATCGCCTTCGGGCACGTACACCGCGCCGTCGGTGCGAGCGGATTGGAGCCAGAACCGGCGGTTGGCCATGAAGGCGCCGGGGCGCAGGATCGTCCACGCCGGACCGGCTTCGCGGATCGCCTGCTCGGCGCGGGCGTGGGCGAGGCTGATCGGGTCGGTCTGTCCGAAGTGGACGCCGGTGGTGGACAGCTTCACGAGCCGGCTCACCCCGGCCCGCGCCGCGGCTTGCGCGAGCGCGGTTTCCTGGGCCACGGTGTCACCGCCGTGGCCGGACGTGAGCACGAAAACGCGGTCGACGCCGGCCAGCGGCAGGGACTCGACGTGGTCGAGGTCGCCGCGCACCACTTCGGCGCGAGGGTCGACCACGGCGCGCGCCGGGTCGCGGGTGAGGGCGCGGACGGGGGCGCCGGCGTCGAGGAGAGCGGGCACGAGGGCGCGGCCGACCTTGCCGGTGGCGCCGAGAACGAGAATCACGAAAGAACTCCTTGAGGGAGAACGAAAACCCGCACAAGAGCGGGTGAGGGCACGAGACGGAAAAGGCTCCAACCGTCACCCGGCAACGGGTGCGGTCCTCTTCGCGCTCGGCGACCACCTCGGATTCGTCCCGCCGGCCCGGTCGAAGCCGGGGTGGCGTCTCAAGAAGGAACAACAACAACCAGGACAGTAGGCAAGTACTTGTCCGCGAACAAGCGAATTAGCGCGGCAGGCGCGTGACCTTCTCGCGCCGGCGTCCGCCCAGTTCGGCCGGGAACACCCACTTCTTGAAGCCCCAGAACCGGAACACCATCGCGAGCAGCATGCCGATGATCGAGCCGCTGGCGAAGTCGGCGAACTCCTGCACGAACCGCGACACGAACGGCTCTTCGAGGTGCAGCACGTAGCGCGAGGCGTACAGCGGGATCAGGTTCACCACCACGGCCACCCCGCTGATCACGAAGAACAACGCGGCCTCGTGGGTGCGCTCGCGCCCGCCGCGGGTACGGAAGGACCACTCGCGGTTGAGCACGTACGACACGATCGTGGCCACCACGATGGCGATGGCCTTCGCGGTGGTCGGCTTCGACTCGAGCACGGTGAGCTTGAGCAGGTACCAGATGCCGTTGTCGACGACGAAGGTCGTACCGCCGACGATCGCGAACTTCAGCATCTCCCGGTGCTTGATGAGCACCGAGCGCAGTGGCTCCGGCGTGCGGGCCAGCACGGTCTCGACAACGGTCACATCGGCCAGTTTAGAGAACCCGAGGTCACCCTGGGTCTCAGGCAGCTTTCCTGCCGGGAATGTCCGCATCGTCCGATGCCCGGACCGCACGCAAGCGGGCACCCTCCGTGGGGAACACCCACTTCTTGAACGCCCACCAGCGGAACAGCGTGCCCAGCAGCGTCCCGAGGATCATGCCGCTCACGAAGTCGGCGACCTCCTGGCCGAGCAGCGTGAGGTGCGGCATCTGCAGGTCGAGCACGTAGCGTGAGATCCACTGCGGCAGCGCGTTGAGCCCCAGCGCGACGCCGCTGATGAGGAAGAACAACGTGGCCTCGTGCGCGCGCTCACGGCCGCCGCGGGTGCGGAAGGACCACTCCCGGTTGGCGACGTAGGAAAAGATCGTGGCGATCAGCACGCCGATGATGAGCGCCGTGACCGGGTTGTTCCGGAGCACGGTGAACTTCAGGACGTAGGTGATCGCCGTGGTGATCAGGAAGCTGATTCCGCCGACCACGGCGAACCGCAGCAGCTCGCGGTGCTTCGCAAGGAACCCTCGCACCGCACGGACGCTACCCCCTCAGCCAGTCGAAAAAGCCGCGGGGCTCGATCGACGGCGGGGTGTCGCCGGGTTTGCCGGAGTTGCCGTTTCCGGGGGTCGGCGGCGCGCTCGTGGTGGCCGGGGGTGTGCTCGGCGGGGTGGTGGTGATCGGCTCGGTCGGCTTCGCGGGCGGCGTGCTCGACGTCGGCTCGTGCTTGTGCGTCGGCTTCTTCGACGGGCTGGACGAGGTGGGGCTGTCCGAAGACTCCGGGGTGTCCGAAGACGGCGTGTCCGAAGACGGGGACGGCGTCGGCACCCCCGTGGTCGGGTACGGCACCTCGCAGATGCCGAGCCAGCAGCCGAACGTGACCTGGGCCTGCTGCGCGGCCTTGCCGAGCGTCGCGCTCACGGTCACCGGCGCGTTGTGCGTGGGGCGGCCCTTGAGCCGCACCCACAGGTTCACGTGCTGGCCGGGTGCGAGCGCGCCACGCGTGGTGCAGGTGGCGCCGGTGCCGGTCGAGTGGCACGGGAAGCCGCTGAGGCTCCACGACTGGTACAGCGCGTGGTCGAACGTGACCGTGACCGGCTTCGTGGTTTTCCCGGTGTTGCGCACGCGGACGTAGACGAGCGGGTTGCGCGTCCACGGGAACGCCGAGAGGCCGTCGGTGTCGGCCTGCAGCGCGAGCACGTCGGGCGGCGCCTTCACGGTGACCTTCACCCTCACGGCGACCTTGATCTTCGCGCCCGCGGTGACCGAACCGGTCACGGTGCCGCCCTGCGCGGAGTCGTCGGCCTGCAGGCGGAAGGTGAGCACGGCCGTCTGGCCGGGCTGCAGGCCCGAGCCGGTTTTGCAGGTCACGGTGCCGGTGCCGCCGGGACAGTCGACGTTGACCTGGCTCGTCTGAGTGTCGGCTTGGCGTGAGAACCCGCCCACGGCACCGCCGCCGCCACCCGCGGGCACGGCGGACACGCCGGGCGGCAGGTTCAGCGCGACGTCGACCGGGTCGGACGGGCTGCCGCCGTCGTTGCGGACCGTGATCGGCAGGGTGACCGGCCCGTCGCCGGGCTGCAGCTCGAGGCCGTCGGGCGGCGTGGTCGCCGACATCTTCGCGGGCTCGGGCTGCGCCGGGGGAGCGGCGGGCGGCGGCACGACGGGCGGAGCCGCGGGCGGCGGCACGGCCGGGGGCGCCGGCTGCGCGGGCGGCGGCGCCTGCGGAGGCGCGGGCGGTGCGGGAGGCGCGGGCTTGGCCGGCGGCGGCACCACGGGAGCGGCGGCCGGCGGCGGCACCTGCGCGACCGCCGGGATCTCCTGCGGCGAACCGGCCGCGGCCAGCGCGACCGCCACCGCCGCCACGATGGCGGCACCGGAAGCGGCGACGCCCACGAACTGCCGGGGCGCGGCGGCCGCTGCGGCGGCACCGGCCTTGGCACCACCCGCGGCGGCCACGCCGGCACCGGCGGCGACCCCGGCCGTGGCCGCGCTCGCCTTCGCGGCACCGATCGTGGCGAGGTAACCCAGCGCGGCACCACCGAGCACGATCGGGGCGATGATCGCGCGCAGGCCACCGTTGACGTCGGCCAGCTCGGCGGCCAGGGCGCGGCAGTCCTCGCACTCGTCGAGGTGGGTCTCCACCTGGGCGCGTTCGCGTTTGGACAGTCCGTCGCGCGTCCACGCGCCGAGCCGTTCGGCCGTGGCGTGGCAGCGTTCGGCGGCGGTTTCCTGCAGGTGCACCTGGAGATACGCCTGGCGCAGGCCCTCGCGGGCGCGGTAGGCCAGCGCCGACACCCCGTTGGCGGTGAGCCCCAGCAGCGGCGCGACCTCGGCCGGGCTCTGCTGCTCGATCTCGGTGTGCCACAGCACGGCCTGCCAGCGTTCGGGCAGTCGTGCGAACGCCTTCGCGGCCATCGTGCGCTCGAGCCCGGCCACGGCGGTGTCGGAGAACGGCACGGTGAGCGCTTCGCCGACGGCACCGCCGACGTCGCTCATGTCCTCGTTGAGGTCGACCCGGCGGTCGCGGCGCGTCTTGTCGTAGGCGGTGTGGCGCAGCGCCGTGAGGAGGTAGGCGCGGAACGCGGTGTCCGGACCCTTGCCGCCGCGCAGCGTCTCGAGCACCTTCGAGAAGGCTTCGGACACGAGGTCGTCGGCCTCGGAGCTCGAGCGCGCGAGCTGGCGGGCGAGGTTGTGGGCGGCGCCGCTGTGCCGTTCGTAAAGGGGCCCGTAGCTGGCGATGTTCCCGGAGCGGACCTCGGCGATCAGCTCGGCGTCGCTCTTACCGGACAGATCGGCGGGAACGGTGGACACAGGGCTCCTTCATCTGGCGCACGCGGCTTGGCCGGCCACGATCTACCTCGGTAACGCGAGCACAAGTGTGACGGACGCGGCGATACGCGTCACCTCGTGGTCGGCGTGTTGACTCCGTCGGCGCAACAAGTTCACCCGGCTCTGGGGTGTGTCGCTGCGAACGTGTCGCGAAAAAGACCCCGGAACGCCGTCACGCGGTCGGGTGCTCGACGTCCCCTGAGTGGAGCAAGACAAGATCGACATCGACCGGGAAGGAGCGGTGGCCAGTGGACGTACCGGCGACCGGGGCACTGTCCGGTCCCGCCGGCGAGCAGGAACCCCGCGCCCGGTTCGACCGGGACCGGAACCTGCGCGCGCTGCGGGCCCGTTGGCGCACCGCCAGTCTCGCCGCGGGATGGCGCTTCCCCAGCGACTGGGCACTGCCCGAAGTGGACGCCGTCTGCGCCGCCGTGGTCCGCCACGGCTCGACGGGCGCCGAGACGGCGCTGGCCGGCCTCGGTCGCGCCCGGGCCGCCGCGGGTGCGAACCTCGCCGAGACGCTGTCGGACCTGGCCGCGCTGCACGCCGTGCTCGACGACCCGGACGCGGTCGACGGGTTCGTTTCCCCGGACGTCGACGCCACCCCCGCGCGGTTGCTGCGCGTGACGGCGCTGGCGTGGGCGGACGTGGCGACGGACCAGCTCGTGCACACGGAGGTGACGGACCCGCTCACCGGCCTGCCGTCCGCGGCGTACCTGCGCACGCGGCTGGCCGAGGTGTACCGGGCCGAGGCCGCGGACGAGTACCTCCTGCTGGTGGTGGCGATGGACTTGACCACCGTGTCGGGCTGGCCGCGGCTGACCGGGATGATCCTGGTCGCCGACGCGTTGCGCGCGGTGTTCGACACCGGCGAGAGCCACGCGACCCTCGGCCCCTCGGTGGTCGCCGTGCTGTGCCGCCGCGACGACCGGCTCGCCTCCCGCGGCGTGGCCCTGCGGCGCGCGCTGAACGACCGGCTGTCGGTGGACGCGCAGCTGCGCGAGGTGAACCGGCCGCGGATCTCGGCGGCGCGGCTGCCCGCTTCGCACGACCGGGCGTGTGACCTGCTGGCCGACCTCGGCCGCGGCTGACCCGGCTGATCGAACTCGGCGGTGCGGCGGATGTGGTTCTGATCCCGGCGCGGTGACGGCCCGCCGCCCGACCCATCGGGCCTGCTCCGGCGCGTTCATGATTTCCTGGTGGGGTGACCAGGACCGTACCCTCCGCCGTCGACGGCGAAGTTCCGGCGAGCGCCGCCCAGCCCCGGCTGGCCCTGCGCAAGTCGCTCGCCAGGCTGTCGGTGCGGCCGCGGTCGATCCTGATCCTCTCGGTGATCCCGCTGGTCGCGATCGGTGTCGGGCTCTGGGGCTGGACGCACGAGTGGGCGCTGGGCGTCGACAGCGCGGTCTACCGCGGCGGCGCGCTCACGCTGCTGCACGGCGATTCGCTGTACGACACCAACACGCTGTCCACCGAACCGTGGTGGGCGCTGCTGCCGTTCACGTACCCGCCCACGGCCGCGTTGTTCTTCGTGCCGCTCGCGCTCGTGCCGACGCAGGTGGCGTGGGGGTTCCTCACGGTCGTGTCGCTGGGCGCGCTCGCGCTTTCGGTGCGCATCTCGATCGGCGCGCTGCCCAAGCCGGCCTCCGACGGGCCGCGCTGGTGGGCTTCTCCCGCGCGCTCGACGATCGTGTTCTTCCTCGTGTTCCTGGGCCTGGAACCGGTGTGGCGCACCATTTTCCTGGGCCAGATCAACCTGATCCTGATGGCACTGATCCTGCTGGACATGCTCGTGCTCGGTGCGCGGGGCAGCCGGTGGGGCGGCGTGCTGGTGGGGGTCGCGGCCGCGATCAAGCTGACGCCACTGGTGTTCCTGGGGCACCTGTTCATCACCGGCCGCCGCAAGGACGCGCTGCGCGGGCTGGCGACGTTCGTCGTGCTGCAGGGCCTGATGTTCCTGATCAACTCCCACGACGCGTGGCGCTACTGGACCTCGACGCTGCCCGACACCGGCCGCATCGGGCCGGTGCACTGGGCCGGAAACCAGTCGCTCAACGGGCTGATGAACCGCGCGACGGACCTCGCGCCGTGGGCGTCGAAGGCGGCGATGGGCGTCGGCCTGCTGCTGGCGATCCCGGCGCTGTGGCTGCTGATCCGCTTCCACCGCCGCGGGCAGGCGCTGGCCGCGCTGCTCGTCACCGCGTTCTGGACGCTGCTGATGTCGCCGATCTCCTGGTCGCACCACTGGGTGTGGGTGGCGCCGCTGATCGTGCTGCTCGTGTCGCGCCTGCCGAAGACGACGCCGGCCACGGCGTGGAAACGCTGGCTGGGCACGGGGTTGGTGGCGTTCGTGTTCGTGAGCTGTGTGCTCCTGATCCTGCCCAACGGCCGCAACGTGGAGCTGCACTGGAAGGTGTGGCAGAACGTGCTCGGTGACGCCTACATCCTGATGCCGGTGGTACTCGGCGTCGCGCTGATCGTGCGCTGGGGGATACAGCGCCGCGCCCGCAACCGTGCTTCTGGGGAGGCCACCGACCGTGCGGACACCACGCCCGCTCTTTGACCCGCGGCTGCTCACGCCGCCCTTGATCGCAGCCGTTCTCGGCCTCGTCGTCTGGCTCACGCACCGCCACGTGGGCGCCGACGCGTCCGTGTACCGGGCCGGCGCGCTGACCCTGCTCAAGGGCGAGCCGCTCTACACCAGCGCCGACCTCACGACGCTGCCCGACTGGGTCCGGCTGCCCTTCACCTACACCCCCGCCGCGGCCGCGTTGTTCCTGCCGCTCGCCCTGGTGCCGGCCGGGCTGGAGTGGGGTGTGCTGACGGTGCTGTCGGTCGTGTCACTGACGGTGGTGATCGCGGTCGTCGCGCGCCCCTCGCGTTGGTGGCTGTTGGGCGCCACTGGCGCGGCGCTGGTGCTCGAACCGGTGTGGAAAACGCTGTCGCTGGGCCAGGTCAACCTGATCCTGATGGCGTTCGTGATCGTCGACGTCCTCGTTCTCTCTGCCCGGAACTCGCGCTGGGCGGGCGTGCTGATCGGCGTGGCCGCGGCGGTGAAGCTGACGCCGTTGATCTTCGTGCCGTACTTGTTTTTCACCGGCCGCTGGAAGGACGGACTGCGCGCGCTGGGCACCTTCGTCGCCCTCGAAGCGGTGATGTTCGCCGTGATCCCGCACGACGCCTGGCTGTTCTGGACCAAGGCCGCCACCGATCCCAGCCGCGTGGGCTCCGTGACGTGGATCTTCAACCAGTCCCTGAACGGCCTGGTCAACCGCGCCTCGGCCCTCGCTCCGTGGTCGCTGACGGTGGCCGTGGGGGTGGGCGTGGTGCTCGCCGGGCCGGCCGTCTGGCTGGTCGTGCGTTACTCCCGCCGCGGCGAACCGCTGGCCGCTCTGCTGGTCGCGGCCTTCTACGCGCTGCTGCTTTCGCCGGTGTCCTGGTCCCACCACTGGGTGTGGGCCGTGCCGCTGATCGGCCTGCTGGTGGTCACGGGCCGGCGCTGGTGGGCCCTCGCGGCCGCGGCCCTGTTCGCCTCGCAGATCGTGATGCTCGTGCCCAACGGCGGCGACGTCGAATTCACGTGGGGCCTGGGGTGGTCGATCCTGGGCAACGCTTACGTGGTCGCGGCGGCGTGCGGGATCGTCGGGCTGGCGGTGCGTGAGCTGCGGTTGAGCGCCCCGGTGGCGACGCTGGCGAAATAGCCTCGCCGCTCCCCAGCGTCGAATCCGCGTCGTACAGTGGAACGACTGCCGGGAGGTGCATGGCGGTGGTGAACGGCGACACGGCCGAGCGGGCCTTCGCCGGACAGGCGTGGCGGGAGGTGTACACACGGCTCACCGGGGGCCGGGTGTCGCTCACCGCGGAAGATCTCGTGCGCCTTTCGACGGCGGCTTATCTGCTCGGGCACGACGAGGAAAGTTTCGAATCGCGAGAACGCGCGTACCTCGAGTACGTGCGGGGTGGTGGGCCGGCCGAGGCTGCCCGATGCGCGTTTTTCCTGGCCCTGCCCCTGCTGCTGCGGGGTGAGCCGGCGCGGGCGAACGGCTGGCTGGCGCGGGCGCGTCGGCTGCTCGACGAGCACGGGCTGGACTGCGTCGAACGGGGTTACCTCCTCGTCCCGGTCGGCCTGCAGAGCATCCACAGCGGTGACACCCGCGGCGCGCACGACGTGTTCACCGCCGCCGTGCGGATCGCTTCCCGCTTCGGCGACCCGGACCTGTTGGCGCTGGGCCGGCACGCGCAGGGCCGGGCTCTGATCAAGCTGCACCGCGCCGCCGAAGGACTGGCCCTGCTCGACGAGGCGATGGTCTCGGTGACCTCCGGCGAGGTGTCGCCGATCCCCGCCGGGGTGGTCTACTGCAGCGCGATCGAAGGCTGCCACGAGGTTTTCGACGTGATCCGGGCACAGGAGTGGACGGCGTCGCTGAGTGCGTGGTGCGCGGCGCAACCGGACCTGGTGCTGTTCCGGGGCCAGTGCCTGGTGCACCGGTCGCAGGTGCTGCAGGCTCTCGGCGCGTGGCCGGAAGCCCTGGTGGAGGCCCGCCGTGCTGCCGAGCGGCTCTCCGGTCCGCGCCGTCAGCCGGCGCTCGGCATGGCGCTGTACCAGGAGGCCGAGCTGCGGCGGCTGCGCGGCGAGCTCGCGGCGGCCGACGACGGTTACCGGAAAGCCGCCGAGTACGGCCAGCCCACGCAGCCCGGCTGCGCGTTGCTGCGCCTGGCCCAGGGCCGGACGGCCGCCGCGGTCTCGGCGATCGGCCACGCCGTGGCCGAGGCGGCGGACGACCACCTCGTGCGCGCCCGGATGCTCGCGGCGCAGGTGGAGATCGTGCTGGCCGCCGGAGAACCGGGCGCCGCTCGCGCCGCGGCTGACGAGCTGACGGTGATCACCGCCGAAATCGGGATGCCGCTGCTGCGGGCGACGGCCGCGCACGCGCGGGGCTCGGTCCTGCTGGCGGAGGGCCGACCCGCGGCCGCGCTGGCCGAGCTGCGCGCTGCGTGCGAGGGATGGGCCGAGCTGGACGCGCCGTACGACGGAGCCCGCTCGCGCCTGCTCATCGGCCGGGCCCGGCAGCTGACCGGTGACGAGGACGCGGCCGAGGTGGACTTCGCCACCGCGCGCGAGGTGCTGCACCGGCTCGGCGCGTGCACCAGCGTTGCGCCGGCCCCGCCCACTTCGCTGACCGAGCGCGAGCTGCAGGTGCTGGCTCTGGTGGCCGAGGGATTGTCGAACCGGCAGATCGCGGCGCGGCTGGTGATCAGCGAACACACCGTGCGCCGGCACCTGCAGAACGTGTTCGCGAAGCTCGGCGTGCCTTCACGCGCCGCCGCGGCCACCCACGCGGTGCAGCACCACCTCATCTGACCCGCGCTCATCTGACCCGTGGTACGGACGGACCATCCCGCCCTGGACCGAAGTGGTACGGCTGTTCGATGCCACGCGCGCCGGCGGCTCCTAACGTGCTGGTCAGGAGGTGTCACTGATGAACGAGCACACCGAGACCGTGATCATCGGAGCGGGGCAAGCGGGCCTGTCGGCCGGGCACTACCTCGCGCAGCGGGGCCGCGACTTCGTGGTCCTCGACGGCAACGACCGGATCGGGGACAACTGGCGCTGCCACTGGGACACGCTGCGGTTGTTCACCCCGGCCCTGGCGGCCGGGCTGCCCGGCCTCGCCTACCCGGGCCCGCCGATGCACTACCCGACCAAGGACGAGATGGCGGACTACCTCGAGACCTACGCCCGCAAGTTCTCGCTGCCCGTGCGGGGTGGGCAGCGCGTGGCGAGCGTGCGGCGAACCGGGGCCGGTTACGAGGTGCGCACCGGGACCACCACGTTCACCTGCGACAACGTGGTGGTCGCGACCGGCACCTTCGGCCGGGCGCCGAAGGTCCCGGAGTTCGCCGACCGGCTCGACCCCGGGATCCGGCAGCTGCACTCCAGCGAGTACCGCAACCCGGCGCAGCTCAAGCCCGGGCCGGTGCTGGTCGTCGGCGCTTCGCACTCGGGCGGCGACATCGCGTACGAAGCCGCTCGCGCGGGCCATCCGACGGTGCTCAGCGGGCCGATTCGCGGTGAGTTCCCGTTCGACATCAACCGGCGCCCGGCCCGGGTCATCTTCCCGGTGCTGTTCTTCGCCGCCCAACACGTGCTGACCCTGCGGACGCCGCTGGGCCGGGCGATGCGGGCCGAGATCCGCGCGCACGGCGGACCGTTGATCCGGGTGAAGCGCGCCGACCTGACCCGCGAGGGCGTCGAACTCGTCGCCGACCGCACGACCGGCGTCCGCGGCGGTGCGCCCGTGCTCGCCGACGGCCGAGCGCTCGACGTGGCCAACATTGTGTGGTGCACCGGGTTCCGCCAGGACTTCTCCTGGATCGCCCCACCGGTCACGGACGACTCGGGCTGGCCGCGTGAGCAGCGGGGCGTGGCGACCACGGCACCGGGGCTGTACTTCGTGGGGCTGTCGTTCCAGTGGGCGTTCTCCTCGATGCTCGTGGGCGGCGCCGGGCGCGACGCCGAGTACGTCGTGAAGCACTTGGCCGCGCGCACGAAGGCCGCGGCCGGCGAGCGGCACGGACGTGCGCGCCTGGGTGCGGGCGCCGGTGGCGGGGCTCACTGAGCCGGTACCCGCAGCTCCGCCGGGGGTCGCCCAGTAATCTGAGCGGCGCTATGGACAAACGAACCGGTCTTCCCGTGGTGGGCATGGTGGGCGGTGGGCAGCTGGCCCGCATGACGCACCAGGCGGCGATCTCGCTCGGTCAGTCGCTGAGAATCCTGTCGGCGGGTGCCGACGACTCGGCGGCGCTCGTGGCGTCCGACGTGGTCATCGGGCACCACACCGACCTCGAGGCGCTGCGCAAGTTCGCCCAGGGTGTCGACGTGCTCACGTTCGATCACGAGCACGTGCCCGGCGAGCACCTGCTCACGCTCGTGATGGAGGGCGTCGTGGTGCGGCCGGCGCCCTCGGCGCTCGGGTTCGCGCAGAACAAGCTCGTGATGCGCGAGATGATGGCCGGGATGGAGGTGCCCGGGCCGGACTTCGCCGAAGTGTCCACTGTGGACGACGTGATCGCGTTCGGCGCGGCGCACCGGTGGCCCGTGGTGCTGAAGGCCTCCAGCGGCGGCTACGACGGCCGCGGCGTCTGGATGCTCGACACGGCGAGGCAGGCGCGCGAGGTGGTGCCGCGGCTGCTCGACGCGAGCATGGCGCTGCTGGTCGAGGAGCGCGTGGAGATGAAGCGCGAGCTCTCGGCGCTGGTCGCGCGCTCGCCGTTCGGCCAGGGCGCCGCGTACCCCGTGGTCGAGACGGTGCAGACGGCCGGAATCAACACCGAGGTGCTCGCGCCCGCGCCCGGCTTGTCCGAGGAACGCGTGCACGAGGCGCAGGACCTCGCGCTGCGCATCGCGTCGCAGCTCGACGTGACCGGACTGCTCGCGGTGGAGCTGTTCGAGACGGACCGGGGCCTGCTGGTCAACGAGCTCGCCATGCGCCCGCACAACTCCGGCCACTGGACGATGGACGGCGCGCGCACGTCGCAGTTCGAGCAGCACCTGCGCGGCGTGCTCGACTACCCGCTGGGCCGCACCGACCTCGTCGCGCCCGCGTGTGTGATGGCCAACGTGCTCGGCGCCGACGTCACGCCGCAGATGAGCCCCGACGAGCGGGTGCACCACCTGTTCGCGCGCTTCCCGGACGTGAAGATCCACCTCTACGGCAAGCAGGACCGGCCGGGCCGCAAGCTCGGCCACGTCAACTTCGTCGGCGACGACATGGACGACCTGCGCAACCGCGCGCTGCTGTCGGCCCACTGGCTCTCGCACGCCGTGTGGCTCGACGGCCACGAGATCCACTGACACCCCACTCGAAGGGAACACACATGGCGCCGCAGGTGGGCGTGATCATGGGCAGCGACTCCGACTGGCCCGTCATGGAGGCCGCCGGCCAGGCTCTGGCGGAGTTCGACGTGGAGTACGAGGTCGGCGTCTACTCCGCCCACCGCACGCCGCAGCGCATGCTGGACTACGCCGCCTCCGCCGCCTCGCGCGGCCTGCGCGCCATCATCGCCGGTGCCGGCGGGGCCGCGCACCTGCCCGGCATGGTCGCCTCTGCCACGGTGCTGCCGGTCATCGGCGTGCCGGTGCCCCTGAAGTACCTCGACGGCCTCGACTCGCTGCTGTCCATCGTCCAGATGCCCGCCGGCATCCCCGTGGCCACGGTCTCCGTCGGCGGCGCGCGCAACGCCGGCCTCCTGGCCGTGCGCATCCTGGCGGCTTCGGACCTGCAGCTGCAGTCGAAGCTGTCCGCGTTCCAGGCGAGCCTGGAGACGATGGTGCTGGAGAAGGACGCAGCGCTGCGCGAGAAGGCCGGCCAGTAGGTCAGGGCAGCTGCTTGCGCAGCTCCCGCTTCAGCACCTTCCCCGCGGCCGACACCGGGATCTCGTCGACGAAGTACAGCTCCCGGATCCGCTTGTACGGCACCACCTTCTCGTTCACGGCGGCGATCAGCCCGGCCGCGTCAAGGTCGGCGTCCGGCTGCCGCACCACGAACGCGACGGGCAGCTCGCCGACCTCGACCTGCGGACGGCCGACCACCGCGGCCGCGGCCACGCCGGGCAGTGCGATCAGCAGCTCCTCGAGCTCGCGCGGGAACACGTTGTAACCCTTGTACAGCAGCATGTCCTTCTTGCGGTCCACAATGGACAAGTAGCCGTCGTCGTCGAGCACGCCGATGTCGCCGGTGTGCAGCCAGCCCTCGACCAGGGCGGCGGCGGTTTCGTCCGGCCGGTTGCGGTAGCCGCGCATCATCTGCGGGCCGCGCAGGCAGACCTCGCCCTCGGCGCCGGCGGGCAGCGGAGTCTCGTCCAGGCCGACGATCTTCACCTCGGTGTCGAAGATCGGCCCGCCGACCGAGCCCACCTTGCGCACGCCCGACCGGTACGACGGCGAGATCACCGCGCCCATGGTCATCTCGGTGAGGCCGTAGCCCTCGGCGATCACCACGCCGGGGAAGCGTTCGTGCAGCGCACGGATCATCTCGTGGTTCATCGGCGCCGCGCCGGAGCCGATGCTGCGCACGGACGACAGGTCGGCGGTGTGGAACGCGGGCGTGGCCAGCAAGGCAGCGAACAGCGCCGGTGCGCCGCCGAGGGAGGTCACGCGCAGGCGCTCGGCGTCGGCGACGTACGCGGCCGGGTCGAACCGCGCGTGCAGCACGGTCCGGTTGCCGCTGAGCAGCAGGGCGTTGAGGCCGGCGATCACGC
Organism: Amycolatopsis rhabdoformis; assembly: GCF_035918295.1. Lineage (GTDB taxonomy): Bacteria > Actinomycetota > Actinomycetes > Mycobacteriales > Pseudonocardiaceae > Amycolatopsis > Amycolatopsis rhabdoformis. Next base: position 9,132,216 of record NZ_CP142149.1, read on the forward strand.
CCATCGCGTGGAACCACGGCGTGAGGTTGATGGCGACGCCGGTGCCGAGCCGGCCGGGCCACTCTTCCTCGCTGCCGATCTGGTCGAGGATCACGTCGCCGTGCGGGTCCAGCACGGGCACCGAACCGCTGCTCCAGCAGGCGCTCTGCAGTGTGTTGGCCACGATGTTGGCGTGCGTGAGCTCGACGCCTTTCGACCGGCCGGTGGTGCCGCCGGTGTAGGCGAGGTGGGCGAGGTCGTGGTGCACGTCGATGGCCACTTCGGGCCGGGTGGCGGGGGCTTCGGCGAAGAACTGCTTGAACTCGACGACGTCGGTTCCGCCGGCCGTTGTTGTCGGGGTTGACGGTGCTGTCGGTGCTGTCGGTGCGACCACGATCGTGAGCCGGGCCGGGATCCGGTCCGCGACGGCGGCGACCGTGCCCGCCACCGGCCCGAACGTGACCACGGCGGCGGCCTCGCAGTCGGTGAGCTGGAAGGCGAGGTCGTCGGGCGGGAGCAGCGGGTTCGTGGGGCTGAACGTGGCGCCGGCGAGCAGGGTGCCGTAGTAGGCGATCGGGTAGGCGAGGCAGTTGGGCAGGTGGATCGCCACCACGTCGCCGTGCCCGATGCCGCGGGCGAGCAGCGCGTTGGCGAACTTGCAGGCGCCTGCGTACGTTTCGGTGTAGGTGAGGCTGTCGTCGCCCATGGCGAACGCCGTGCGATCACCGAAGCGGGTGGCGGCGCCGGCGAGTATCGAACCCACCGGGACCTCGGGGTAGTCGAGCGAAGCGGGCAATCCGGGCGGCGGGGTCGACGCGGTGATGGCCATCACCCGACCTTACGAAGAGTGCGGTCAAGGACACAAGAACGAACGGCGGCGCCGGGCGTGAACGAGCGCTAACATCGACAAAACTCTCCCCAATGCTGCAGAGAAGGTGACGGAAGTGGCCGAGGGCCTGTACCAGCTTGCCGAGGAGCACGAGGAGCTGAGGGCCGCGGTCCGGGCTCTGGCCGAGAAGGAGATCGCGCCGTACGCGGCGGAGGTCGACGAGAACGAGCGGTTCCCGACCGAGGCGCTGCAGGCGCTCACGAAGTCCGGGTTCAACGCGGTGCACATCGGCGAGGAGTACGACGGTCAGGGTGCCGACGCGGTGGGCGCGTGCATCGTGATCGAGGAGGTCGCGCGGGTCGACGCGTCGGCGTCGCTGATCCCGGCGGTGAACAAGCTCGGCACGCAGCCGATCATCCTGTCGGCTTCGGAAGAGCTGAAGAAGATCGTGCTGCCCTCGATCGCCTCGGGTGAGGCGATGGCGTCGTACGCGCTGTCGGAGCGTGAGGCGGGTTCGGACACCGCGTCGATGCGCACGCGAGCGAAGCTCGACGGTGATCACTGGGTGCTCAACGGCACCAAGGCGTGGATCACCAACGCGGGTGAATCCTCGTGGTACACGGTGATGGCCGTGACCGATCCGAACGCGGAGAAGAAGTCCAACGGCATTTCCGCGTTCGTGGTGCACAAGGACGACCCGGGGTTCTCGGTGGGGCCGAAGGAGAAGAAGCTCGGGATCAAGGGCTCGCCCACGCGTGAGGTGTACTTCGAGAACTGCACGATCCCGGCCGAGCGGATCATCGGCGAGCCGGGCACGGGGCTGAAGACCGCGCTGAAGACGCTGGACCACACGCGTCCGACGATCGGTGCGCAGGCGCTGGGTATCGCGCAGGGCGCGCTGGACGCGGCGATCGCGTACGTGAAGGACCGCAAGCAGTTCGGCAAGGCGATCGCGGAGTTCCAGGGTGTGCAGTTCATGATCGCCGACATGGGCACGAAGATCGAAGCGGCCCGGCACCTGGTCTACGCGTCCGCGGCGGCGTCCGAGCGCGGTGACAAGCGAGCGGGGTTCATGGCGTCGGCCGCGAAGTCCTACGCGTCCGACATCGCGATGTCGGTGACCACCGACGCGGTGCAGCTCTTCGGCGGCGCCGGGTACACGCGTGACTTCCCGGTGGAGCGCATGATGCGCGACGCGAAGATCACCCAGATCTACGAAGGCACCAACCAGATCCAGCGCATGGTGATGGCGCGGGCTCTGCTGAAGGGCTGAGCTTTCCCTGAAACGCCCGTGCACCGTTTTTCGGGGTGTGCGGGCGTTTTCAGTTTCGCTGGGCGCGCCAGTCGGCGCGGATTTTCGCGGCGTCTTCGATGCGGTAGAGGACGTCGAGGCAGATCAGTTCTTTTTCTTCGAATTGCAGCAGCCGTGATTCGGTTTCGGGATCGTTCTCGTCGGCGTTCTTCGCCAGGTTGATCCGCTGCTGTTTGAACGATTCCCGTTGCTCGCTCCAGGTGCCGGCCAGGCGGTGCAGGTCGCGCGCGGTGTAGCGCAGGATCTCTTGCAGGCTGGGCACTTCGCGTTCGACGAACCGGCTTTGCAGGGTGCGCACTTTTTCTTCGGCGTCGTCGCGGTGGCGGTTCGCGGTGTCGGCGGCGTCGGTCGCGGATTCGAGTTCGTCGGTCGCGCTCGCCAGCTGTTCGAACAGCGACGAGCGGGCCGGCAGGACCATGTTGGCGAGCGAGGTGTTCAGGACCTTCGCGATGGCGACGGCTTCGCTGAGGCGGATGGTGCGGCCGGTGGTGCCGTCGGCGTGTTTTTCGATGCGGGTGATGGCGGTGCTGTCGAGCTGGATGCCGACCTGTTCGAGCTTTCTCGCCAAGCCGGCCTGGGAGACGCCGAGTTCTTCGCGTAGTGCGCGCATGTTGAGGGCGAAGGTGCGCTCGGCTTGGGCGCCGATGGCGTCGCCGGGTGCTTCTCGTGGTGGGTCTTTTTGCCCTGGGTCTTGGGGTGCTGGGTCTTTCGGCACTTCTGGGTGGTCCTGCACGAGGAGCAGTGTAGTGCTTGACGCGCAGCGCCGCATGAGGCACTCTGGGTGACAGCGGTGCTGATGGAGCACCGTGCTGCACGAGGAGCACTGGAATGAGGAGTGATGGCGATGGTTTCGGCGGGTTGGTCGGGGTGCGGGATCAGTTCCGGCACGCGGCGTGGTGTGCCTACCAGGAGGAAGGACGGCACCACTGTGATGCCGGAGCGCCAAGCGTGGCTGGGGTCGGTGTCGGTGGTGAGGCGTCGCCGATCGTCTCGGCGACAGCCTGGCGAGCCCCGGCCGCCGACCGTCAGGCGGTGCTGCTTCACGTGGAGAACCGCGACTGCTGGGCCGATGTCGAGGTGGACGCGCTTCGGGCCCGTGAGCTCGCTGCGCAGCTGATCACGGCGGCGGGCCTGATCGAGCCGGCGTTGCGGGATGTTGCTTGACGGTGCTGCTTGAGAGGGCTGCGGTGTGAGGGTGCTGTGTGAGGGTGGTGCTGCTGCGTGAGAGCACTGCTGCCTGAGACTGCGGCTGCTTGAGAGCACTGCTGCTTGAGAGTGGGGCTGTTTGCGGGCACTGCTGCGTGGAGGGCTGCTGCGGAAAGGAGCCGGATGGGGTTCGCGGAGGAGGTGTTCGCCGCGTTTCGGCGCGGTGAGACGGAGGCGGTCGAAGGGCTGAGCCGGCGCGAGCTGGAGCGGTCGCGGGCGGCTGGCGATGCCGCGGGTGAGGTCGACGCGCTGTGCATGCTGGCCCGGGTGGCGGTGCGGCGGGGGGATCTGGCCGGGTGTCAGGAGCTGGCCACGCAGGCGTTCGAGGTGGCGGCCGAGCAGGGCGACCGCGGGCTGCGGCGAGGGCCGGTGCATGTGCTGGCGGCCGTGGCGCGGATGAGGGGTGATCTCGAAGCCGCGCGGAGCCTGTTCTTGGAGAGCATCGCGTTGCGGGAGGAGGCGGGGCTGGCTGATCTGGTGGTGTGGGAGCAGCTGAACCTGGGGTACGTCGAGTTGGAGTCCGGCGAGGTCGGGCGGGCTCGGGAGTTGTTCGGGCGCGTGCGGGAGTACGCGGCGGAGCGGGGCGTGGCCGATCTGGTGCCGTACGGCGTGCTCGCGAGCGCTGTGCTGGCGGAGCGGGACGGAAATGTCGCGCAGGCCGCGGGGTTGCTCGCGGAGGTGGACCGGGCGTTGCGGGAGCGGGGGCAGGTGCTTGATCCCGACGACGCCGAGGTGCGGGCCGCGTTGCGTGGGCGGCTGGTCGAGGTGTTGGGAGAGAAGGGACTCCGGGAGGCAGGTGCGGGTTAACCGTCCACAGTGGCCGGTGACGTCCAGCTTGCCAGCAGCCGCAGGCATTCCTCGGAAGGGGAGCCGGGCTCGACGGTGAAGATGCCGAGGGTTTGCTCGGGGTCGTCCACGGGGGTCATGGCTTCGTAGCCGAGGGTGAGGTCGCCGACGAGCGGGTGGTGGTAGTGCTTCACGCCGTGGCTGCGTTCGAACACGTCGTGGTCGGCCCACCAGCGGCGGAAGTCCTGGTCGCGCAAGGAGAGTTCGCCGATGAGCTCGGCGAGGGCCGGGTCGTGGGGGTGGCGCCCGGCGTAGAGGTGGAGGGTGGCGACGATGCCGCGGGCGGCGCCTTCCCAGTCGGTGTAGAGGGCGCGCACGCCGGCGTCGAGAAAGATGAGGCGGGCCATGTTGCGGGAGTGAGGAGGGAGGGCGTCGAAGTCGGTGTAGAAGGCGCGGGCCAGGCGGTTGGCGGCGAGCACGTCCATGCGGCGGCCGAGCACGATGGCCGGCACGGTGTGGAGGCTGTCGAGCACGAGCTGCAGGCCCGGGCGCACGCGTTGCGGTGGTAGTGGGCGAGGCCGTGAGCGGGTGGGCTTGGCGAGGGTGAAGAGGTGGGTGCGTTCGAGGTCGTTGAGCTGCAGCGCGCGGGAGATGGCGTCGAGCACGGACTCGGAGACGTTGAGGTTGCGGCCGCGTTCGAGGCGCACGTAGTAGTCCACGCTCACGCCGGCCAGTTGCGCCACCTCTTCGCGGCGCAGGCCCGGCACGCGCCGGGGCCCGGGGTGCGGGGTGAGGCCCGCCGCTTCGGGGGTGAGCTTCGCGCGGCGCGAGCGCAGGAAGTCCCGGAGTTGCTCGCTCATGAAGCAAGCGTAGGGCGGATCGGCGCCACGAGAGGGGGTCTGCTGGACCCCCGGTCGAGGGAGTCCTCTCGGTCGGGGTGGGAACGGTGGTTGCGTAGGAGGTATGGAACGACGAATTCTCGGCGGCACCGGCATCTCGGTGAGTGAGTACGCGCTCGGCGCGATGATGTTCGGCGCCATGGGCAACACCGACCACGACGAGTCGGTCGGCATGATCCGCGCGGCGCTCGACGGTGGCATCGACTTCGTGGACACCGCGGACGTGTACTCGGGCGGGGAGTCGGAGGTGATTGTCGGCAAGGCGCTCGCGGGGCGGCGCGACAGCGTGGTGCTGGCGACCAAGTTCGGCCTCCCGATGGGCGACGAGCCGAACCAGGGCGGGGCCTCGCCGCGCTGGGTCAAGCGGGCGCTGGAGGGCAGCCTGCGCCGGCTGGGCACGGACTACGTGGATCTGTACCAGCTGCACCGGCCCGACCCGGCGACCGACATCGACGAGACGCTCGGCGCGCTGTCGGACCTCGTGCGCGAGGGCAAGGTGCGGGCGATCGGCAGTTCGTTCTTCTCACCCGAGGAGACCGTGGAGGCGCAGTGGACCGCCGAACGTCGCGGCCATCACCGGTTCCGCACCGAGCAGCCGCCGTACTCGATCCTCACGAGGGGCGTCGAGCAGCGCGTGCTGCCGACGGCGCAGCGGTACGGGATGGGCGTGCTCACCTTCGGCCCGCTCAACTCCGGCTGGCTCTCCGGCCGCGCCGACCCGACCACGGGCCACCGCGCCACCGGCCGTGGTGCGCAGGTGTTCGACCTGTCGCGGCCCGGGGTGCAGGCGAAGGCCGACGCGGTCGCGGAGCTGACGAAGCTGGCCGCCGACGCCGGGATCTCCGTGCCGCACCTGGCGATCGCGTTCGTGCGGGCGCACCCGGCCGTCACGTCGGTGCTCATCGGCCCGCGCCGGCCCGAGCAGCTGGCCGACCTCCTGGCCGGCGTCGACGTGCGGCTGAGCGACGACGTGCTCGACCGCATCGACGAAATCGTGCCCCCGGGCGTCGACGTCCACCCCGGCGACTTCTACATCAACCCCACCCCGCCGATCCTCGACAAGCGCCTCCGCCGCCGCTGACCGCGGCCGCCGCTGACCGCGGCCGCCGCTGCCGGCGGTCACCTGGTGCGTGGGGGCAGGGGCGGTGGTCACCTGGCGGGTGGGGAACCGGGTCGGGGCCGCGCGTGGGCGGCTCGCGTCGCGGGCGGTGACCTGGTGGCGCACCGGGTCGGCGCCGCTTCGTGCGCGGCCGGCGATCGCCGGGCGGGTCGGGAACCGGGTCGGGGCCGCGCGTGGGCGGCTGGCGTCGCGGGTGGTCACCTGGAGGTGGGGCATCGGGTAGGCGCCGCTTCGTGCGGGGCCGGGGTCGCCGATGAGTTGTCTGGTGTGGTGGGGCGTCGTCGCTGGGTGCCGCCGCCGGTGAGTCGCCTGGTGGGCGGGTCGGCGTCGTGCCGGGTGTCGGCGTCGGAAGTCGCTGGGGGTTACTTCGCCGTCGCCAGGAGGAGGCCGATCACCTGGACCGCGTCGTCGAGGCGGGGTTCGCCGCCGAGGAGCTGGGAGTACATGAAGGAGTCGCCGATGCGGATCACGGCCTGGGCGACGGCGGCGGTGGGGGCGTCGAAGTGGAGGCCGTTGCGGTCGAGGAGCTCGGAGAAGAGGCGCGTCGCGCGGGTTTCGACTTCGCCGGGGGACATGATGACCTTTGCGAAGAGGGCGGGGTCGCGGCGGGCGAGGTCTTTCAGGGGTGCGAGGGTGACGACGGTGCGCATGAAGCGTTCGACCACGAGCAGCGTGCGCGGCAGGCCGGGTGGGCCGGCCACGGCGGCCTCGACGGCGAGGTAGGTGCGTTCGGTGCTGTCGGCGAGCACGCGGCCGAGCAGCTGCTCGTGGTTGCCGACGCGGCGGTAGAGCGTCGCGCGGCTCAGGCCGAGCTCCGTGGCCAGCGCCGACATGTCGATGGGGTGGCCGCGTAGGTACGCCTCGGTCGCCGCGCGGACGACGTCGTCGGTGGAGAGGGAGGCGGCCATCCGCGCAGTATGGCCGAGTCCGCTTGCCAAAACACCTCGAACGTGAGACAAACCCTCTGTCTGTCTCAATGCGGAGGTGCAGGGTGGCCACGGTGACCGTGAACGGTGGGCAAGAGGTCCACTTCGTCGACCACGGCGGTGACGGCCCCGCGGTGGTGTTGCTGCACAGCTTCCTGATGGACCACGACATGTGGCTCCCGCAGGTCGAAGCGTTCCGCGGCGACCACCGGCTGATCGCGATCGACGAGCGCGGCCACGGCGACACGCCGGCCGACGGGCCGTTCGACTACTGGGACGTCGCCCGCGACGCGCTCGCGGTGCTCGACCACCTCGGCTTCGACCAGGCCGCCGTGATCGGCACGAGCCAGGGCGGCTTCGTCGGCCTGCGCATGGCGCTGCTGGCCCCCGAGCGCGTGACCGCGCTGGCCGTGCTCGGCACGTCGGCCGACGCCGAGAACCCCGAGGTCGCCGCCCTGTACCGCCAGCTCGGCGAGATGTGGGCGCAGAACGGGCCCGACGAGGTGATCGACGGCGTCGCCGCGATCTGCTTCGGCGACGGCTTCGAGGCCGACGGCTGGAAGGCCAAGTGGCGCGAACGCAACCAGGGCGACCAGGTGCGCCTGGTGATCGACGTGCTCGCCGGCCGCGACAGCCTGCTCGGGCGCCTCGGCGAGATCCAGGCCCCGGTGCTGGTCCTGCACGGCACCGCCGACCGCGCGTACCCGATCGACAAGGCCGAAGAGCTCGTGGCCGGCCTGCCGAACGCCAAGCCGCTGATCACGATCGACGACGGCGCGCATTTCCTCAGCCTCACCCACGCGGCAGAGGTGAATCCGCACCTCAAGGGCTTCCTCGCCACGCACGCCGCAGCACGGTGATTTCGGGGCGTTCCGGCGAAACCCGGGGCGCATTCGGGTGAGGATCTTGCTGCCTCTTGCCCCGGCCGGAGCGACGTGAGACATGTGCCATGCTGGTCCTCAACGCGGAGGTGTCGGATGGCTACGGTGACCGTGAACGGTGGACAGCAGGTCCACTTCGTCGACTTCGGCGGCGACGGCCCCCCTGTTGTTCTGCTGCACAGCTTCCTGATGGACATCGACATGTGGGAGCCGCAGGTCGAGGCGTTCGGCGCCGACTACCGGCTCATCGCGATCGACGAACGCGGCCACGGCGGCACGCCCGCCGACGCCGCCTTCGACTACTGGGACGTCGCGCGCGACGCGTTCGGGGTGCTCGACCACCTCGGCATCGAGCGCGCCGCCGTGATCGGCACCAGCCAGGGTGGTTTCATCGCCCTGCGCATGGCGCTGCTCGAGCCCGCGCGCGTCACGGCGCTGGCCGTGCTCGGCACGTCGGCCGAGGAGGAGGCCGAGGGAACCGGCACGGTCTACCGGCACCTGATCGCCGCGTGGAACGAGAACGGGCCGGAGCAGCTGGTCGACGGCGTGGCCACGTTCTGCCTCGGCGACTACGAAGCCTCGGCCTGGAAGCAGAAGTGGCTCAAGGTCTCGGGGGAGAAGTTCGAGCGGATCATGACCGCGCTCGTGAGCCGCGACGCGGTACTCGACCGCGTCGGCGAGATCCAGGCGCCCGCGCTGGTGCTGCACGGCAGCGGCGACAACGAGTACCCGATGGCGCGCGCCGAGTCGCTCGCGGCCGCACTGCCGCACGCGGAACCGCTGGTCACGGTCGTGAGCGGGGCGCACTTCCTCAGCCTCACCCACGCCGCCGAGGTGAACCCGCACCTCAAGGAATTCCTCGAAACCCACGCGGCGGGCAAGTAACCCACTTGGTGGAGTTTCCGTTTCCCTCTCGGCCCGTTAACTGATCAGGTGACACGGGTCACCGTCGGTTCACAGAGAGGTGAAGCGGATGGGTGTGCGCGCGTTCGGGCGTCGGGTCGTGGTTCTCGTGGCGGCGGTGGGGGCGATGGCCCTCGGCATCGCCCTGAGCACCGGCACCGCGGACGCGGCGGTGAAGGAACCGACCGGTCCGGTCCAGCCGAACATCATCTCGGCGGCGATCTACTCCGTGCTGCAGCCGACCATCGCGCCACCCGGCGCCAACGACTGGAACTGCAAGCCGTCGGCCGAACACCCCAACCCGGTGCTGCTGTCCAACGGCACCACGGCCAACGCGTACGAGAACTGGGCCAACCTCTCGAAAGTGCTCGCCGACCACGGCTACTGCGTGTTCGCCGGCAACTTCGGCGGCTCGCCGGGCAGCTTCCTGCAGACCGTGGGCCCGGTCGCGGGCACGGCCGCGCAGCTCGCGAAGTTCGGCGACAAGGTGCTGGCGGCCACGGGCGCGTCGAAGCTCGACATCGTCGGGCACTCCCAAGGCGGCATGAACCCGCGCTACTGGATCAAGTACCTCGGCGGCGCCTCGAAGATCGGCAAGCTCATCGGTCTCTCGCCGTCGAACTACGGCACCAGCCTCTACGGCCTGCTCAGCACCCTGCAGGCCATCCCGCCGGTGCGTGACCTGGTCGGCCTCGCCTGCGCTTCGTGCAACGAGCAGGCCACCGGCTCGGCGTTCCTCACCGACCTCAACGCCGGCGGCGACACCGTGCCCGGCATCGACTACACCGTGATCCAGACGAAGTACGACGACGTGGTCACGCCCTACACCAACGCGTTCCTCAAGCCGGCTTCGAACGTGAAGAACATCGTGCTGCAGGACCTCTGCTCCGCCGACTTCACCGACCACCTCGGCATCCCGTACGACCCGATCGCGCAGCGCGAGGTGCTCAACGCGCTCGACCCGGCCCACGCCCAGACCCCGCGGTGCGTGTTCGTGCCGCCGGTGATCAGCTGATCGGCTGGTGCATCACGTGCAGCCCCACGTACCCGTGCACCGGGTGGTGGAAGGCTTCCGGCACCGTGCCGATCACCGTGAAGCCGAGTGATTTCCACAGGGCGACCGCGCGGGTGTTGGTTTCGACCACGGCGTTGAACTGCACCCCGCGGTAGCCCTCGGTCCGCGCCCAGCTCAGCATGTGCGTGCCGAGCGCGCGGCCGGCGCCCTGGCCGGCCGAAGCGGGCGCCACCATAAAGCTCGCGGTCGCGATGTGCGACCCCGGACCTTCGCGGTTCGGACCCATCTTGACCGACCCAAGAATGTCACCAAAATCGTTGACAATCACCGCGGTACACCAAGGCGGCGCCGGTAACCACAGCTCCCGCGCGGCCTGTTCGCCCAGGTCACGGGGCAACGCATACGTTTCCCCGGCGGCCACGATCTCGTGCAGGAACGGCCAGATGGCGGGCCAATCTTCGCCCGTCGCTTCGCGGATCAGCACGTAACGAGGATTCCAGAAGTAGGTACAAACGCGAACTCTTTTCGTCCCGTTGTGCCATTCCGGTTGTGCAGGCCCGCGGCCGAGTGTCACAGTCGTCGACATGTTCTGGCCGGTCCCTGACACCTGGAAGCCGAGCGACGACGCCGAGCTGGTAGCCGGCTGGCGCCTGTGGCTCGAGCTGAGCGACCGCGCTTGGCCCACGGCCGCGTGGAACGGCACGCCCGCCGACGCGGTCCAGCCGCTGCGCGAGTTCCTCGACGCGTGCGACGACATCGAAACCGTGTACCGCGAGTCCTCCGCCGAGCCGTCGGAGGAGTTCGTGCACGTGATCCAGTCGCTGGCGCTGTGCGCGAGCGCCGTGATCGGGCTGTGGTGGGACGACTTCGCGCCCCTGGACTCCGACCGTGCGCCCAAGCTGCACGAGGATCTGCAGCGCTTCGCCGCGCACGCCGAGCAGGTGCTCACGCTGCTGGCCACCCACGGTGGCTGGGCCGCTCTCGACTCCGTGCGCCGCCGGCCCGCCTGAGTCCACACGGGACGGTCCGGTTGCGCCGAATGGCCCAATCGGCCGGGGTTTTCGTGTCGCAAGGGCGAAATCCGGGCACTCCCGCCTCGGAGGTGCTCGATGAACGCCGTGAGAACCAGGATCCCCTTCGCCCAACCGCGCAGTAGTACGACCGCGCAAGCGCTCGGGCGCGCCGGCTTGGCCGGTTGCCAATCAGGCCAAAAGTAGGCGGGGACGTGGCCGCAGGGTACTGCGGACGGCAACCGTTCCCGCCGTGACTGTCGCCTGATTGGCAATGATCAGCGCAGTACGGCGTGGTGCACCTGATCGTCGCGTACCTCGCGCTGCGGATCGCCTTCGGCGGCGGCAGCGGCGAGCCCGCCGACCAGAACGGCGCGTTGCAGGAGATCGGCTCCACCGGCTTCGGCCGCGTGGTGCTGTGGGTGCTCGCGGCCGGGCTGCTCGCGTTCGGCGCGTGGCAGGTGCTCATGGCCGCGACCGGCTACGAATGGGTGAGCGGCGGCCAGCGGGTGCGCAAGCGGCTCGGCTCGGGTGGGCGCGCGATCGTGGTGCTGGCGCTCGCATACAGCGCTTTCCGGATCGCCGTCGGCGCCGGATCGTCGGCCGGCAACCAGCGCCAGCAGGAGGCCACGGCGAAACTGCTCGCGCTGCCGGCCGGGCCCGCGCTCGTGGTGGTGGCGGCGGGCTGCGTGCTCGCGGTTGCCATCGCCGCCGGGGTGAAGGGCGTGCGCCGCTCCTTCCTGGAGGATCTCGACACCACCGAGCTGCCGCGGGCCACCCGGCGCTGGGTGGCCCGCCTCGGCACCGGCGGCTACCTGGCGAAGGGGGTCGTGTTCGCCGTGGTGGCCGTGTTGCTCGGTTACGCCGGCCTGCGCTCCGACGCACGCGCGGCCGGTGGTCTCGACGCGGCGCTGCGCACGCTGGCCGGCCAGCCGTTCGGCACGGTGCTGCTCACGATCGTCGCGTTGGGCCTCGCGGCCTTCGGCGCGTACTGCGGCGGCGCCGCGTGGGCGCACCGCCGATGAACCTCAGCGCGGCCGGTACTCGGCGAACTCACTGAAGAACACCCCCTCACCCTGCGACAACGCCGGCAGCGCCTGCTCGAACTCGTGCACGGACGCGGCCGGGATCAGGCCCGTGACGGTGCACGCCGTGGCCGTGACCGCGGGCTCGCTGGGCACCGCGCGCAGTTCCACGAGCTTGCGCAGCACCCCGCTGACGGCGGCCGCCGGAGCTTCGACCTCGAAGCTGTGCACGGGTTCGTGCACGCGGGTGCCGGCGTCGCGCAGTGCGTCGTCGAGCGCGAGAGCGGTCATGCCGCGGAAGTCGGACGCCGTGGAGAGCGGTGGGAAGAACGCGGCGTCGGTGAGGGTGACCACGCAGTCGATCACCGGCCGCGGGCGGTGGCGGAGCTGCTCGCGCACCGTCTCCTCGACGGCCTTGTGGAACGCGAGCGGCAGCGACCCGAGTTCGACCTCCAGCCGGTACGCGACACCGGACGCGGGCGGGCCCGGCTCGACCCGCAGTCCCACCGTGGCGAAGAAGAACACACGCTCCTCCGGTACGCGGAGGCCGATCGCGTGGCCCGTCTTCACCAGCCGCTCCACGAGCAGGATGCGTGACTCCTCGAACTCCGCCGCCAGGCCGAAGTCGTCGGCCAGCGTGGAGCGGATCACTTCCTTCTGCACCTCGCCGTACAACCGCACGGACACTTCGCGGTCGTGGCGGCGGATGCTGATCAACGGGTCCTGTTCGGACAGTCGGTCGAGCGCCGCGTACAGAGCCACGGCGTCGTCCGGATCGGCCGGGCGCACCACCGTTTCCAGGCTGGGCGGCGCGAAGAAGCCGGGCGCGACCGCGGCGCCACCGAGGCCGAGGTGGTCGCCGATCCGCACGTCCTTCAGGCCCCACACGCGGGCGACGTCGCCGGCGCACGCCGTGGCGTCGACCGGTGTGGCGCCGTGCTCGTACACGCGCACGGCGGACGCGCGGCCGGTCAGCTCGGTGACCGTGCCGTCGGTCTCCCGGCGGTGGAAGGGAACCGGCTGCCGTGGGCTCAGCGAGCCGGTGTGGACGCGGACGTAGGCGATCTTCTCGCCGGCCCGGCCGCGCTCGATCTTGAACACGGTGGCACCCAGGTCACCGGCGTCGGTGCGTTCGCGCGCGGGAAAGAGCGCGCGCACCCGGTCGACGAGCGCGGCGACGCCCGAACCCGTGATCGCCGAACCGAACACCACCGGGTGCATGGCCCCGCGCGCGACCTGACGGACCAGTGCCGCGTGGTGGTCCGGCTCACGTCCCTCCACATAGGACGCCAGGAACTCGTCGTCGTCGGCCAGTGCCTCAGCGAGCTCCTCGCCGGGCGGCAGCGGCACGGGTTTCGCCTGCGGCGTGCCGAGCCCGGTCACGGTGTCGAGCGCGACGCAGCGCGGCGAAAGGCGCGTGCGCAGGGCTTCGAGCAGCGTGGTTTCCTGCGCGCCCGGGCGGTCGATCTTGTTCACGAACACGAGCACCGGGATGCCGAGACGCGTGAGAGTGCGCATGAGCACGCGGGTCTGCGCCTGCACGCCGTCCACGGCGGACACCACGAGCACGGCGCCGTCGAGCACGCCGAGGGCGCGCTCGACCTCCGCGATGAAGTCGGAGTGGCCCGGGGTGTCCACGAGCGTGAGCCGGTGCTCGCCCGTGGTCACCGCGACCACGGCCGACTTGATGGTGATGCCGCGGCGGCGTTCGAGCGCCAGCGAATCGGTCTGGGTGTCGCCGGAGTCGACGCTGCCGAGGTGGCCGATCACGCCGGTCTCGAAGAGCAGGCGCTCGGTCAGGCTGGTTTTACCGGCGTCGACGTGGGCGAGGATGCCCAGCGTGAGGGTCTTGAGGTGCGAGGTCATGGGTCGGTGAGGTCCTCATCGATGCGATGGACAGGCCGAACTGGGGTCGGTCGGACTGTCGGCGCATCGAGGTCTCCTCACCGTGGCGAACTGGGAGTCGGCACGATACCGCTCGGTGACGGACGCGTACAGCGAGTATTTTCCGATGCCTGTCGGTTTCCTGTCGATCACCCGCCGAAGCGGGCTCGCGTGGTGCGCGCCGACCTACTGTGGGCCGGGACAGTGGGAAGATCACCGATCAGGAGCTGGGTTTCATGCACACTCGAGTCAAGGACATCGCACTGCTGCTCGGCCGCATCGGCGTGGCTGTGGTGTTCTTCGCCCACGGCCTGCAGAAGTGGGACAGCGGCGTCGGCGGGACCGCCGACTACTTCACCCAGGTCGGCGTGCCGCTGCCCACGATCGCCGCGGTGTTCGTGATCGTGCTCGAGGTCTTCGGGTCGATCTCCTTCGTCGCCGGCTTCCTGCTGCCGCTGATCGCCGTGGGCTACGTCGTGGACACGGCGGGCGCGCTGCTCTCGGTGCACGCGCCCAACGGCCTCACCGGCACCGGCGGTTACGAGCTCGTGCTGGTACTCGGCCTGGCCGCCCTCGCGCTCGGCTTCAACGGCGGCCGGCTCTCGCTCGACCACGTGCTGTTCTGGCGCAAGCGCGAGGCGCGGCAGGCCGAGCTCGCGTCGGTCTGAGCTACCGCCGAGTCGAGGGTCAGCCGAGGTCGGTGGTGGTGCGCTCGGCTTCGCGCTTGCGGTCGAGCTTCGCCGGGTCCGCGTGGCTGACCTGCACCAGGTGCGTGCTCGCGGCCAGTGGCACGAGGAAACCGTCGAGGACCCCTTCCGGGATGGTCCAGTCCAAGGTCGACAGCGCGCGGTCGGCGGCGGTGAGGCCCAGCTTCTCCGCCCGGCCGCGCGCCTCGCTGAGCACCTCGTCCACAGTGGACTCACCGAGGGCGGGCGTGTCACCGGAGATCGGCGACAGAGGCGTGAACTGGTCGCCCGACATCCGCGCCTCGGTGAGGTAGTCGAGGGCTCCGCCGGCCGGGGGAGTGGTGAGGCCGCGGCCCATCGGGTCGAGCGACACGACGGCGACGGCCGGCGCGTCCAGCGAAGCTTCCGGGCCGATGAACACCACGCGCGCGCCGGCGGCTTGGGGAACCACGCGGGCGCCGCACCACCAGGCGCCGAGCAGGATGCCGGCGGTCTGCCAGTGGGCCGGCAGCTGCACGGCGACGTCGTCACCGGGCTCCACGTCGAACTCGTCGACGAGCCAGTTGGCCGTCTTCGCGGCCCAGTTGAGCGTGGTCGCCACCGACAGCTCGACGCGGCTGCCGAGCTGGTCGTCGTAGTGCGTGATCAGCGGTTTCGCGGGCGAGGCCAGCAGCGGACGCAGCAGCTGTTCGGTGAGACTCATGCCGCCCAGGCTAGTCGGCCGCTCAGTCCACGCACGGCACGCCGGGCAGGCCCGACTGCAGCTGCAGCACCGGCGCACCCGCCGCCGCGCCACCGCCGCCGGTCGGCGCGCGCCCGACCAGGCCGGCCACGAACTTGCGCACCGCCGTCGGGTCGACCTCGACGATGCTCTGCCCGTCGGCGCTGCGGCCGTTGGCCGTGATCACCGGGATCGTGGCGAAGTTCAGGTCGCCCGAGGCCACGCCCTTCACCTGCTGCGCGAAGTCGAGCACGTCGAGGCCGTCGTCGAGCGTGATCGAGCGGTGCACGGCGTCCATGAGGTTGCCCACCGTCGACGGGCTGGTCAGCGTGCCCGCCGACAGCACCTGGTGCAGCGCGGACGACAGGAACGCCTGCTGGCGCACGATCCGGTCGAGGTCGCCGTGGGGCAGGTTCTTGCGCTGGCGCACGAACGACAGCGCCTCGCCGCCCGACACCTTCTGCACGCCGCGGCGGAAGTCCGCGCCCGAGTCCTTGTCCGACGTCGCGTGGTTCAGGCACACCTGCACACCGCCGAGCGCCTCGGTGAGCAGGTAGAAGCCGAGGAGGTTGATCTCGGCGTAGTGGTCCACGTGGATCTGCGTGAGGTCCTGCACGGTCTGGACCAGTACGCGCCGGCCCTCGCTGTCGGAGTCGCGCTCGATCTTCGCCTGGTCCCGCTCGCCCTTGGCGCGCTCGGCTTCGGCGAACTTGGCCTTCGCCACGCCGTAGGCCGAGTTGATCTTCGACTGGCCGCGGCCGGGGATGTCCACCCAGCTGTCGCGAGGGATCGAGACGCCCGACGGTTTGCTGCCGTCCTTCGGGAAGCGCAGCAGGATGATCGTGTCGGTGTTGATGCCCGCCTTTTCCTCGGTGCGCAGCGACTTCAGCATGCTCGCGGGCAGCGGGTTGCCCTGCGCGTCGGTGCGGGCGTCGCTGCCGACCAGCAGGATGTCGGTGGCGCCGTCGTCGGCGGGCGGGGCCGGCGGTTCCCCCGCGCGGGGGGTGAGGACGTCGGTGGTGGGGACGCTGCTCTGCAGCTGGTCCTTCGTCACGTACGCGTAGCCGGTGGCGCCCAGCGCCAGCACGGACACCAGCCCGAGCGCGATCCGCCGGGTGACCCGGCCGGCGCGGCCGGGACGGACACGCGGGGTTTTGACCGTGGGCTGCGGCAGGTCCAACCGGGGGTGGGGCGACGGCTTCCAGTCCGAAGACTCGACGGATTCGTCACTGTCCGTATCGGCAACGGGGGATTCGTCGGCCGTGGCCGGGTCGGCGGCAGGCTCGGCCGCCGGCTCCGTGCTCTCGGCCCGGTCCGGCTGGTCCTCGTTCTTGTCGTCGTGCTCGTCCACCCCAAGTACCTCCCCGTGCTCCAGCCTAGAGGCCGCCCCCGGCCGCCACGCTGAGTGCCCGACTCTAGTTGACGCAGGGCACTCCGCCGGCCGTGATCGGAGGAGCGGGTGGCACCGGCGGCGTGACGGGCGTACTGGGCTTGGTCGGGGCGCCGGCCGAGGTGGTGGGCGTGGCGCCGGACCCGGCGCCGGCCGAGCGGTGGTCCTTGCCGAGCAGCACGCGCACGTGCCCGGCCGCGACGTCCGAATCCGGCTCGGCCTCGATGCTGCCGCCCAGCGCCTGACGCACCAGGGCCAGCGCGGCGTCGTCGGCCGGGTTGTAGCGGATCACCGTGGTGGACCGGGTCGAGAGCTTCGTGTCACCGGTGAGCTTGAAACCCTTGCCCTGCAACAAGGTTTGGGTCTGCGTGGCGGCGTCGGAGCCGGTGCCGTCGAACAGCTCGACGGTCACGGCGCCGGCGCCCGGCAGCGTGGCGGGGGTCGAGGTGGGCGTGTCGGGTTTGCCGTCGGAAGTGAGGCGGTCGACCTCGGCCCGCACCTGGTCCGGGTCGACGCGCAGCACGTCGGCGCCGCCGATTACCGCGTTGCCCTGCGTGGGAATGGTGTGGAACTCGACGTTGCCGCCGGTGAGCCCGCGCATCTGCTCCGCGAACTCGCTGAGGTCCCAGCCGGCGGAGAGCACCACGGACTTCTTCACGGCGTCGACCAGCTGCGCGATCTTGACCGGGTTGGTGAGCACGTCGCCCGAGAGCACCTTGTTGGCCAGGCCCGAGAGGAACGCCTGCTGCCGCGCGATGCGGTCGAGGTCGCCGCCCGGCAGGCCGTAGCGCTGCCGCACGAACGCGAGCGCCTGCACGCCTTCGATCGACTGGCGGCCCGCCGGCAGGTCCACGCCGGACTTCTTCTCCTTCACCGGCGCCTTGAGGCACACGTCGACGCCGCCGATGGCCTTGGTGATCTCGTAGAAGCTCGCGAGGTTCACCTCGGCGTAGCGGTCGATCATGCCCGGCTTGCCGATGAACTTCTCCAGCGTGGCCACGAGGTTCTTGCGCCCGGCCACCTTCGACTTCTCGTCGACGTCCTTGAGGTCGGTGTCGCCCTGGTTCTGCAGCGTCTTGAAGGTGTCGTTGTAGGCGTACACATACGCGCTGTTGAGCTTGTGCTTGCCGAAGCCGCCGGTGATCTCCACGTAGGAATCGCGCGGGAAGGAGATCGCGATCGCGTGCTGCCCGTTCTGCGGGATGTGCACGAGGATCATCGTGTCGGTCTGCTTCTCCCCGTCGGCGATGCCGGCGTGGAGCATGTCGAGCACCTCGCGCGGCAGCGGGTTGCCCTGCGCGTCGGTGCGGCTGTCTTGGCCGACCAGGAGGATGTCGATGGCGCCGTCGAGCGGTTTGGCGTGCGCCTCGGGCTCGTCGAAGATCTGCGTGGTCGTGAACCCGGTCTGCGGGTCGCCGATGAACTGCCAGCCGTACCAGGTCAGCGCCAGGACCACGACCGAGAGGATCGACAGCACGACCTTGCCACCGCGGCGCAGCACGATCAGCGCGCCGCGGCCGTGCGGTGCCGGTACCCGCCGCGCCGGCAGCGGTGACCCAGGCCACTCGGTCACGCGTTCCTCCCCCACCCATGCCCCCTGGGCACCGGAGTGCCTCAGGCAGACTCTACCGAGTCTCGGGTGTGTCCTCCGTAGTCTGGTGGTCGGATTGCCCGGTCGGGCACAAGCAACGGGCACGAAGGGTGGAGAGAGATGCGGGTCCTGGTCACGGGCGGTGCGGGGTTCATCGGATCGCACTACGTCCGGCAGGTGGTTTCGGGTGCCTTCCCGACGCTGCGTGACGCCGAGGTCGTGGTGCTCGACAAGCTCACCTACGCCGGCAACGAGGCCAACCTCGCCCCGGTCGCCGACAGCACCCGCCTCGAGTTCGTGCGCGGCGACATCTGCGACGCCCCCCTGGTCTCCCGGCTGATGCGCGGTATCGACCTGGTGGTGCACTTCGCCGCCGAGTCGCATGTGGACCGTTCGATCCTCGGCTCGGCCGATTTCGTGCTCACCAACGTGCTCGGCACCCAGACCCTGTTGCAGGCTGCGCTGGAGGCGGGCGTCGGCAAGTTCGTGCACGTGTCCACCGACGAGGTCTACGGGTCCATCGCGGACGGTTCGTGGTCGGAAGACCACGTGCTGGAGCCGAATTCGCCGTACTCGGCGTCGAAGGCGTCCTCGGACCTCATCGCACGCTCGTTCTTCCGCACGCACGGGCTGCCCGTGTGCGTCACGCGGTGCTCGAACAACTACGGCCCGTACCAGTTCCCTGAAAAGGTCATCCCGCTCTTCGTCGCGAACCTGCTCGACGGTCTGAAAGTGCCCCTCTACGGCGACGGCCTGAACGTGCGTGACTGGCTGCACGTGGACGACCACTGCCACGGCATCCAGCTCGTGGCCGACGGCGGCCGGGCCGGCGAGATCTACAACATCGGTGGTGGCACCGAGCTCACGAACCGCGAGCTCACCGGCCGGCTGCTCGAGGCCGTGGGCGTGGGCTGGGAACGCGTGGAGGCCGTGGCGGACCGCAAGGGTCACGACCGGCGTTACAGCGTCGACATCACCAAGATCAGCTCCGAGCTCGGTTACGCTCCGCGGGTGTCCTTCGAGGACGGTCTGGCGGGTACGGTGCGCTGGTACGCCGACAACCGCGCGTGGTGGGAGCCGCTGAAGGGCCGCGCCGCGCTCGGCACGTCCTGACGTTTCGAAGTTTCCTGTGTGGAGGTAAGACGGTGCGGCTCGCTCTGCTCGTCCCCGGCGGTTCCGGCCAGCTCGGCCGCGACCTGGCAGCGCTCGCGGGTCCCGAGGTGGAGGTGGTCGCGCCGGCTTCGGCGGAGCTCGACGTCCGCGCCGTGGGCCAGGTGGTGGAGGCCGTCGACGCGCTGAAGTCCCGCGCCGCCGAGCTGGGTGCCGCGCCGGTCGTGGTGAACGCGTCCGCCTACACCGCTGTCGACGCCGCGGAGACCGACGAGCTGCGCGCGTTCGGCGTGAACGGCGACGGGCCGCGGGTGCTCGCCGCCGTGTGCTCGTCGCGGCGGGTGCCGCTGGTGCACGTGTCCACGGACTACGTGTTCCCCGGCGACGCTTCGCAGCCGTACGAGGTGACCGACGCGCTGGGCCCGAGGAGCGCGTACGGGCGCACGAAGGCGGCCGGCGAGGACGCGGTGCTCGGGTCGGGCGCTTCGGCCTGGATCGTGCGCACGAGCTGGGTCTACGGCAAGCACGGCGCCAACTTCGTGAAGACGATTCAGCGGCTGGCGGGGGAGCGCGACCAGCTGACCGTGGTGGACGACCAGCTCGGGTCGCCGACGTGGTCGGCCGACCTGGCCACCGGGCTCGTGGAGCTGGCCGGCCGGATCGCGGCCGGCGAGGGCCCGGCGTCGCGGGTGCTGCACTGCACCGGCGGCGGCGAGGTGACGTGGTGCGGGTTCGCGCGCGCGATCTTCGAGGAGATCGGCGCGGACCCCGAGCGGGTGCGGCCGTGTACCACGGAGGAGTTCCCGCGCCCGGCGCCGAGGCCGGCGTATTCGGTGCTGTCCAACGCCTCCTGGACCGACGCTGGGCTGACCCCGTTGCGGCCGTGGCGCGAAGCGCTGGCCGAGTACTTCCGGGACTGAGTTCTTCCCGCGCGGCTAGCGGTTCGCGGCGCGGCGGTAGGCCTCGACGGTGAGCGTGGCGGTGTTGCGCCAGGTGAAGCTCGCCGCGTGGGTGCGCCGCGCGGTGGAGGTGGCTGTGGCGTGCGGGTCTTCCACGGCTTGGCGCAACGCCGCGACCAGGCCGTCGACGTCGTCGTAGGGCACGAGCGTGGCGCACGGGCCCGCGACCTCGGCCAGCGCCGGAATGTCCGTGCACACCACGGGAACGTCGGACGCCATGGCTTCCAGCACGGGCAGGCCGAAACCTTCGTCGCGCGAAGGCAGCACCAGCGCGGCCGCGCCGGC
The DNA here is from genome assembly GCF_035918295.1 of Amycolatopsis rhabdoformis. Lineage (GTDB taxonomy): Bacteria > Actinomycetota > Actinomycetes > Mycobacteriales > Pseudonocardiaceae > Amycolatopsis > Amycolatopsis rhabdoformis. Next base: position 9,152,733 of record NZ_CP142149.1, read on the forward strand.
CACCACGGTCCTCAGGTCCACATCGGACAGATACCCGGTCTGCCCCGAGCGCGGCAGCCGCGGGAACGGACCAGGACCGGCGAACACCAGCGGCGGCAGGTCGGGTGCGGCGGCGTGGGTGCGGGCGAGCCAGTCGAGGCCCTTGCGCGGCCCGGCGGCGCCGGCGAACAGCAGGTACTTCGGGGGCAGGCGCAGCTTCGCGCGCTGGCCGTCGTCCGGCGGTCGCGCGGTGAACCACGCCGGGTTCACGCCCAGGGGCGTCACCACGATCTTGTCGCGAGCGACGTCGAGGCGTTCGGCCACGGAATCGGCCACGGCGGCCGTGGGCGTGCAGATCACGTCGGCGCGGTGGGCGCCGCGGCGCACCAGCTCGGGCAGCGTGCGGTCCGACGGCGCGAGCTCCTCGGGCACGTCGAGGAACGCGAGATCGTGGATGGTCAGCACGCCGGCGGCGCGGAATCGGCCGGGCAGCACGAAGTTCGTGCCGTGGACCACGTCGGTGGGTCCGGCGAACAGCTCGACCGGCGGCAGTTCCGACCGCAGCCACGCGCGGCGCAACAGCCGCGCCGGCACCGGCATGCCCCGCGCCCGCGCGCCGTGCGGCAGCACCCCGCGCAGCTTTCGCCAGCCGCGCAAGGTGAACGCCACCGCGCGAGGGTCCACTTCGGACATCGAAGCGAGCTCTTCGCTCAACGCCGCGGTGTAGCGGCCGATGCCCGTGCGGGAACCGAGCAGCGGGGTGCCGTCGAGCAGCACGCGCAACGGACGGTCAGCCACGGCGCAACCGTTGCCGGGCGACCTTCACGACGCGGCCGCCGACGCGGCGGGCCAGCTCGCTCGGGCCGCCCTGCGAGAGGTACTCGCGGACGAGGTCGACGTCGCGGCGGACCAGCGCCGAGCCGCGGATCGGGGCGGTGGTGGTGAGGTCCGCGGTGCCGGGCAGCCGGTCGGCGGCCGGGCGCGGGTCGCGGCAGAACTCGACCAGCGGCTTCAACGCTTCCGGCCACGTGTAGCGGCGCGCCACCTCGGCGATCCGCTCGACGCAGCCGGCCGCGAACTCCTCGTCGTAGAGCGCCTTTTCGAGCGCCGCGGCCAGCGCCTCGGCGTCCTCGGCCGGCACCACGACCCCGAGCCGCTCCGCACGGACGAGGTCGGCGAACGCGTCGCCGTCGGTGGTGACGATCGGCAGGCCGGCCCACAGGTAGTCGAGCACCCGCGTGCGGAACGCGAAGGTGGTCTCCACGTGCTCGTAGTGCGTGGTCACGCCGCAGTCGGCGTCGAGCAGCCAGTTCTGCCGCTCGCCGTAGGGCACCCACTGCTCGTTGAAGAACACGTGTTTGTCCGTGAGGCCGAGCGAATCGGCCAGCCGGATCGTGCGGGCGCCGATGTCCATCTCGGCGACCTCGGGGTTCGGGTGCTTCATACCCAGGAACACGAGCCGCGCGTCGTCTCGGTTCCGGCGGAGCAGATCCACGGCGCGGATGAGCGTGAGCGGGTCGAACCAGCTGTACACGCCGCCGGCCCACAGCACCACGCGGTCGGACTCGCCGAGGCCCAGCGACGAGCGCAGGCCGGGGCCGGTGCGTACGGGCGCTTCGGGGGAGAGGCCGAACGGCACCACGGCCAGCAGCGACTGCGTGGTGGGGTCGGCGTCGTAGAGGCGCGGCGAGAGCCGGCCCAGCGCGGCGAGGTGGCCCAGCCAGAACAGGCGCTGCCGCTCGGAGGCGCACAGGAAGAAGTCGGCGCGTTCCAGCTGCGCGTCGAGCACCTTCGTGACGCCGGCGAGGTCGAGGGCGCGCTGGTCGTCGGGCACGCCCTTGCCCTGCTCCAGCAGCTCGAGGTGCATGGGGTCGTAGACGTCGGCGACCACGATCTTGTTCGCGTGCTGCTTCTTCAGCGTCGGCGCGAGTTCGAGCACGTGGCCCTGCAGGATGACCACGTCGGCCCACTCGACCGGTGTGTCGAGCTCGCGGAACTTGCCGGAGCTGATCCGGAACGCGGCGGGCGGCGGCGAGAGCAGCGGATTGGTGGTGATCAGGTGCACGTCGTGCTCGGCCGCGAGGGTGGACGCGATGTTCCACGCGCGGATCGCCGGGCCGGCCATGCGCTCGGTGATCGAGTCGCCGGTGAGCACGAGGATCTTGCGGCGCTGCCCGAAGGCCTGCTCGAGGCCGAACGCCTCGACGAGGATTTCGTGGGCGCGCAGGTAGTCGGGCAGCGGGTACGCGGGCTCCAATGCCTTGCGCAGCAAGGGAAGCAGGTCGGCGT